>NZ_CP039692.1:550000-850000 GCF_005145045.1 Agrobacterium larrymoorei
CAGCTGAAGTCAGCGTGCCATTCAAAATCGCGACCTGCTGCGCTGTCCCAACATAGTCAGACACCTCTGTATGAACAAACTGATATCGCAGCCCTCCGTTTAGCGTCAGCCTGTCTGTCGCCTCATAGGAAGCTTCGGCAAAACCGGCTACAGTCGTCACGTCAATGTCGGGGTATAGACCTGTTATACCAACCGTATCGAAATTCAGACCACCGGAAGACAGCGCTCGGCTGAAATCAAAAATATTCTGGTGAGAGGAGAACGAGTCGTGATCGGCATCGATACCGTAGGTAATTTTGAGCGCGTCGGTCGGCTCTGCAACCAAAGCTGCTTTGAAGGTATAGTAATTCGTGTCCTGAGAACTCGCCCAGAAATATGTCGAAGCAGGGAAAGGATTAAATTGAATCTCCTCACGACGCACGGCTGCCTGGATGAGCAGTTCCTGATTCAAGAAGTCCTCGTCCTTATACGCGATGTCGAACATCGCGCGCTGGGTTCTAGGATTGAAATCCGAGCTGTATCCACTCCGCGGCTCCAGCAAGCTCGGATTTCCAAGCCCAGCAAGGTTTACACCATAGAACAGTCCATAGTCTGGATTCTGCTTGCTGTCATATAATTGGGCCGAAACCTCAAGACGACGAGTATCGTCGATTTGAAAACCGACCGATCCCATGACATCCAACCTCTTATTGAATGCATTGGAAGACTGCACGATGTCCGGCATGACCATCTCGCCACTACCATCATAGAGCGCACCGCTGCGATTACCTGCTATGGAAAGACGGGCGTCCCAATTCTCCGCATTATAGGTCACTGCAGCTTTCGCATTGCGGTCAAAATCCTGGCTGCCGGAAAATCCGCTTTCGGCTCCTACAGTGACCTCGCTGTGCATGCCAAGCTCAGCGTCCTTACCTTTTTTAGTGATGATATTGATGATACCGCCTGTCGCATTACCGCCGTAAATGGCGGTCGCACCGGAAAGAACTTCGACCCGAGCGATATTGAAGGGATCGATTGAATCGAACTGGCGGCTCAGTCCGCGGGCAGAGTTCATGGATATGCCATCAATCAGCACCAGTGCTGTTCTTCCGCGCAGGTTCTGGCCGTAAGAGGTTCTTGCACCGACGCTAACAGGATCGAAGCTTGGAATGGTATCTCCCAAAATCTGCTGCAGGGATTTCCCGGCGCTTGCCTGCTGCTGAATTTCTTCCGCTTCAACGACATAGATCGTCTTGGCAGTATCGGAAATCTGCTGCGGAGAGCGTCCACCCGTCACGACAATGGTCTCCAGCACTGTGGAACCATTTTCAGACGGTGCGTTCTGCGCGGTATCCTGCGCTCTTGCATCGTTCACGCCCATTGCGACGGCGAGAGCCAAAAAGCTGACGCCGAAATTCCACCTGCCGTTCATATTGCCCCCAGAAGCATGAAAATATCCGCAGCCGTCCCGCCGCGCTAAATAGAAGACTATTTTCATCATGTTTTATGAGGTATGGAATGGTGGGGCTTGGATGGGAACGAACCCGACTTGGATAAACGCGAACCTCAACAGAAAAGGTATTCGTTTCATGGAAGTGATACGCCCGTTGAAATTCGGAGCCCTTTCGCAACCGGATGCAGAAAGCAGGCTGGTCTGCAGAACAATCCTGTTCGACATGCTGGGTGAAGCGACAATTGCGGTTGAAGAGGGCGATCTTTCGGGTGTTACCGGACTTTTGTGGAAACACGTCGATATGTCGCTCGCTACGCTCTATCTGCCGAAAGCGCCTTTACGCCTGACCGCAAGAGGCGTGGAAACGCCGGATGTGGTAATATTGCGCGCGACCGATGGCCCAATGGTCATACATCACCGCCAACGCGTCTTCGAACTCAAGCCTCGCGAGGTCATCCTGCTTCCTGCCGATACATTCTCGGAAATAAGCATGCCGAGTGGAGGACGGCTGGATTTTGCCCACCTCCCTCACCCGGCAATTTCGCGATTGAAAAGATCGATAGACAGTGTGCTGCTTCAGATTTTTCCTGAGGACTGCCTGCCGTTGCAACTTCTGACGAATTATGCGGGCTATCTTTTACGTCAAGAACATCAGGACAAGCAGCACGCAAGCATGATGGTCGATCACTTTTACGGTCTGATCCCGGTGTTGGCACAGCACGTCACGCAGACCGTGCCGGCTGGGTTACCCTTGAACCGGATGGAGTCCATTAAAGCTCTGATCGAGAACAGCCTCGCCGATAGCAGTTTTTCCATCGCTGACGTGGCGAAGGCCGAAGGCGTTACTCCTCGAGCGATTCAGAAACTCTTCAGCCGGTCGGGAACAACGTTTTCCCGATATGTCCTGGACCGGCGGCTGGTTCTTGCAAAGAGCCTGATACTCGCCAGTACAATGACTAAACCCATAAGCCAGATAGTTTATAGTGTAGGCTTCAACGATCTTTCCTATTTCAATCGCACGTTCCGTAGTCGCTACGGTATTCGTCCGACGGATTTGCGCCGGATGACTGCGCAAAATTAGGCCAGTTACATCGATGCCGTGGAGCATTCTCCACGGCATCGATATCAAAAAATCACCCTTCAGGCTGCGCTTTGCTTCCTATTGAAGTGAACCAGAGGGTTGTCGACCGTACCTTGGAAATCCGGAACCGGGCGTTCGTCATCATCAGCATAACCGTGAGTAAACAGCCGCACCCGGTTCAGGCAAAGTCGTGGGTACTCGTCACCGAATAGATCGAAGGTGGTGAAACGATCTGTCATATCAGGGAATTTGGCCTGATAGCGCTGGACGGCTTCTGTTGCCAGCTTCCAGAATACGTCCTCCGAAAGGCCTGATCGCTTGTTGAGAAGAACCGACATGTAACGGAAAACGCAGATGAACAATGTCGTCTGGATGAAGTGGATCAGGAAATCCGGTGGAAGGCGCAAGAGAACGTCCTGGACTTCTTTCGGAAGACTGTCGGTTTCTGGGAAATTCAGATCGCAGACGATCACGTCATCGATAAAGTCGCGTAAAGCGAGACGCTCCGGCATGCCGTTTTTCAAGATAAGCGTAGCGTTTTGTCCATGTGCAGAAAAGGCAAGCCCGTGCCGTGCAAGCAGGTGGTAAACGGGCGGAATGACCACGTCGAAGAACCGCGCCATCCAGTTTTCGACACTGACGCCAGCCTTCTCCGTCAAGGCTTGAACGACCGGTTTCCCATCGCTGCCGTAATGCATGAATGCGGCCAATGGCAGGCCGATTTCATCCTGCGTGAGATGTCCGGCAAGGCTATCCCGCCAGAGGCACCCCAGCATTTCGTTGAACTGATAGGGCGCACCGGCAACCTTCGAAAATTGTGGGTGTGCATAATGCATGCCTGCACGCTCTCCCAACAAAACGAGGCCGCAATCCTTGGAGAGAAACTGATCCCGCTCCAGAAGCTTATCCAGCCAAGTTGTGAAGGGTGCGGCGGTAAGCGCCCTTTTGCCGGGAATGCCGCGGTAGACAGCCGTATTGAGGATTGTCATGCACAGCTTCAGTGTGGACTTCTCCGGTTGGCTGACATTCGACATCGTCCGCACTGATTGCTGAGGCAGATAATGATCCTCACCCTCACCTAGAAAGATGATGTTTCCGGACGCAATATCGCCAGCAAAATGGGTGATGATCATATGATCCCATTGCCAGGGATGAACGGGCATCATGTGATGACTGTCCTGAGAAGCTCCTGCCTTCTCCAGCTTGGAAACGAATAATGCGTACTGGTCTTTTCCAAGGGCCTCGGTAGCAAGACTTTCGTTCGTTAGTCCTTCCTCAGAAACAAAAGAAGCACGGTCCCGGCTTACGGCGATCCAGACGATTTTGGTGGCTGCGCGATTTTCGGGAGTGAAAGCCAGATAATCAGAATATCCAAGCCCAATCCGTCCCTTGCTCACCGTTACCCAAGGATGGCCAGTCGTCTCGCCTTCCATGCGGATGTCATCGAGTTCAGCAAGCTCGGCCCCGGTCTTGGTCGCTCTCGCAGCGATGTGGGCATCTGCGACGAGAGTGTTGCCGAGTTCGCGGATGAAGTGCGCGACGGTCATCGGCTTTACACCGATCTCCGGTAATATTTCTGCGCAGAATGCAAGCGGATCATGAACGGGGCTGCTGATACCTTCCGCGTGCTTGACTATGCTGCCGGGTTCGACCGAAAGATTATCGAAAACGTATCGCCTCGCCTTGAAGCTATAGGATGCATCAGCAAACTCGATACGATAATGTCCCTGTGTTTCCTGCTTTACCGGAAAAACGCGCTCATAAGCGAACTCTTCGATAACCTTTGCTAGCAGACGACGAGATGTTTCCTTCCAGAGAGCCGGATCGAAGGCGGGCTGAAAAAGTGTTTCAGATGGCACGCGCATAGATATCTCCTGTCAGTTTTGCAGATGAGTCGCTTGGAACACCGAAATTCTGGAACGCAGACGGCGAATTGACCCGATAATGTTGTCGTCCAAGTAGTTGGTTGATGATGGATGCGTTGCGATAAGCGCCCAAGCCGAGATCTGGCGCCCCCACACCATGCTGGAATGTTTCGGCGTTTTGGACAAAGACGGCTCCATCGCCACCATCGCAGCGACGGGCGCGGAAATCGCCTTCAACGATGAGGTCGCCCTTTTCACAGGTTTCAAGAACCTGGCCCTTCAGGCTCTCGATCCATTCCGGCCAGGCATGACGATAGCCGGTAGCAGCGACAATCGCGTCTGCCTCGACGAGGCTTTCTTCACCGGAAAGATTATGGCGCAGAGCAACCTTGAAGCTGCCACCAAAGCCGGCAGCTTTGACGTCCTTGACTTCGCAATTTGGTGACAACGAGAGACCGGGGTCTCTACCGCCAATTGAGCGTTCGTATAGAAGATCGTAAATATCCGCGATGGTTGAGAAGCTGATGCCCTTATAGAGAAGGCCCTGATCAGCGACCGTCTGGCGGCGCGTGGAACGTGGCAGCTTGTGAAACTCACGCATGTAGTCTGGGGTGAAATACTCGAGCCCGAGCTTCGAATACTCCATGGGAAAAAATCCTGCGGACCTAGTGATCCAGCGAATGGAGGCGCCAGCGGCAACTTTTTCCGGTGTCAATTCGCTGAACAAGGCTAGCACGCATTCTGCAGCGCTTTGACCCGAGCCGACAACCGTCACACGCCGCGCCTTCATAAGCTCCGCCTTGCGCTTGGCAAATTCGGCGGAGTGATAGATTGATCCATTGCTTTGCAAGGCAGTCCATTTCGGCAAGTAGGGCGATGTTCCTATGCCAACGACGATGTTTTTGCTGCGATAAATGCGAGAGGCGCCCGCAGACGAGCGGCTTTCGGTGATAAATGCTTCGTCACTACGATCAAAACGTACATCCACGACGCTTTCACCAAAGCGGCAGGACGACAACTGCTGGGACGCCCAGCGGCAATAATCATCGTATTCCTGACGAGGAATAAGAAAGTTTTCGTAGAAGTAGAATTTGTAAAGCCTGTCGTGTGCAGCCAGATAATTGAGAAAACTCAATTTGTTGGTCGGGTCTGCCATGGAAACGAGATCCGCAAGAAATGGCACCTGCAAGGTCGTTCCGGGTAAAATCAATCCCTCATGCCAACGGAAACCAGGCTTACGCTCCAGAAAGGTTGCACACACCTCAGGATGAGAAGAAAGAAGGGATGCGAGCCCCAGATTGAATGGCCCGATGCCGATGCCGGCAAGGTCGAGTGTGGTCATGGTCACAATCCAAATTGTTCGATGAAGCGCTGTCGGTGGCAGAACATGAGCTTTGCCCGCTTATCCGGTAGATCGATCTCACCCTGCTCTTCGAAAGCGCAGACAGGTGCATATCGAAGCAGCCGTTTCGCCTCGACGCTCGGCTCCCCAACCACCTTTTCAGTGGCGAGATCGTCGAGAAAAAGGAAACGTGTGAAAGCGCGGATCACTGCAGGAGCAATACCTCGTCCAAAAAACGAAGGCTCGCCCACTAGCATGTGCCAGCCACGATCCTTGTCCGCCGCAGAGTAATGCCGACCGAGTATATCGTCCTTCGCCCAATAAGCTTCCCAATAACTCATCGGCGTTCCATCGATAAAACCGATATACGGATCCTGATGCGGGTCTGTAAGATTCGTATCGATATATGCGGCAATGTGCTCTTTCGGCTTAGCCATCTTCCATTGCGGGACGACATGAGGCTCATTCATCCATCGCCACAGAAGATCGAGATCGCTCTCCTTCTCAAGCAGCCGGAAGCTGATCGTTTTGCCGATATCCGGGTCATATCTGGAATAAGCAAAACGAGCGTGGGTCAGGAGTTGATCAGCCATGTGCCCGCGCCTGCACCTGTTGAAACAGAGGGTTGTCGATTTCCAGATAGACGGACTGCGTTTCGAGTGGCCCAACCAGCTCGTCCATCTGCGCCAGCCGTGTTCTCAAGTTCGCCTTGCACTGCAACGTCGGCGCCAGCGTTTTTCCGACAAGCACGGATTGCCCACCTTCCCTCGCATCTAGGCTGATCAAGGCATCGCGCAAGATCGAGATCAACGTTTCTTCACTAACAAAACCCTCTCGGCCGAGAGCGCCGATCATGCCCAGAGTGGAGTTGATGAACGCGTAGTAAAGAACCCGCTCATCGACGGCTTCCTCACCGAAAACGGATTCGCTTCGCTCGCCGATCCCAGGAATGGCTGCATGTAGGGCGGCGTGAGCCCGTTCATGATGAAAGAAGCCCTGATTATCGCGGTAGAAAGCAGAGACCGGATAACCATCCTCGATCTCCAGCAACACGTTTTGCTGGTGCGCCTCTGTTGCGATGCCATGCCGCAGATAAAGCGCGAATACGGGTTTCACGAAAACTTCGAGAAACCGCTCAAACCAGTCGATTGCCACAGCACCGACGTCCCTGTTTTCAATACGCGCGTGTTTACGAATTAACGCTCCAACCCGGCTACCTCGCTCCGGCAGATGCTCGCAGAGAGCAGCCAACAAGGTCACGTTTCGATTGAAATGCGCGCCATGAAACGGATTTTCGCGCATCGAAACTGAAAGCCCGTCGATGACGTCGCCATTTGGTGCAACGCCGATATAGGCCGGGTCGGGCATCAGGTTGAATCCTGGATAATCCTTCGTCAGTTCCTGCCCCAGTTTATTGCTTCGGAAGCGATACATGTCGTCGCCGCGCAGAAGTTCCCGAGCCAAATTGATCCGCACCGAGTTGGTGATACCAATACCGAGTGAAAGCTTCAGCATGAAGGGTGCATCGGAGCGATAAAGCGTGCGCACCGAAGACGTTGGAAACCAGGGAGCACCCGCCTCACCGCAATCCACTATTTTGCCAGAGGCAACAAGCGACGCGACTTCTACGCCTTTGAGCATCGCGTCTGCCTGCCATGGGTGAACAGGAAGGAAGGCAAAGTCGCCGTTTGGCAGATTGGCGCGCAAGGCCGACAGTGCTTCACCTTCTACTGCCTCCAACCAATCTTCGGACGAGGGTGACCCTTCGGAATGCCCAGAGTGATAGATATCTCTCGCCACCGCGAACCAACGCAACCGGAAGCTCGCTGCGAATTCGGGAGAATAGCGTCGCCCCTCTTCTTCGGTCATTCCCTCACGGCTTTTTGGGCAAGGGTGGATACCATGTCCCGCGATCAAACCCTGTTCGGCCGCGATGAAGGACACATGATCATCGATGAGTGCCTCCAGATCGCTCTCGCGGTTCGCCAGAGCGGCTTCGATCAGCAAGCAACTGGAATGCGCCCGCTTTAGAAGATCTTCGCGGCCTTCATCTGAGCTATTGGCCTCAATTCTTTCAATGATGACACTGATGGCATCTTCGGCACTGACGGTGTTGGTTCCGCTATCATCGTTCAACACGACAGGTTCGGCAAAAAGATTGTGCCCTGTGATCGACCGATAGACGACCGGCACCTTCAAGCTACCGCCGTTGTTTGGGAAGTTCAGCGTCAGTTTTTGTTTCGCTGCCTCCTGGCTCCATACGCTACGATCCGCATATTCGCGAACCACGCAGTTCAGAAGGGAGCGGAGGGCGAGTGTTGCAGCCTTATGTGCGTGCATGATCGTTCTCCATTTCGCGCGCCATGTCTTGAACCGCGTCCAAAACACGGCCAATGACTTCGGGGGTTGAATTCGGGTTGAGAAGTGTGAGCTTGAAATGAACTCTGCCGTTGAGGACGGTCGTCGCTAGTGCGGCAATTCCTTTACGGAAGAGTTCTGCGCGTACCCGCAATGTAATTTCGTCTGAACGCTTCTCCCCTTGCGGCGAGAGATATCTGAACAGGACGGTGGAGAGTGAGGGTTCTGCCGCCAACTTCAAATTCGCTCGAACACGAATATCCGCAGCAGCCGCGACAGTATTATCCAGCGTCCTGCAGATCAGTGCGTCCAGATTATCCGCCCCAACGGACCGAAACGTCATCAAGACCTTGAGGGCATCGGCTCGTCTCGTCGTCTGCATGGACGACTCCACGAAATTTGGAACATCGCCAAAAATCGACACCTCCGGGTTCAGATAATCCGCCTTCATTGCCAAAGGCGAAAAGTCAGCGGCGTTGCGGACCAGAAGCACTCCGCAGCTGATTGGCTGAAACAGCATCTTGTGGAAATCGAGCGTGATTGAGTCCGCCCGTTCTATTCCCGCCAGGCGCTGTCTGTGCCGGGAAAATAGCAGGCCTCCGCCATAGGCAGCGTCTACGTGGAGCCATATTCCATATGAGGCTGCAAGATCGGCAATTTCCTGCAAAGGATCCGTCGCGCCGAGATCTGTCGTGCCCGCCGTTGCAGCAATGACGAATGGCGATCGGCCTTGCGCGAGTGCGGATTCTATCGCATTTTTCAACGCTGCTTGGGACATTCGTCCATCAGCGTCAGTAGAGACAGTGACCACTGCGTCCTCTGGAAAACCAAGAATAGAGGCGCTTTTCCGGATACTGAAGTGCGACTGTTCCGACGTAAAGATGACCACTTTTCGGTCCGCCGGAGCTCCTTGCCGCTCAGCCGCCAGATAAAGAGCCGTCATATTGGACTGGCTGCCGCCGCTGGTAAAACTGCCGCCTGCGCTCTCGGGCAAGCCTGCAAAATCCGTCAGCCAGGAGAGCACCCTCTCCTCCACAAGCGTTGCGAAAGGCGACTGATCCCAGGAATCCAGAGACTGGTTTGTCGCAGAAAGCAGAACTTCCGCCGCCAAGGCCGGAATTGCAACAGGGCAATGAAGATGCGCCACTGTCGCGGGATTGCCTACGTTCAGTGCATGGCGAACGGCGAGAAAACCAACCTCATCAAAAGCCGACAACGTGCCGGTTCCATTGTCTGGAAGCACATCCATGCCGTTGAGCAGTGCTCGCATCTGCTCTACATCCGCGCCGTGGTGGATGCTGTCTTTGGATGTGTTATCCGAAATCAACGCAACCGCTGCTGCCATCGCTTGACGGTAGGATGCCTGAGCGTCAGCATCAGGTCCAAGGATGAAGGAAGACATATTCGACGCCGCAGGCGTTTCCCTGGTGTTCAATAGCGTCACATTCATGCCGCGTGGCGTCCCAGGCGCAGAAAGGCGTCCGACAGAATATTCGACGCGTCATCGATCTCGGCGTCGGAAATGATCAATGGCGGCAATAACCGCAGGACACCGCCCCCTCGGCCGCCCGTCTCCAAAATCAGGCCTGCCCGAAACGCGTCAGCCTGTAGCATTTTCGCGATGTGTCCACCAAAAGGCGGATGACCTGAGCCCTCTGGCTTACCCATTGGATCGACAACTTCGATGCCGAGCATGAGGCCTTCGCCACGTATTTCGCCGATATAGCGCGTGTGGTTTTGAATGCGTTCAAGGTTTGCACGCAGCCTGCGCCCTGCTATAGCCGTGCGCTCCACGAGACCATCACGTTTGATGATCTCTAACGTCTTCGAACCTGCGGCCATGGCAAGCTGATTGCCGCGAAACGTCCCGGCATGGGCGCCCGGCTTCCAGACATCCAAATTGTCACGGTAAATCATGACTGCCATAGGCAGACCACCGCCGATCGCCTTTGAAAGAACAATGATATCTGGAGATATACCGGCCTTCTGGAACGCGTAAAAAGTTCCTGTCCGACCCACGCCACTCTGCACTTCATCCAGAATGAGAGGGATACCAAGCTCACTTGTAACGGCGCGGATTTTACGCAGCCATTCCACGGGGGCCGGAATGACACCGCCCTCGCCCTGAACAGCTTCGAGTATGACTGCCGCAGGGAGATTGACGCCGCCTTCGGGATCGCGAAATGCTTTTTCGAAATAATCCGCCGCTAGTGTGGCGGTCTCTTCGCCGCCGCGTCCGAATGGGCAGCGGAACGAATAGGGATAAGGAAAGAAGTGCGTGCCTGGCACAAGTTGGCCAACATCAGCCTTCGGCCCCAATGATCCCATCAGAGACAGGGAGCCTTGCGACATCCCGTGATAAGCGCCACGAAAAGCAATGACATCGGTTCGCCCGGTCGCAGTCTTGGCAAGCTTGATTGCAGCTTCTACTGCGTCCGTTCCACTGGGAGAGCAGAACTGGATTTTGGCGACATCGCGCAAGTCTGCTGGCAACGTCTCGTAAATATCGGAGACGAACTTATCCTTCACAGGCGTTACGAGATCCAGTGTATGCAAAGGCAGACCGGATGTAAGCACGTTTTGCAGGCTGTCGATCACCTCAGGATGGTTATGTCCAAGTGCGAGGGTTCCGGCACCAGCAAGGCAATCCAGATAGGTCCTGCCTTCGACATCCGTTACCGTGCAGCCCGATGCTGATTTCAATGCCAGAGGGAAGCGTCGAGGATAGCTGCGCGCATTGGACTCGCGGCGCGCCTGCCGCTTGAGATAATAATCATTGTCGCACCGTGGGAACGTGTCCATGAGATCAACTCCAGTGGAATTATTCTTGGAATTCGCGTTCGTATCAGGCACCTGCCGCTATACAGGTGCCCTCGAACAGTGCTCGATCCTTCGGAGAAACCAAATGGATAGCGCCGCTCCGGCCAGAGAGATTATGGTTGCGATGGAGAAAAGTGCGGAATAGCCAAGCTTGTCTGCAACGAAGCCTGCAACTGAAGCGCCGATCATGTAGACAATCAGCTCTGCACAGGTGAGGATCGTGAAATCCGTTCCGGGCTGGTCGCTCGATGACGACTTCATGAAGAATGAGTAGATTGCCACCAACTCCATGTATCGGATCAGGGTTTGGAACGCCGAGGCAGACATGGCGACCCAGATGCCTGGCCAAACGCCGAACGCGTTGAGAGAGAAGGCAAGAAAGCAGACGCTTCTAAGTCCTCCCAGAAGAATGAGCGTTGCGGTCAGGCCGACCTTGCGGATGATGAACGCGGCTATGATGACACCGATCAAGCCCGCCGTCGCTGCGGCGCCTCCGGAAAGATAGCCGATCCAGTCGGTAGGGACCTTGTTGTCCACCAGATAGGTGCCTTCCATGCCGCGCACCAGACCTTCACTTGCACGATAGGTCAAAGCAAAGCCAAGGACGAGCCAGGCTTGAGGCATTCTGAAGAACCCTGACAGGCTCGCGCGCTTTCGCGTGCCTCCAACCACATTGGTTTCCGGGCCCATATAGAATGCTGCGATCACCGGCAAAAGCGAGAGTGCGGCGACGAGCAGAATCATCGTCTGCCAGCCTACGTAGTGGAAAACGACCAATGCTGCGGTTCCACCGATGATCACGCCAAGCGCAACGGCGCCAGCCTGCACAGCATTGCCCATGGAACGTGTTCTGTCCGTCAGATGTCGAACTGCGTAGCCGTCGGTCGCTATATCCTGAACCGAGGAGACAATCGTTATGCACAGGCAGATCGCGAATAAAGTTGTGGCATCGCCTGGCCCGATCAACGCCAGCGACGCAATACCGAAGCTGACAAGAAATTGTGTCGGTATGATCCAACCACGCCTATGCCCGAGCCTAGGCGCTGGAGACCAGCGATCCACCAGCGGCGCGACGAGAAACTTAAGAATGAGCGGCAGCATTAAAAGTGAGAAGAGGCCGATCGCAGTCCTGGAGGCCCCGCTTTCGCGCATGATAGGCGGTAAAGCGACCAGAAGCAGATAGGTTGGAATGCCTTGCGCCAGATAAAGACCGCCCAGGACGGAATAGAGCCTACGAGCTGAAGCAGATGTAGCAGACAATGCAGTCGATTGTGTATCGCTCGCGCTCAGCATTTCCGGCACCCACCTGTCAGGATTGTAATTTTCGGGTCGCGTTTGCGACCTCACCAAAAGACGACTTTTAAACTCATATATTCAGTCGTCAGCGGCGACGCTTGGTCAAGTGCGAACCTAGATAGGAAAATTGCGAACGCCGGTTTCAGTCCACGTGTAGGGAAGAAGCAAATTTGAAAATGCAAAAAGGGCACCGTTAAGTGCCCTCTCATGCTTACAATCTGGCCGAAGGTCAGCCAGCGCTTCTCTTCCCCAACCCCAATAGATGATAGAAAACGATTGCCCCGATGGTTGCTGTTCCGATGCCATCAAGGGTGAAGCCGCCGACTTCGAGTTTGAAGTTTCCGGCGCCCAGAACGAGAGCGATGCCGACGGTGATCAGGTTGCGCGGATCTGAAAAATCCACCTTGTTCTCTACCCAGATGCGGCCAGCGGTGGCGGCGATGAGGCCGAAGACGACGATGGAGAGGCCGCCGATGACGGGGCCGGGGATCGTCTGGATCAGCGCTCCGAATTTAGGCGAGAAGCCGAGTAGGATGGCGACAGCAGCGGCAACGACGAAGACCAGCGTGGAGAAGATGCGGGTAATGGCCATGACGCCCATGTTTTCCGCATAAGTGGTCATGCCCGTTCCGCCGAAGGCACCGGAAATCATCGTGGCGAGACCATCGCCAATGAAGGCGCGGCCGAGATACGGATCGAGCGAACGACCGGTCATCGCGCCGATGGCTTTGATGTGGCCGAGGTTTTCCGCGACCAGAATGACGACCACGGGCGCGATGAGGGCAACCGACGATGCGGAGAAGACCGGCGCAGTGAACTTGGGCAGGCCGAACCAGGCGGCGGCGGACACGCTTGAGAAATCAACCGCCGCACCCATACCCATGCCGTTTGCGAGCAAGAGATAGACCAGATAGGCAATTGCACCGCCGATGAGGATAGGCAGGCGGCGCACCATTCCCGGCGCGTAAACGGCCACAGCGCCGACGGATATTACCGTCAGCAAAGCAATCCATCGCGATAGCTGGCTGCCATCCGGATTATTAGGCCCAGTGCCGGAAGCGCTGGCGATTGCCACCGGCGCAAGAACAAGACCGATGGCTGCAACGATTGCACCCGTCAAAACCGGCGGCATCAGGCGTTCGATCCAGCGATGACCGGCAAACATGACGATGCAGCCGACAAGCGCGTAAAGAGCACCGGCGGCGATGATGCCACCGAGCGCGAGACCGATATTGGGGCTGGTAGCACCTGCCGCCGCACCCGTCGCAACCAGAACCGGGCCGATGAAGGCGAAGGAGGAGCCGAGATAGCTGGGAACGCGCCCGCCGACAGCGATGAAGAAAATCAGCGTGGAGATGCCGGAAAACAGGATCGATACATTGGGGTCGAAACCCATGATGATGGGCGCAAGCACGGTTGAACCGAACATTGCCACCACATGCTGAAAACCGAGAACGACCGTTTGCCCGGTAGGCAGGCGCTCATCGGGCATGATCTGCCCATGCGTTTTCAGTTTCCAGCGTGGAAAATAGCTTCTTGCATCGCTCATCGTGATCTCCGTCCCCACGATCCGGCTGGCGCGAACCGAAATGGTCCCACCGATAAGTCGCGCATGCCAGACAGGATTTCTTGTTGTCGAAACGGCTGATACTCGACTCATCAGCCCCTATCATTTTCGATAACGCGAATGTTAGAGCCTGTCATTCACCCGCCGTGAGTTTCCCACAGAGCTTTGCAAGCGCGCAAATTATTGCGCTACCTTACTGCCGATGACGAGCCTGTCGCCCTCGATCCGGACGGAAAGCGCGCGGTAATCGCCAACACTTGCGCGGCCCTGAAGCGTTGCACCTCCCGTGTGGCTGATGACAAGAACGGAAGCGCCCGCAGCTTCGCCCGCGCGAATGCCAGCATCGGCATCCTCAAAGACCAGACAATTGGCGGGATCGACCGAAAGAAGGCGAGCACCAGCCAGAAACGGATCGGGCAGCGGCTTGCCGCCTTTCACATCTTCCGCAGCAATGATGATCGGCGGGACGGAAATCCCCGCTGCCTGCATGCGCCTTATGGCGAGCTCCCGAGGAGCGGAGGTGACGACCGTCCATTTGTGGGCAGGGAGTGTTTTCAGAAACTCCGGCGCGCCCGGAATTGCCACCACGCCATCAAGATCATCAAGTTCGCGCTGCTTGATCTGCTCGGCGCCTTTTTCGATGTCGATGCCGAAGGCTGTCAAATCTGCAATCGTGTCTTCCACGCGCCTGCCGTGATAAGGCGGCGTCGGAATGCCGTTTTCTTTTGCCCACCCACCCCAGACGCGCTCGGAAGCAGCGCTGGAATCAAGGATCGTGCCATCCATGTCGAAAAGGAAAGCATCGAAAGAGCGGGTTTTAAGCGGGTCCAGTGACAAAAGTCTTCCTTTCGGCAGTTCATTTCCGCCGGAGCAAATCGACTCGGCGTGGCAATTCTTTGCCACGGTGGTCAACGACTGGCGGTTTTAAGTCAAGCCGCCTGTTCGAAACAACGGACTTCGCGCGCGATTTGTCTCAGGCCGTGCGGCGTAGTGGTTCTGCGGGGGTTGGCGTTTCAGTGGGCGCAACGCGGCTTGCATTCTTTGCCTGATAGAGCGCTTCGTCGGCGCGCCTGAAGGCGATGGTCGAATCCGTTTCGCTTGGAAGAACTTCGCTGACACCGAAGGATGCGCCCACGCTTACAACAGCGTTGCCAATGCGATAAGGACGGGAAAGATGCGTTACTAGCTTGCGGCAGCACGCTTCCGCGGCCTGTCTGGAGATGAGCGGCATCAATATGGCGAACTCATCGCCGCCAAGCCGGAATACCACATCCTGCTCGGAGCAGCTTGAGAGGAGCCGGTTTGCCACCTGCTTCAACAACTCGTCGCCATCGGCATGGCCGTAACGGTCGTTGATGGCTTTGAAGCCGTCGAGATCGAGGCAGGCGACGGTCACACCGCCCTCCCGGGTCATGCGGGCAAATTCGGTTGCGACAAGAGAACGATTGGCAAGGCCGGTAAGAAAATCATGAGAAGCAGCATGGCGCATGCGTTTTTCTGCCTCAACGAGGGCGGCCAAAGCCCGGCGGGAGATGCCCACTGCGAATATCGCGCCCGCGATGAAGACGACGGCCAGCGCTGCGGCCAACGGAAGCGATTGGCGCAGCAAATCCCGCGCAGGCGTATTCGGACGCCAGGACAGGCTCTGGGACTTGCCATTTTCACCGACAGCGATTTCGACGCTCGCGCGGTCAGGTCTCACATTGCTCGTGGGACCAACCACGGCATCATCGAGAAGGAAGCGATTTCCGAGGAATTCCTGAAGACTTCCGGCAATCGGGACCGCGGTGATGAGAATGGGGGCGCGTTTTCCTTTGAGTTTCGCAGTGCCAAAGTCAGGCTGAAAAAGGCTTGCCGTCAACAAAACGGCATCATCCCCAATGACCTCGATCTTGCTGAATGCCAACGGGTCGGGAATGCCCGGCTTCTTTACCCTGTCCTCCGATGCACGCACCAGACCGAACAGTGAATGCGCCTCCTGCACAATCTCTGCGGCGCCTCTTTTAAAGAAAGGGCGTTTAGCCACCTCATCTGAGATTTTAGAATAGATCAGCAGATCTTCGCCATCGATAATCGCCGCAAAGCGCGTGCGCGATGTTCCGATCAGCGAACTGCCCATGTTCCGGTCGACCCACTCATAGTCGAAATTATTTTCGACTTTGGAGATGGCTTCATCCCAAACGGTCCAGGATGTGAGCGCGAATTCAACGTCTGAAATCCAGACGGAGATGTTGCGCTTGACCAGCGTTTCCTGACGCTCGCGTACCCCGGCATCGAGTTTTTCCACGCCGAAATAGGGAATGGCGGCCAGCCCTACCAGCAGGATTGCTATCAGCACTGCCGCAGGCCCGACCAGCCTTAAATGGGTAAAGCGCACCATCTTGGTATGTTCCGATTGTCTTGTTCGGAGCTTTCTACCGTAACGGAAGTTTCAACCGGGTTACTGTCGGAACAAATCGAACCAACCGGTTAATATTTCGATGATGAAGACAGGGAGACGACGGGGACGAAAAAAAGGCCGGGATGCGTTTCCCGGCCTTTTTGTTCAGTTATTGCGCGGCAGAGGCGCCTTTGGTCAAGTCCATGACGTCCGCGACGATTGCCGCGGATTCCGTTTGAAGAACATCTTTTACGTTCTTGCGCGCGTTCTCGATTGCCAGATTGGCGCTAAGGCTGCGCTCATTGGCCTGAAGGCCGTCATCCTGTGATTGCAGAATCCCGCTTCCATCGTCCTGACGAGCTTTCAAACGCGCGGTCAGTGCCGCCATTTCCTTGCGACGCTCGGCCTCGTTGAGAGAGATCGTCTTCTTTTCCCGCTCGGTTTTCAGCTCTGCCACATCTTCTACGAAGCGCTGGAAATCCTTGTCGTTCTTCACGCGCTCTTCATGGCGCTTTTCAAGCTGCGGCACTTCTGCAGCAACATCACCAAGCTTCTTGTAGCGCGCGGGCTTGATCTTCGTCCAAGGCAGGGCGTTATCATAGCTGGATTCACCCAGCGTCTTGGGGTCCGAGATGCCCGGCAAAGCGAGGTCCGGTGTCACGCCCTTCAACTGGGTGGTGCCGCCATCGACGCGGAAGAACTGCGCGATGGTGAGCTTCAGCTGGCCAAGTTCCGGCTTCTGGTTGCCCGCAACCCGGTCAAGATCGACCACCGTCTGCACGGTGCCCTTGCCGAAGCTGGGCTCGCCAACAATGACGCCGCGCCCATAATCCTGAATTGCCGCAGCAAAAATCTCGGAAGCCGAGGCCGAACCGCGATTGATCAGAACGCCGAGAGGGCCGTCCCAAACGGGTGCGGAAATGTCGTCATTTTCGACTTCAACCTTACCGGCCGCGTTACGCTGCTGAACGACCGGGCCCTTGCCGATGAAGAGGCCCGTCAGGTCGATGGCTTCGCTCAACGAGCCACCGCCATTGTCGCGGAGATCGATCAGGACACCATCGACCTTCTCGTCTTTCAACTCGCCCAGAAGTTTTTCCACATCGCGGCTGGCGCTTCGGTAATCCTTGTCGCCTTTGCGGCGAGCGTCGAAATCCTCATAGAAGGTCGGAAGCGTAATGACGCCGATCTTGGACGTGGCATCGCCGTTCTTGACCGATAGGACAGACTTCTTGGCCGCCTGCTTTTCAAGGCTCACCTTGTCACGCACGAGGTCTATGATGCGGTGACCGCCGGTACCACCAGCGTCTGCCGGAAGAATATCGAGGCGGACAACGGAGCCCTCCTCGCCGCGAATCATCTGGACGACTTCATCCAGCCGCGTACCAACGACTTCCTTGATGGGGCCTTCCTTGCCCTGCCCCACGCCGATGATGCGGTCTCCGACCACCAGCTTGCCGGAAAGCTGGGCCGGGCCGCCGGCAACGAGCTCGCGGATCGTCGTATAGCCGTCGCGCTCCTGCAGAACGGCACCAATACCGACCAGAGAAAGCTTCATCGAAATATCGAATTCGGCAGACGTCTGCGCGCTGAAGTAATCCGTATGCGGATCGACAGCCGTGGTGAATGCGGCCATGAACGACTGGAAAACGTCGTCGCTCTTATAGGTGTAAACGCGGTCGAGAATGTTCTTGTAACGCTTGTCCAGCGTATCGCGAATTTTCGCGTCGTCCTGATCGGCAAGCTTCAATCGCAGCCAGTCGCTCTTAACGCGCTTGCGCCACAGTTCGTTGGCCTGTTCTTCTGTTTGCGCCCATGGAGCGTCTTCCCGCGAGATCGGGTAGTCTTCCTTCGCGGTAAAATCGAAGCCGTTTTTCAAGAGCGCGCGAGCATAGGTCATGCGCTCAACGACGCGTCTCGTATAGGTGTTGAACATCGAGAACGGAATTTCGATGTCCTTGTCGAGAATCTGATTGTCGATCTTCTTGCTGTCGATGGCAAAGCCATCGATGTCCGATTGCATGAACAGCATGCGGTCCGGGTCCATCGACTTGATGAACTTGTTCATGATCTTCACGGAAAGCGCATCATCCAGCGGGATCGGCTTGTAGGCGTAGCGTTCCAGAAACTGTGCGCTGAGATTTGCAGCCTGCTCCTGGCTTGCGGATGGCGCAAGCACTGGCGGCGGGGTCGGTTCCTGCGCCTGCGCAGACGCTGCCGATATGAGAACCAGGCCAAAGAAAAGGTGCTTCAAGCGCATCCGAAGATCTTCCTCATTATTCAATCAATGCGTCTTACTCTATCTTGAAGAGAAATTGCGATATTTTAAAAGCCGCGCGCGATTTATTGATCGACTTTCTGAACAACCATCGCATAACGCAGGTTGCCGCCAATCGATCCACACCACGAGCGCGGATTTTGCCTCCGCCTGTGATCCTGAACAGCATTGTGATAGTATATTGAGCATTGAACGATGCGGAGGAAACGGCATGTACCTTGATCTGCAAGGCTATTACCGGCGGCAACCCGAACCGCCACGCAAGCCGCAATATCGGCAGCTTTCCAGACGCGAGCAGAAGGTTTTGATCTGGGTCTTGGGCTTGAATCTTTTTCTGGCCCTGATCGCGCCAATCGGTGGCGCGACCGTGATCAGCGGCCTGTTATCGCTGTTGCATCACTGATCAGGCGCTTACGGTAAAGCGCCCGAACGCGCCGCGCGCGAAGCATAGGGGCTCGCCTTCGCGATGCGCGGCGCGGATGACGCGACCGATGATGATCGAATGATCACCAGCATCGTGAACGGAAGATTGCGCGCATTCGAAGCGGCTAAGAGTGCCCGGAATGATCGGAACGCCTTCCGAATTCGGCTCCCAATCCAGCTCATCGAAACCGCGTCCACCTCGTGTGAAGCGAGAGCAAAGTGCATCCTGCTCCGCATCCAGAACGTGGATGGCGAAATTCGTGGCCCCGACAAAAAAGTCGTGGCGCGTAGACGTCTTGGCCGGAGACCAGAGGACGAGCGGTGGGTCGAGCGAAACGGAGGAGAAGCTGTTGACCGTCATGCCAAGCGGGCCGCTCGGTGTATCGGCGGTCACCACCGTTACGCCCGTTGGAAAGTTGCCGAGCGCGTTGCGAAAGCTGCGCGCCGTCGTCGCGTCAGGCACGAAACGATGTTCATTATGCGTGTTCAAACTGCTCAGGGACATCAGGGTACCTCACGACCGTTTGCAAGCGTGTAAAGCTCAAACCATGTCTGGCGATCCATCTTGACCTCATTGGCCTTGGAGATGGTGGCGATGCGGGCCAGATTATTCGTACCCATGACCGGCAGGATTTTTGCCGGATGGGCGAGAAGCCATGCGACGGCAACCGCTGCCGTATCGACATTGTTTTCCCGGGCGATACGTTCCAGCGCATCGGCCAGCGGACCTTCTTTGCCCATCAGCGAGCCGCCACCGAGCGGAGACCAGGCCATGATCGGCAGATCACGCTCCTGCAAATATGCCAGATCGCCATTGGTGAAGGGCGATGTTTCCGCAAGGCTGATTTCGATCTGATTCGTAACCAGCTCTTCCGTCATGTTGGATTGCAGCAGCGAGAAATCCCACGGGCGGAAATTCGAAACGCCGACGCTTTTCACCTTGCCCGATGTCACAAGCGCATCCAGCGCTTCACCGGTCTCTTCCGGGTCCAGCATAGGGTCCGGGCGATGGATCAACAGAAGATCGATGCGATCCGTGTTCATGTCGCGAAGCGAGGCTTCTACGGATTCGTTGATGTGCTTTGCAGACGTGTCGTAATGTTTTACGCGGGCAGCAGAGTGGCGGCCAGCGGGCGCAACGATGCCGCACTTGGTCACGATCTCTATTTTGTCACGCAGCGATGGCGCTTCACGAAGGCCGCCGCCGAGAATGGCTTCTGCGGTGTAGCCACCATAAATATCGGCCTGATCCATGGTCGTGATGCCCTGCTCAAGGCACGCCTCGATCTTTGCCTGCACATGGCGCGGCGAGGTGTCGGCATCGTCACCGATGCGCCACATGCCGTAAACGATGCGGCTGAAGGAAAGACCGGAAGTGATATCGATGCGTTGCATTAGTGGCGCTCTCCATTGCCAAGAGGTGTTGCAGGTGTTTCTGCCGGAACGCGACCTCGCGCATGCGGAAGCGAGCAGGTCTTCATTTGCGGCAGCACCTTTTTGCCGAAATGTTCGGCCTCATCAAGATGCGGATAGCCGGAGAAGATGAAGGCGCGTATGCCCATCTTCTGGTATTCTTCCAGCTTGCTCAAAACCTGATCGGTGGAGCCGACGAGCGCCGCACCGCAGCCGGAACGGGCACGGCCAACACCGGTCCATAGATGCGGCTCGGTATAACCGAACTGATCCGCCTGCTCGCGCGCCTTGGCCTGATGCGCAACGCCGAGCGAAATGCTGTCATGGGCGCGGGCGCGGATCTGGCGGCCATACTCGTCATCCAGTTTCGAGACGAGGTGTTCGGCATATTCATGCGCTTCCGCTTCCGTATCGCGGACGATCATATGAACGCGCAGACCGTAATCCAGCGTGCGGCCATGGGCCTCGGCGCGAGCATGCACGGCGCGCATGCGCTCTGCCAACTGCTCCTTCACTTCCGGCCACATCAGGTAAACGTCGCACTGCGCGCCGCAGAGTTCCAGCGCATCAGGCGAATAACCGCCGAAATAAAGCAGCGGGCCGCCATTCTGCTGGTAAGGCCGTGCCGGTTCAGTCGAGACGTTCTTGAACTGGTAGATTTCACCTTCATGGTTGATTTCATCGCGAGTCCAGGCCTGACGAAGAATCTCGACCACCTCGTGGCTGCGCTTGTAGCGATAGGCGCTATCGGCCACCTCGCCCGGAAAATCCGAACTGATGACGTTCAGCGTAAGACGGCCCTTAAGCATATGATCGAGCGTCGCGACGGTACGCGCCAGCATGATCGGCTGCATTTCTCCGCAACGAATGGCGGCCAGAAAATTGATGTCTTGCGTAATCGGCGCGCAACCCGCAACGAAGCTCAACGTGTCCTGCCCAACCTGATAGGAAGATGGGCACAATATATTGCGAAACTTGAGTTCTTCCGCTTTTCTGACGATGGAGGAGCAATGATCCCAGCTGGAGCGCAGGCGGCCATCCGGCACGCCCAAAAACTCGTAGTCATCGGAGCAAAGAGCCGAAAACCAGGACACCTCGGCAGCATCGAGGTCAGCTGAGGTTACGGGCACAACGGTCATAAAAATCCTCCCAAAACGTCCAATGCCTATTTCAATATCATCCACCTTGATGTAAATCAATGATGTATCAATTTTTTATGCCGGGGGAGTAAAGGCGTTGAAAATGAAGAGTTCCAGGGGAAGCCTGCCCATGTATCTCCAGATTGCGGAGACCTTGGTGCGCGATATTGCGGCGGGCACGCTGATCGACGGAGAGAAGCTGCCGCCGGAACGGGATATGGCCAGAGACTTGGGCATCGCCGTGGGAACGCTGCGCAAGACCCTTGCCGAACTGGAAAGCCGCGGCCTGCTCGAGCGCATTCAGGGCTCGGGCAACTACATCCGCGCGGTCAACGATCCGCAGAGCGTCTACGCCATGTTCCGGCTGGAGCTGATAGAGGGCGGCGGTCTGCCGACGGCGGAGATTCTAAGCGTGAGCCGCGAGGTGAAAGACAGAGGCTTGCCGACATTCGGCACGTCATCGGAAGGCCACCGCATTCGCAGATTGCGCAGAATCGGCGGCAAGATTGCAGCAATCGAGGAAATCTGGCTCGACGGCTCGTATGTCGATTCCATCGCGCCGGAAGACCTCTCCGAGTCGCTTTATCTTTATTATCGCACGCGGCTGAACCTTTGGATTGCCAAAGCGGAGGACTATATCGATCTCGGTCGCGTGCCGGATTGGGCGCCCTCCTTCTTCCGTCCTGCGCGCGGCGATCTGCTGCCCCATGTGCTGCGCATCAGCCACTCGCATGAGGGTGACAAGGCGGAGGTTTCCCACACATGGTACGACCATACCATAGCGCGATATGTCAGCAGGCTTCGCTAATATGGCGACTATAAAGACCGATACGTCTAATATCGGCAGCAGCCTTGGAAATTATGACGTGAATTCAAAGAAAAAGCGGACGAAAAAACGCCGCAGGAATAAAATTGATACACTATTGATTTCTTTTTTTTCGTGGTTATGATTTTTGTCAAGGAACTCGTCGGTAATGACGAGCTTGGGAGGAATGGATGGCTTCTGTAAGCCTGCGTAAACTGGAAAAGAGCTACGGCGCATTGCGCATCGTGAAGGGCATCGATCTCGAAATCGCAGATGGCGAGTTCGTAGTGTTCGTTGGCCCTTCCGGCTGTGGCAAGTCCACCACGCTCCGCATGGTGGCGGGACTTGAGAGCATCACCGGCGGCGAAATCCGCATCGGCAACACCGTGGTCAACACCCTGCCCCCGCGTGGCCGGGATATCGCCATGGTCTTCCAGGATTACGCGCTTTATCCGCACAAGACCGTTCGCGAAAACATGGGTTTCAGCCTCAAAGTTCGCGGCGTTGCGCAGAACGAGGCAAACCAGCGGATCAATGAAGCTGCCGAGATGCTCGGCATCGGCCACCTTCTCGAGCGCCGCCCCGGACAGCTTTCCGGTGGCCAGCGCCAGCGCGTGGCCATGGGCCGCGCCATCGTGCGCAGACCGCAGGTCTTTCTTTTCGATGAGCCCTTGTCCAACCTCGATGCCAAGCTTCGCGGGCAGGTCCGCACCGAAATCAAGCGCCTGCACCAGCAGATCGGCACGACGATCATCTACGTCACCCACGATCAGGTGGAAGCGATGACGCTTGCGGATCGCATCGTCATTCTCAAGAATGGCGAGATCGAGCAGGTTGGCACGCCGGATGAGGTTTACAACAAGCCGCAAAGCGTGTTCGTCGGCGGCTTCGTCGGTTCACCTGCCATGAACTTTGCGCGTGGGCGCATGTCTGGCGGCAAAATAGTTTTCGGCAATGGCGACAGCCTTGCGTCAGACGTTCTTCGACTCGGCAAGTCCGGCGCGCTCGATGGGCGCGAAATGCTTGTCGGCATCCGCCCAGAGCATTTCGGCGATGTGGTGGATGACGCCGCAGTCGTATCGGCTAAGGTTCAGGTCGTGGAGCCGCTGGGCTCCGATACGCTGGTGCACTTCAACATCGGCGGCGATATGCTGACGGCACGTATGGCGCCGGATGCGAGACCAACGGTAGGCGAAACGATCCGCATCGGCGTCGATCCATCGCGCATTCATCTGTTCGATGCGGAAAGCCAGCGCGTCATCAATTAATAGCAGTTCGCGAAAAAGCACTGCAAACTTTAGGGTTCAATGGGAGGATGGAAATGAAATTCAAAATTATGACGGGCGCCCTGCTCGCGCTCAGCCTGACGACATCGCTGGCATCTGCCGCCGATCTGAAGGTGTATATCTCCAGCCAGCATCAGCCGCAGGTCTGGCGTCAGGTGCTGGACAAGTTCGAGGCAGCAAATCCCGGCACCAAGGTCGCCATCGAGACCGGCGGCAACACGTCGGAAGCGCAGGCGCAATATCTCAATACCATCATGTCCGCGAAGGATCCGTCTCTCGACGTCCTCATTCTCGACGTCATCCGCCCGGCACAATTTGCCGCCGCTGGCTGGACCGTACCTTTCGAAGGCAAGGACATGTCCTCCTATCTCCCGGCCTATGCCGAGGCCAACACGGTCGACGGTAAGGTCGTTGCGCTGCCAGCCTTTGCCGACTCCATGTTCCTTTATTACCGCAAGGACCTGCTGGACAAATACGGCATCGCCCCGCCAAAAACCTGGGATGAGCTGACCGCTGCGGCAAAGAAGATCACCGAAGGCGAGAAAAATCCGGACCTTCAGGGCCTGTCCTTCCAAGGCAAAGCAATCGAAGGCGCGGTCTGCACCTTCCTCCTGCCATATTGGAGCCAGGGCAAGAACCTTGTCGAAAACGGCAAGCTGACCTTCGACAAGACGGCTGCCGTCAACTCGCTCAAGCTCTGGAAGAGCTTCGTCGATCAGGGCGTGGCCAAGAAGAACATTGCCGAAGTTGCAACGGATGACACCCGCAAGGAATTCCAGGCCGGTAACGTCGTCTTCGCGGTCAACTGGTCCTATGCATGGGCGCAGTCTCAGGGCAAGGAATCGGCTGTCGTCGGCAAGGTCGGCGTTGCCCGCCTGCCCGCCGTTGCCGGTGGCGAACAGGCAACCTGCCTCGGTGGCTGGGAATGGGGCGTTTCCGCCTATTCCAACCATAAGGATGAATCGAAGAAGCTGGTCGAATATCTCTCCAGTCAGGATACATCCAAGTTCATGGCCACCAACGGCTCGCTGCTGCCAACCTATCCGGCTGCCTATAAGGACGAAGCCGTATTGAAGGCAGCACCGTGGTTTGCCGATGCGCTGCAGGTTGTCGAAACCGCAAAGCCGCGCCCGGTAACGCCGCGCTATAACGAGGTCAGCGAAGTGATCCGCACCACGGTCAATGCCGTGCTTGCAGGTGTTACGACACCGGAAGACGGCGCAGCGCAAATCGAAACGCGTCTGAAGCGGATCATCCGCTAATTTACAAGGGAGTGCCGTGGTCGGACCCGGCACTCCAACCCTCCTCAATTCGAAATTCCTTTGGGAGATGCGACGGTGATGACCTCGTCTCTGCACGCCACGCACGGTGCGGAAAAACCTGCCCCGCGCTGGACGAACTGGCTCGATCTCGGAGACCGGGCGCTGGCCGTGCTGCTGCTGGCTCCCGCAGGCATTCTGCTGGCGCTCATTATCGTCTATCCCGTGCTGAAACTCGGCTATACCAGCCTTTTCAGCCTGTCTCTGACTTCTGGTCTGCCCGCAGAATTCGTCGGCCTCGATAATTACCGCCTGATGCTTGAGGACCCGGTATTCTGGGAAACCACCTGGAATACGGTGCTGATAACGCTGATCACCGTTCCCGGTGCGCTTTTGATGGGCCTCGCTCTGGCGCTGCTCGCCAACCTGCCCTTCCGCACGCAATGGCCAGTGCGTCTTTCGCTCCTCATTCCCTGGGCGCTGCCGCTTTCCTTCGCGGGCCTTATCTTCGCGTGGTTTTTCCATTCGGAATATGGTGTCGTCAACGACGTGCTCAACCGCTTCGGTTTCGAAGGCATCATCTGGTTCAACTCGCCGCACTGGGCATTCGCTGCCATCTGCCTGACGATCATCTGGAAGACGTCATCTTTCATGGCGCTGATCATCCTCGCCGGTCTCCAGACCATTCCGCGCTCGCTTTACGAGGCAGCCGACGTGGATGGCGCGGGCAGAATTCGCCAGTTCTTCGAAATCACCCTGCCTCTGCTGAAGCCCGCAATCGTGGTGGCGCTGATCTTCAGAACCATTACCGCGCTCCAGACCTTCGATATTCCCTATATGATGACCGGCGGTGGCCCCGGCACCTCCACTGCAACGCTTGCCATGTATATCCACCAGAACACCGTGTCCTTCCTCGATCTCGGTTACGGATCGGCGCTGGCAGTGGTTATGTTTGCGCTTTCCATGGTCGTGACCGTCATCTATCTGCGCGCCATCAGAACGAAGGATTAAGCCATGAGCACCGTCACCTCTCCCGGCCTTTCCTCCATGCTCTCCGGTCGCCCGCTTCGCCTCTTCGCAGCCGCCGCACTTCTGATCAACGGCATGTTCCCAGCGCTTTGGATTTTGTTCACCTCGCTGAAAAACGAGGCCGAACTGACGGCGAAGCCGATTACATGGCTGCCGCACGCCCCGACACTGGCAAACTACATGCAGGCCTTTTCGGATCAGCCGCTGCATATCTTCCTGTTCAACAGTTTCATGGTGGCGCTGCTTTCCACCTGCCTGACGCTGTTCGTCTCGGTTCTGGCAGCCTATGCGCTGGCGCGGCTGAACCTGCGTTATCGCGGCCTCATCCTTTCCGC
Organism: Agrobacterium larrymoorei; assembly: GCF_005145045.1. Lineage (NCBI taxonomy): Bacteria > Pseudomonadati > Pseudomonadota > Alphaproteobacteria > Hyphomicrobiales > Rhizobiaceae > Agrobacterium > Agrobacterium larrymoorei. Next base: position 576,109 of record NZ_CP039692.1, read on the forward strand.
CATCATCGCCGTCTCCACCTTTCCGCTGGTCACGCTGCTGGTGCCGCTGTTTGAAATAATGCGCACGCTGAACCTGTTGAACACGTGGATTGCGCTGGTTCTGCCCTACACGGTTCTATCGCTGCCGGTCTGCACGCTGATGCTGGTGTCCTTCTTCGAAGGTATTCCGCGCGATCTGGAAAACGCCGCGATGATCGATGGCTGCACGCGTATCGGTGCACTGTTCAAGATCGTCGTTCCGCTCTGCGCACCGGGCGTATTCACTGCTGGCATTCTGGCTTTCGTCAATGCTTGGGATGAATTCCTGCTGGCACTGTCCTTCAACTCCAATCCTTCGCTGCGCACGCTGCCGGTCGGCATCCAGCTTTATCAGGGTGAGTTCGCCTTCCCATGGCCGGTCATTTCCGCAGCACTCGTCGTCGGCATCGTACCGGTCGCGATCCTGATCGTGATTTTCCAGGAGCGCGTGGTATCCGGCCTGACTGCTGGCGGCATCAAGGGCTAAGAACCCTCCATCATCGAGAGACTTTGTCATGCATTTCCAAAAGACAGCCGACGGCTTTGAACTGGCCATCAACGGAACCACCGTCCTTCGCCATTCAGCCGGGAGCACTTGCATCTTCGTCGGCAAAGGCGAAGAGCGCATGGACATGTATCGCGGCAATTTCGATATCGAGGATTACGTCGTGGAGCGTCTGGCACTCCGCCACGCGGAAGTCGAAGGCGACAGCGTCACGCTTTCTGATGCGCAAGGCCAGCAGCCAAGGCTTCGCCTGAGCATCAGCGACAACAGCGTCAAGGTCGATGCGCTCGATCCCTCCGTCAATCGCTTCTGGCTTCGCATGGTGGCCGAAAAGGACGAATGCGTTTGGGGCGGCGGCGAGCAGATGTCCTATTTCAACATGCGCGGACGCAAGTTCCCGCTCTGGACATCGGAACCCGGCGTCGGTCGCGACAAGACGACTGAACTCACCTTCAAAGCCGATGTGTCCAGCAAGGCGGGCGGTGATTACTACCATACCAATTACCCGCAGCCGACCTACGTTTCGTCGCGCCACTACGCTTTGCACGTTGAAACCACGGCTTATTCCGTCTTCGATTTCCGTCGTGATGGCTTCCACGAAATCGAGGTCTGGGCCGTCCCCGACCGTCTGGAATTCTTCGCAGCAGACACATTCACAGCACTTGTCGGCCAACTCTCGCTGCGCTTCGGTCGCCAGCCGGAACTGCCGGAATGGGTCTATAACGGCGCAATCATTGGCTTGAAGGATGGCGAGCAGTCCTTTGCACGGCTGGAGAAAATCCGTGCCGCGGGCGTCAAGGTTTCCGGCCTCTGGTGCGAGGATTGGGTCGGCTTGCGCCACACCACATTCGGCGCGCGCCTTTTCTGGGACTGGAAGGCGAATGAAGAGCGCTACCCTGCACTTCGCCAAAAGATTGCCGAACTTGCCGATAACGACATCCGCTTTCTTGGCTATGTGAACCCCTATCTCTGCATCGACGGCTCCTTTTTCCCGGAAGCGGAAGCCAAAGGCTATTTCGCCAAAAACGACACGGGCGAAACCGCGCTTGTCGACTTCGGTGAGTTCGATTGCGGCGTGGTGGATTTCACCAACCCCGAAGCTATGGACTGGTTTGCGGAAACCATCATCGGTCAAAATATGCTGGACTTCGGCCTCTCCGGCTGGATGGCGGATTTCGGCGAATATCTCCCTATCGACATTCATCTTGCCAACGGCGTGGATGCCAAGCTGATGCACAACGCCTGGCCCACCATCTGGGCGGAGGTCAATGCAAAGGCGGTCGCAAGCCGCGGTAAGACGGGCGAAACGCTGTTCTTCATGCGCGCAGGCTTCAGCGGTGTTCAGGCCCATTGCCCGCTTCTATGGGGCGGAGACCAGTCGGTGGATTTCACCCGTCACGATGGCCTTGTCACGGTCATGTCCGGTGCGCTGTCTTCCGGCCTGCTTGGAAACGCCTATCACCACTCGGATATTGGCGGCTACACCAGCCTCTTCGGCAATGTCCGCACCGCAGAGCTTCTGATGCGCTGGGCCGAGATGGGCGCCTTCACCCCCGTCATGCGCACCCATGAAGGCAACCGCCCGCGAGACAATCTGCAGATCGATCAGGACGAAACCGTGCTCGCACACTTCGCCCGCATGACCGCCATTTACGTTCACCTTGCCCCTTACCTCAAGGCTTTGTCTACGGAAGCGACCCAAACCGGCCTCCCCGTGCAACGCCCCCTCTTCCTGCACCACGAGGGAGACCGCCAGACCTACGAGATTCAGGACGCCTATCTCTATGGCACCGAACTTCTGGTCGCGCCTATATGGCAGGCAGGGCAAAGCGAGCGCACCGTCTATCTCCCGCAGAGTACAGAATGGGTACATATTTGGAGCGGCTCGGTGCATGAAGGCGGTCAGGAAGTGACGATAGCTGCACCTTTAGGCCAACCGCCTGTGTTCTATCGCAAGGACGCCAAAAACGCCGAGCTTTTTGCCGGCATTCGAAATATTTGATCTACAGTTCTGGAAGAGGCGTTTGACCTCCACCGAACTATGAAGAGCGGCACTCCTACTTCCGTCATCCCGGACTTGATCCGGGATCCAGCCAGACCAAGTCCTTGGTCTGAAAGACTTTTTCGACACGCAGACGCGCGTCTGCTGGACCCCGCATCAAGTGCGGGGTGACGGGTGGGGGAGCTGTTTTCGCCCCAAGCACCTACTCAGTTTAAACCGGACAGCGGTGGGTCAAGCCCGAGGATGACGGCAGTGGGTATTTTTTTACCATATTGTCCCAATTGCCAGTGACAGGAGCACGGCACACAGTTACCCGGACAACCGTGGCCTTAAGCCGGGGTATAGCCGACGCGCATCCGCGTGGTGAACAGGTCCCCTCAGCCCAATCAATGCACCCCAAGAAACTGCCGCAACTCCGGCGTCTGCGGATTTGCAAACACGCTTTCCGGCGGGCCGATCTCATGCACGCGTCCTTCATGCATGAAGACGACGCGGGAGCAGACGTCGCGCGCGAACTTCATCTCGTGAGTCACCATGAGAAGTGTCATGCCTTCTGCCGCCAGTTCACGCACAACCGCCAGAACTTCGGACACCAGTTCGGGGTCGAGTGCTGAGGTGATCTCGTCGCAGAGAAGCGCAATCGGCTGCATCGCAAGGGCACGCGCAATCGCCACGCGCTGTTGCTGTCCGCCGGAAAGCTCGTCCGGATAGGCATCGAACTTATGCGCCAGCCCGACGCGCTCCAGCATCTTGCGCGCCATGGCTTCGGCTTGTGATTTCGGCGTTTTCTTGACCACCGTCTGAGACACCATGACGTTGCCACCCACGGTGAGATGCGGGAACAGATTGAACTGCTGGAAGATCATGCCGACTTTCAGGCGCAACGCCTTCAGGTGAAGGTCGTCATCCAGCAATTGCGCGCCTGCCACGGAAATGCTGCCCTGAGAAATCGTCTCCAGCCCGTTGATGCATCGAAGTAGCGTCGATTTGCCGGAACCGCTCTTGCCGATGATGGCGATGACTTCACCCGGCTCGACATCGAGATTAATGCCTTTCAGCACTTCATTGGTGCCGTAGCTCTTCCGAACTTCAGTGATTTCGATGAGCGACATTAAGCTTCCTTTCGAGAATTTGGCTGCTTTTCGACAGAGGCCAGCACAGCGCGAAATATATCAGCGCGACGAGGCCATAGACGAGAAATGGTTGGAAAGTTGCGTTGGTGACGACGGTTCCGGCTTTCGACAATTCGACAAAGCCGATGATGGAAGTGACTGCCGTGCCCTTGATGACCTGAACGGAAAATCCCACGGTAGGTGGAACGGCAATTCGCATGGCCTGCGGGAGGATGATGTGGCGCATCTGCTGAAAGCGGCCCATGCCGAGGCTGGAGGATGCCTCCCACTGACCTTTCGCCACCGCATCCACGCATCCGCGCCAGATTTCCACGAGAAACGCCGCCGCCCAGAGGATCAGCGTCGCGCCCGCTGCAAACCAGGCTGGCACGTCGATGCCGAACAAACCAAGGCCGAAAAATACGATGAACAGCTGCATCAGAAGCGGCGTGCCCTGAAAAAGCTCCACATAGTATTTGACCAGCACCCGCAGCGATTTCTTTTTTGAAATACGCATGAAGAGAAGGCCGAGCGCAATCAGCGCGCCGCCGGTAAACGACACCAGCGACAAAAGCACTGTCCAGCGCGCGGCCAGCAGCAGGTTTCTCAGAATATCCCAGGTGGTGAATTCGATCATCGGGCCGTTCTCCTTGGGAAGATGGCATTGCCGATTTGCGTCAACACGAAGCGCAAAAGCACCGCAAGAACCAGATAGATTACGGTCGAGACCATATAGGCCTCAAAGGCGCGGAAGGTGCGGGACTGGATGTAGTTGGCGGCGAAGGTCAGATCTTCGGCTGCAATTTGCGACACCACGGAAGAACCCAGCATCACGATGACGACCTGCGACGACAAGGCAGGCCAGATGCGCTGAAGCGAGGGCACCAGCACCACGTGACAAAAGGTCTCGAAGCGTGTCATGGCAAGACTGGCTCCCGCCTCGAACTGTCCTTTGGGCGTTGCCTGAATTCCGGCGCGAATGATCTCGCAGCTATAGGCACCGAGATTGATGATCATCGCCAGATTGGCCGCGGTCAGCTCCGACATTTGCAGCCCAAGCGAGGGCAGTCCGAAAAAGATGAAAAAAAGCTGGATCAGAAACGGCGTGTTGCGGATCATCTCGACATAGGTCGCCACAATCGGCTTCAGCCATTTTGGCCCCAGCGCACGCACCCATGCGCAGGCAATGCCCAGCGCAATGCCAAGCACGCCACCAATGGCGATGAGCTGGACCGTGATCGCCACGCCTTTGGCGATCTGGGGATAATATTCGGCAAGCCAACCGAATTCGAAAGTATAGTTCAAGGCTGGTCACTCCTGAGGAGGGGTTGCGCCCCGCTCATTACGCGGGACGCTCGCGCATCATGATGCGCAGTCTCAAAGGTCCTTCGGAAGATCGGTCTTCAGCCACTTGGTGGCGATGGCGTTCAGCGAACCATCCGCCTTCGCGGCGGCGATGATGCCATTCACCTTTTCCAGCAGGGCTGGCTCATCTTTGTTGAGACCGATGTAGCAGGGTGAGTTCTTGATGAGGAACTTCATTTCCGGGCGCTTCGGCGGATTACGCTCGAGAATGGCGGCGGCAACGACGTTGCCCGTGGCGACCGCCTGAACCTGACCGGAAAGGAAAGCGGAGATCGTTCCGTTATTGTCCTCATACCGCTTGATGGTGGCATCGCTAGGGGCGATCTTCGTCAACTCCAGATCTTCCACAGCACCGCGCGTGACACCCACAGTCTTGCCGGAAAGATCCTCAACCTTGGCGACTGCCAGATCGGCAGGAGCGAAGACGCCGTTGAAGAAAGGCGCATAAGCGGTGGTGAAATCGATGACCTTTTCACGATCCGGGTTCTTGCCGAGGCTGGAAATCACCAGATCGACCTTGTGCGTTTGCAGATACGGGACGCGGTTGGCGCTCGTCACCGGCACCAGCTCCACCTTTACGCCCATCTTCTCGCCGATCAGTTTGGCGACGTCGATGTCGTAACCCTGTGGCGTCATGTCGGCGCTGACGCTACCAAAGGGCGGGAAATCCTGCGGCACGGCAACGCGCAGCGTGCCGCGGCTGGCAATATCCGAAAGCGCATCGGCAAATGATGGCGCAGAAAGGCCGATGCTGGCTGAGAGCGTGGCAATGGCGAGAAACAAACGTCTGTTCAACATGTCATTTTCCTTTTAGGTGACAGGAGCTGCGGGGAGAGAAAGGGAGCTGCGCAGGTCTGCGAGCGGATCGAGCCTGCGCGAGAGATCGAGGCCGGTTTCAACCTCATCGAGATGCTGGATGGCGTATTCGGCAGCACCGGAAAAATCGCCTTCGCACATCGCCTCATAAATGCGGCAATGGCCCTCATGCGATTGCGCCGCATGGAAATCCGATTGGTAGAGCATGGAAATCAGGACCGTGCGTGCCGTAAGGTCACGTAGCATCTCAACGATGATGTCGTTTCCGGCAATTTCCGCGATACGAATATGGAAATCGCCCATCAGCACCGTCAGGCGCTGCCGATTGCCCTCTGCCATCGCGCTTTTCTCCTGCGCGAGATGACCGTCAAGTATCCGGCGCCCCTCGGCGCTCAGCACAGTCATGTTTCGCAGAAGTCCGAATTCAATGACACGCCGTGCCGAATAGACCTTCATCGCATCTTCGGCGGAAGGGTGGATCACATACCAGCCGCGCCTAGGCTTGACGGTGACGATGCCCCGGCTTTGCAGCCGCATCATCGCTTCGCGGATCAGCGTGCGCGATACACCGAAAAGCGACGCAAGTTCGCTTTCTCCCAGTCGCGCGCCCGGCTTTATCCGCGCGGATAAAATCCCCGAGATAACCGAAGCTTCGATAGAATGATGAGTGGTGTCTTGTCCCGTGCTGTCTTGCATACAAGCAAGAAATGCAACGAGCGTGCCAATTGAAATTTCGTAATGAAAATAGAGTGCCGGCGCCTCTTTCGATTAAAATTTAATCATCCATCGAAACAAGCTGCGCGTTGCGCTCCAAAAATGCGCTCTGAAGTTCTCCGGGCCATCTCGGCGTTACGGTAAATTATGTACCACTCATCCTTGGGTTACTCCGGCCTTGCCTCGCCAGCATGCAGCACGTAGACAGGCTTCGTAACTTGCAGGAGTAAAACATGTCTAAAATCAAAAGCTTGGGTGCCGCAGTCATTGTGGGCGTTGCAGTGGGCGCAGCATTTATGATGCTCGACAAATCTCGCGGCGCGGAATGGGTCGTTTCGCCCCAGCAGATTGAGCAGGCGAAGGCAGAAGGCAAAGTCGGTTACGAGTCGTCCCCCGGCACCGTAACGGTTCTGCCGATCCGCAGCGAAACAGCCGATGTGCTACCGTTCAAATGGACGATGTATGGGCTGGTTGCCGGTGTCGTGACCTTCGTCACGCTGCGCAGGAAAGAAAAGAAGGCCTAAAAACGAAAAAGCCTGCCGCGGGAGGAGGTGCGGCAGGCTTTTCGAAAAGAACCGAACAGCAGCTGGGAGGAGGAGTGCTGCTGTTCCACCAAATGCCCTTTGGGAGGAGGATAAGGACATTTGAAACTCGAAGCTCTGCGGGAGGAGGTGCATCGCTTCGATGGTTAGAAGTTAACTTGGTTTACTCGCACAATAAATACGCTTTATCGCAGGAGAGGCATGCAAATTCGCATACCTTGGAAATTAGAGGCCAGCGACCGATGCGCGGGCAACGCTGCGGATATCGGCGCGGTTGATGCCGAGGTCCTGCAATTCGCGTGTGCTCATGCGGCCGAGTTCGTTGACGGTCTGACGATACTTGCGCCAGTTGTTCAAAGAGCGTGCTACGTTCATGATGATCCCCTTTCGTGAGGTCCTTGACGCCAGCAACCAGTTCTTAGTTCCAACGTCGTTTCGATGATTGGAATATAGTCTTTCCGGGACTTTACGATAAGTCACAGCTTATCAAGTCCGCCATGCGGCAGATGCATGGGTCTGGACAAATGCTGCGCATTTCTGCCAAGAAGAGCCTTAAGACCTTCAAACTGAGCGATATATTGAACACTCCATCCCTTCAGCTTTATGTCGACGGCTCCTTCGATCCTGCCCTTAAACGCGGGGATGGGGATTGGTGGTCCTGAGGGACAATGTAGAAATCGCATCTCTTTCAGGTGGCGCAAACATATTCGATAACAGCGCCATGGAACTGGAAGCCCTTCTTGCGGGCATGTTCTGGCTAGAGCAAAACGCTCCGACCGAGGCTGCAATCATCTGGTCCGACGCGGTTTATGCGGTGAGGGGCTGCAACGAATGGCGACATATGTGGAAATCCAACGGCTGGAAGCGCCGCACTGCAAATGGTCAAGGCCGCAGCCGCGCTATTCCAAACGCTGAGCTATGGAAGAAAATCGACCTCCATCTCACGCAAAACCCGCTGACGATCGTATCATGGTGCAAGGGCCATGCTGGGCATGGCTGGAACGAGAAGGCGGACGCGTTGGCGCAACAGGGCAGGCTTTCACTGCGTACCTGACGTGCAATTTCGCAACAGAGTGGTTCTAAACGCCCAATCAACGGTTGATCATTGCATATCGCGTTCCGTAGACCTTGAGCTTTCCAAAAACATGATGCTATTAGTCATGTTATTAACGTGACCCTGGGCCCGCGTGCCGAAGGTTACGACAGAGCGATTTAGACCAGGTCGATTGATGAGTAGAGCCTTATTACAGCTTCTCGATACGCAGGAAGAAAGCCGCTTGATGCGCTTCTTCAGGCGTCAGCTACGAGATCGCGAAGATGCGGCAGATGCATTGCAGGAAACGGCATTGCGCGCCTTGCAGGTATCTCCTTTCACCGCAATCGAAAACCCCCAGGCTTACCTTTTCCAGATCGCAAAATCCGTCGCTCGCCTGTCCATTATCCGGCAATCGCGCGAGAGGCCCCTTCTTGTGCCGCTTGAAGATGGGCTGGGCGTCGCCTGCGACGGCCCCTCACAGGAGCAGATCGTTGCCGGTCGCCAGCAACTCGCGGCAATGGCGCGTGAAATCGAAGCCCTGCCGAAGCGATGCCAGCAGGTTTTTGTCCTAAGCCGTCTGCATGGGTTACCGAATGGCGAGATCGCGGTGAAGCTTGGCATATCCCGCAACATGGTGGAAAAGCACATTATCAAGGCACTGCTTCACTGCCGCGCAGCGCGTGCGAAAATAAATTCCTGATACGACGTCAGGCGCTCGTTTCTTTTGCACTCATTATATATGGATGCAACTGAACAGAAGACGAAGACGGCGCCCTGCCCATGCACGAACCTGCGAACGACCTGAATGACGACGGCCTCGCCGAAGAGGCTGCGCTTTGGGTTGCACGAATGCAGTCCGCTGACGCCACGCAGGCAGACCAGCGCGACTTCGAGGATTGGCTGAACGCTAGCGCCGCGCACGGCCAAGCCTATGAGGAGATGCAAAGTCTCTGGGGTTCAATGCGTGGCATCGATCTTGAACTCCCAAAGCAACGCAAGCGCATTTCCGGCAAGGCAGCGACTGCAACACTCGCTTTACTCTGTCTCATCGGCCTATCATTGTTTTTCGCACGACAGAGCGGCGTTGTCGAACGCCTTCAGGCAGACTACTATACCTCCGTCGGCGAAACCAAAGTCGTGACACTGGATGACGGAACACAGATCAGCCTCAACACGGACTCGGCTGTTCAGACCCGTTACACGCCCAGTGAACGAAGGGTCGTTCTGCTGCGCGGCGAGGCCTTCTTCGATGTCGCAAAGAACCCCCAGCGGCCATTCATCGTCGAGAGCGGAACGCTCACCGCTCAGGCGCTCGGCACGCATTATGCCGTTCGCTCGGCAAGCAACCTGCTTGCGCAGGAAGAGCAGGTTGAAGAAGGTGAAGTGCGGGTTGACGCTGCAGGCGAAACGACGAGGCTCGTTGCTGGAGATGCGGTGACGCTGGATGATGGCGGCAAATTTATCCGCACAAAACAAGATGTGGCCAACAATACGGCCTGGCGGGACGGAAAGCTTGTCTTTTCCGGCCAGTCGCTGGGAGAAGTCCTCAAGGTTCTGGAGCGATACCGTCACGGACGTATCGTCGTTCTTGATGATCGAGCGGCAAAGTTAAGCGTTTCCGGCATTTTCGATCTCAGGCAGACCGATCAGGCGCTTCATATTCTCGAGACCAATCTTCCGGTCACCGTCACCCACATGTCGAGCCTGATGGTTTTCGTTCGGTCCCGATAATTTTTTTCTCAAACCACGTCAGGATGCCGGGGTGTCCCTCACTCTAGGTAAAGCAGACGCGCTGCGTATTGGGCAGCGTCTTGCTGATCAGGCGTGGAAAGGGAATGAAATGGCATTTGGGAAGCGGGCGGGAAGAAGAACATGGCTGACGACGACAGCCATCTTGAGCATGACCTTGGCAACCGCAGCAGGAACGCAGACCGTGCTGGCGCAAGGTGCAGCGGTCTCTTCTTCAACGGTTAATCTGTCGATACCCGCTGGCCCTCTGGAAAGTGCGCTTCTGACGCTCGGTCGTCAGGCGAACCTCAAAATGCTCTACCCATCCTCCATCACGACTGGCAAAACGACCGCGGGCGTTCGCGGCACAGTCGGCGTGTCCTCCGCCGTCACCCAGCTCCTCGCGGGTTCAGGCCTGAGCTTCACCATAAGCGGCAACAACACGGTCCGCATATTCGACCCCAACGCAAACGGCTCCCAGGCGGCTGCCGCGAGCGATGGCTCGACCGTGCTGGAAACGATCGTCGTTCAGGGAAGCGGCTCCGACGGCGTACCGGGCGTGGTGCAGACGGACGGCTATGTTGCCAAATCCGGACGCACGGCAACGAAGACCGACACGCCGGTAGCCGAGACTGCCCAGTCCGTTTCGGTGGTCAGCCGTAAACAGCTGGATGACCGGCAGCCACAGAATTTGAAGGAGGCGATTGATTACACGCCAAGCGTTCGTACTGGTGAATTCGGTACCGAGCCGCGTTTCGACGTGTTCAAACTGCGAGGCATCGAGCTGAGTTACACCGGCGTATTCCGTGACGGTCTGCGTCAGATCAGCAGCCCTAATGGTCTGTTTCGACTGGAGCCTTACGGCATCGAGGCTCTGACAATTCTAAGAGGCCCAGCAGCATCGATCTACGGTGCGAGCAGTGCAGGCGGAATAGTCGATATCATTTCGAAGCGCCCTACAGAAGAACAGATTCGCGAGGTGGAGCTGCAATATGGTTCTTACGGGAGAACCCAAGCCGCGTTCGATCTATCCGGTCCTGTGACAGAAGACGGGTCGGTTCTTTACCGCCTCACGGGCATTGGCAGAGACGCAAGAAATGAGATTGCCGCGATCAAGGACGACCGCGTCATGATCGCCCCCGCAGTCACATGGAAACCAGACGAGGGCACCAAATTCACCGTACTCGGTGAATACATGGACTCAACGACGGGCGGCACCTGGGGTTACGTCCAGAAGCCGGGCGGCGGTGCCACCGGAACTTATGTTGGGGATGCAGATTTCAACGACTTCAAGCAAAAACAATGGCGAATTGGTTATGAGCTTGAACACGAGCTTACCGATAATCTGACATTGCACCACAAGCTGCGTTACTCAAAGCTGTGGACCCATGAGGAATGGGTTGCCGATCCCTATCTCGGCATAGTTTACGAAGACAATAAGGGGCTTTCTTCAGATACCTATCTGGAAGGTGACTTCCAAACTGGCACTGCTCAGCACAAACTTATTGCTGGTGTAGATTACAGTTTCATGGAGTACGAAACCCGAGAGGGATATGGCTCGACGCCGTTTACTCAAATTCCAGACGTGACTTCGATTAAAAGCCAGAAGCAAAACTCCGTCGGTGTCTACATTCAAGACCAAATCGAAATGGATGCCTGGCGTATTGGTCTAGGCCTTCGCCACGACTGGCATGACAGCAAGTACGATGTGAATGGAGATGCTGGCTCAAGACGTGACAGCGTTACGACTGGTCGCGCGTCAGTTGGTTATGTGACCCCGTGGAACATCATGCCGTACATAAGTTACGGAACATCATATGTAGCTAATACCGGCGTTATTATAGACGGCACCACACGGCAAGCGGATCCTACCCGCGGCAAACAATATGAGATAGGTATAAAGTACGATCTTCCTGATCAAAACATGCTCCTCTCTGCCGCGTATTTCGATATCGAGCAGAAGAACGCGTCTTTATATGACACGACCGCCGCCCCCGCTGTTTTGCGTCAGCTCGATTTACATACGCGCGGTATCGAACTTGAGGCGACAGCATCGCTACAAAACGGACTCAGCCTGGTAGCAGGGTACTCCTACAACGACGTAGAAATCACCAAGCAAAGTCCCACTACACTTGGAAATCAGTTGGGCTCGACGCCGTATCACATGTTCTCGCTATGGGCTGATTATGAGATACAAAGCGGACCGCTAGAAGGTCTCGGGCTTGGTGCTGGCATAAGGTATGTTGGCTCAAGCTTCGGCGATGATGCTCACACGCCCGTATACGACAATAAGGCGCGTACCTTCGTGGATGCCAGCCTGCGCTACGACCTTGGTAAGTTAAACGCCGCAATGGAAGGTGTAAAACTACAAGTCAACGCCACCAATCTGCTGGATGAAGTCAATCAAGTCTGCTCGAAAGGCTATTGCCTTTACGACGAAGGCCGCAAGGTCGTTGCCAGCGTCAAGTATCGGTTCTGATGCTGGATCGTCAAAGCTCATCTGAAAGACCGTCGCCAGTCTCCGTTTTTCTGGCTGTCGGCGGTCTTTATGTCGGACAAAGCGTAATCGGTGGATTGACCTTTCTCGGGCTTCCAGCGGTGTTGAGAACCGCTGGTTTGCCGCTGGATCAGATCGGGCTTCTTTATCTTGTCGTGCTGCCGTGGGCGCTGAAGTTTATTTGGTCACCCTATGTCGAGCGGTATCGTTTGCCGCCTATAGGGAAGAGTCGGACACGCCACATCATTGCAATCGGAATAACGATCTGTGCGCTTGGCCTGCTTGTGCTTGCACACACCGGCCCTTCTCCCGTCAGCACCGCAATTGCAGTCCTTTTCATTATCGCCGTCATCACGGCCACGGTTGATATTGCTTGCGATGGCTTTGCAGTGGAAACGCTGGCCGAAAAGCATCACGGCTGGGCGAATGCCGCTCAGGTGGGTGGCTCCTATCTGGGCTCTGCTATAGGTGCTGGCCTGTTTCTGGTTCTCGTGGATCACTACGGCTGGAAGAGCGCGACGATCGCTATGGCGGCTCTCATTATCCTGTTGGCGTTGCCCTTCATTTTCGGCCCGGCATCCAAAACGAGAGCTGAGAGCAGAGAACAGCGCCCTTCTATTCTGCATGCACTCAAACGGCCTGAAGTCAGGCGCGGCTTGATGATAGCGGCTGTCTATGTCGCTGCCCAGAAATGGGGCTTGGCCATGCTCGGACCGTTTCTGATCGATTACGAGTTCGATCTCGCAACAATCGGCGCCTTGAACGGCGTTGGCAGCATGATTGTCGGCTTCGGTGGCGCGCTTCTCGGCGGCTTTCTGGTGCGGAACTTCGGTTCATCGCGCGTATTAATTCTATCGATCATTGTGCAAACTTTACTGCTTTGCGCCTTCGCAGCGTTCAGCCTTTATCGAGGAACCGAGCACTGGATTGTTATGACCGTCGCTATCGTCAGTTCGTCGGGCGTGATGTCCATTGGTTTCGTCGCCCTTTACGCCTGCTTCATGGGCTGGTCGGATCCTCGACAAGCGGGGGTGGATTTCACCTTGTTCCAATGCATGGATGGGATAGTCAGCATGGCGGGAGGCTTAGGTGCGGGCGCGATAGCCGAGCGCTTCGGATATGTCGCCGCCTTCACAATTGCGGCCATTGTTTCCCTGATTGCGGCTCCGCTGATCCTTGTTCTCCTCAGGCAGCCGCAGAACCCGTAGACTAAGAGACACTTCAAGAAAGTTGGAACTGCCCTGCACAAAATATGTTTGGCTCCTATCAACAACATTGGAGCACTGACATGACCGCTGACGTTCACCGCCCGGCACCGCCCTATTCTGACCAGCAGCAGACGCCGCCCGGCTCGACCAATCAGATGCAGCCGGTGCCGGATCATGGGGAGAAATCCTATAAAGGTAGCGGCCTGCTGGAAGGTAAGGTTGCGCTTATCACCGGCGCGGATTCCGGCATCGGCAGGGCTGTGGCCATTGCTTTCGCGCGTGAAGGGGCCGATCTCGTCATTTCCTATCTGAACGAAGAGGAAGATGCCCGCGATACCGTGAAATGGGTTGAGGAGGCTGGCCGCAGGGTTGTGGCAATTCCAGGCGACATCAAATCGGAAGAGCATTGCAAGTCGCTGATCCAACGCACTGTCGATGAATTCGGCAAGATCGATATTCTCGTCAACAATGCCGCCTTCCAGCGGACATATGCGGATATTGGCGATATCGAGGCCGCAGAATGGGACGAGACATTCCGCACCAATATCTACGCACCGTTCTTCCTTTCGAAAGCCGCCGTTCCACATCTGAAGCCCGGAAGCTCCATCATCAACACGGCCTCCATCCAGTCCAAGCAGCCATCCCCGCAGCTTCTGGCCTATGCCTCCACCAAGGGTGCCATCCTCAACTTCACCGCCGGTTTGGCGGGCATGGTTGCGGAAAAGGGCATCCGGGTGAATGCCGTAGCACCCGGACCGATCTGGACACCGCTCATCCCCTCCACGATGCCTGCAGAAAAGACGCAGAAATTCGGTGAGCAGACGCTGATTGGCCGCGCCGGGCAGCCCGCCGAACTTGCCGGAGCCTATGTGCTTCTGGCATCCGAGCGCGGCAGCTACATCACCGGTGCCGTCATCCCTGTGACCGGCGGCGAAGTCATGATCTGATATCATCCTCTTTCGAAGACCTTTTGGAACCGCCCGGCCATCTGGCGGTTCGATTGTGTCGAGACGCAGGAGTTCCATATGTCGTATTCGTCACAATCTGAAATTCCCTCCACCAACAGTGTTGAAGTGCTGAACGTGTACCGGCTGGTGCCGATAGCCGAGGAAAATGATCCGCGTTGGGTAAAGGATGCGCCTCAAGGCGTCGTCCTCGTCGCCGCAAGAACCGCCGGTGATGCTCGCATCGTGGCCTCGGAAAGCCAGCCCGATTTCCCCTCCGCCAATGCCCTGCCTGCGGAAGATGTGACGACGCGCTTTGCCAGCGCCTTTCGCGACGATAAACTCTATACGGTTATCGAAGTCGAAACTGGCCGTACCGATCTCACCCGGGGCGTGATCTCGCTGCAGACATCGCCGGAACCTATCAAGCCTCAGGCGGTCTGACCGCGCCATCAAACTTATCGCAGGCCAGAAGGAACCTCACCAGCGCGTGAGATGTTGAAATGGCAGTCATTGAACATGGGAGCAGATGCTATGTCCGATCCAAATTCCCCAGCCGTCGCCTCGCTTCATGAAGAGCAGGCCCGTCAGCGTTCCGGTGAAAGCAACCTTCAGGAAGGGCTGGAGGAAACCTTTCCGGCCTCAGATCCGGTGTCCCACACCAGCACCACCACGGCCACAAGTTCGGGTGCCGCCGACGCAGCGGAAGATGAAACCGAAACGCCCAAGGTCGATGAGGCATTGGCGGCGGTGAAGGCGCGCTATGACCAGTCGTCTTCGGATTTTGCTACGGATGAATTGCGAGCATTGAGCGCTGAACTAGATCTTATCGCGGAATCTGCGCAAGGCATGGCCAGCGCATCGGGCCGCATCGCCAGGAGCGAAGTTCATTCCCTAAGGCGTACCATTGTCCGGCAGGTCCGAAAGAACCCGGTACAGTCGCTAGGTCTGGCAGCACTTGTTGGTTATGTCTGGGGCATGATGCGCTGACATGCAGCTGTCATGTAGGCGTTATAATTGCTTTATCGACATGAAGTCGAAGCGATGAGTCGTAAGCGCGGAGCTGGTTACGCATGGAAACTGCCCTTGCCATTTGTGCGCTTGCTCTCATATTCACGCATATGCTGAGCATTGCGCTTGCGGCTTTCCGGGTGAAAACCAGCTCCCCTGCAAGTACAGTGTCAGCGCACGACACTCCGGTTTCCATCGTCATCCCCCTGCGCGGCATCGAGAACTTTACACCGCTGACGGTTTCCCGTGCCTTCCAGCTGGATTGGCCGGATTATGAGTTGATCTTCTGCGTTGCCGATGGCAACGATCCCGTTATTGCCGAGGTCAAATCCAAGATCGCCGCTTACCCACAGATCAGGGCGCGCATATTGATTGGTGATGACCGGATAAGCGCCAATCCCAAGCTTAACAATTGCGTCAAAGGCTGGCGCGCCGCCACGAGCGATTGGGTCATTCTGGCCGACTCCAACGTGTTGATGCCGGGCGACTATATTTCGACATTGATGTCAGCCTGGCGGCGCGATAGCGGCCTCGTCTGCTCCCCGCCCATCGGCTCGCGCCCTGCGGATATCTGGGCAGAGCTGGAATGCACCTTCCTCAATACCTTTCAGGGCCGCTATCAATATGCCTCGGAAGCAACCGGCAACGGTTTTGCTCAGGGTAAAACCATGCTCTGGAACAAGCCCTTGCTCAACTCGCTCGGCGGCATAGAGGCTCTCGGCGCTGAAATTGCGGAGGATGCTGCCGCAACGAAACTCGTGCGTGGTAGCGGACGCAAGGTCCATCTCGTCTCATCTCCATTCGAGCAGCCGCTTGGCACCCGCACTTTCGCGGAAATATGGGCGCGTCAGGCACGCTGGGCGCGCCTCCGCCGCGTTACCTTCCCGCAATTCTTCGCCCCGGAAATTCTGGTCGGCGCTCTTCCGCCTCTGCTCTTTGCAATGGCCGCTACTCTGGCCGCAGATGCCGAATTCAAGACAGTGGCTGGCGTTGCACTTGGCGTCACCGCCATCATGTATCTACCTGAGCTCGCCCTTGCGAAACTAAAAGGTTGGCACCTTTCCTGGCGCAGCCTGCCTGCCATGATGCTGCGCGACGGGTTGTTGCCGCTCATCTGGGCCAAAAGCTGGCTCGGCTCCTCCGTCTCCTGGCGCGGCAATATGATGACAGTCGGAACGCAGGAAAGTACGCTCAGCAGCTAGAATGTTTCCTTGTTAAGTGGAAACGCTCTAAGAGCCTCACCCACGCAGATGTGAAGCGTGGAAGTAAACCAATATCTCTCCCGGATGTTTTATCAGCGCAACGCAGGATGCCTGAGATGAAACACCTGATTATTGCAGCAGCACTGATGCTGCTCGCACCAACGCCGGGGGTGAGCATGGAAAGCCTTTCGCAATTCGAATGGAAGAACCGCGTCCTTGTTGTTTTCGGCGACAGTGGCGACCCGAAAATCCGCAGCCAGCTAGAAGCCATATCGACCCAAAAAGCAGAGCTGGCAGATCGTGATATGGTAGTGCTCCATGTCGATGGCGGTGATGTCAGAGCCTTTTTCGGGGAGGCTGGCAAGCTTAACGCTCGCGAAATTGTCGCGGAAGCGAGTGCGCCCGGAGATCGGTTCGAAGCAATCTTGGTCGGCAAGGATGGTGGGATAAAGCTGCGCAGTGAAGACGTGGTTTCGGCGGTGGAGCTGTTCGATCTGGTGGACAGAATGCCGATGCGGCAATCGGAACAGCGCTGACTGTCAGCTATGGGTCGTCTTATACTGGGCGATGAGCTTCTCCAGCTCCTCGCCCTCGATAAGAACATCGTGACCGCCACGATGGACATGCAGTTCTACATGGGTCGGGGCGGAACGATCATTCCGAATGAAGGCGATTGCGTCTTCCAACGTATCGAACATTTCCCGATGCGAAACATCGAACCGCTTCCACAACACCGCTGTCGTGTGGCTGGCTCCAAACCGCATTAGTGCCTCGTTGGCATCGAAAACCACTCACGCGCTCCTCAACTTTACGTTTTGAAAGCAACGCTTCAGGCTCGCAATCGTTCAAAAAGAATGCGGCGTCATGAAATGCGCCCATTTTGCTTGCGCACTGCGCAAAGCGTAAATGTTCCAGAAGGACGACCAAGGGGTATGAGATGAAAAACGATCCATCGGCACGATTCGAAATCCGCGCAAACAACGAAGACGCCTTCTGGTCCGTTTACGAGACCGATAGTGGCGATGTCGTGCGGGTAAGCGACGAGAAGCTCGATGCGTTGAAGATGGATGAGGCCGAGGATGTGGTCAGCCTGCTCAACACGGGTTTTGTGGTAGATCAAGCATAAAGCCACCGTGCATATTTCGGGCCGCTAACTGTAGCGACCCCGCCTCCGGCGTGCGACGGAGAGATAAATCTCTGCCGTCTTCAGGCCAATTGACCGCCAGTTATATTTAGACATGATCCGGTTTCCGCTCTGGCGCGCTTGCCGCAGACCATTGGCGTTTTCCATCTTGCTGTGCAGCGAGGCCGAAAGTTCCTCGATATTCCCCAGCGGGAAGTAGGAACCCTCATCCAGCCCAAGCGCAAGATTTGCCTCTATATCGCTGGCCAGCACCGGCAGCCCGTAAGCCATCGCTTCTAGCAGCGCAATCGGCATGCCTTCATGGCTTGAAGGAAGAACGAACAGTCCGGCATTGGCAAACAGGCTGGCAAGACGGCGGCCCTGCTGCGGCCCGGTCAGCACCACCTGCGCGTTGGCTTTGGCCCGTTCGTGAAGATCGTCGGCATAGGTGCTATCCGCATCTCCACCGCCCACAAGCACGAGCTTGGTGTTGCCAAGACCTGCGCGCGAAAACGCCTCGATAAGGTCTGTCTGCCGCTTTTCCGCAACGAGACGCGCCACCAGCAGAACATAACGGCCTTTCGTCAGGCCGAATTCGTTCAGCACGTCATCATCGAGGCTCTTCGTATCGACCTTCACGCCGTTGGGAATGAAATGCACCGTCTTGCTGAAATCATCCTGCATACGGTCGGCGATGTGCTTGGCAATGGCGATGCGCGCATGGGAAAACCGCATTCCCGCCCATTCCCCCAGCCGCAAAATCCGTTTTTCAACCGAACCCCACTTCTCGCGGTCATAGTCGTAACCGTGATGGGTAACGACCACTTTCAACCGCAGAACCCGCGCCAGCGGAGCAACGAGCGATGGGCCGACCGCGTGGATATGAACGATATCCGGATGTAGAAAGCGCGCCTTCACCAGCGCCAGCGCGGTATGAAGAATTGCCTCGAGACGAGTGTTACGCGGCGCCCACAGCGGATGGACGGTTATGCCGCGCCACACGTAAGGCTCTTTCTCCGCAACATAATTTCTGCGTGCAAAAACATGGACATCGGCGCCAAGATCGACCAGATTGGACACCAGCTGTTCCACATGTTTTTCAACTCCGCCCTGCACATCTGGTATGCCGCGCAGACCGATCATGCAAACACGAAGCGAGCGCAGACTGGGCGTCTCGGCAACAGGTCTATCATAGCTTTCTTCTACATCTGTCGATGGCAGAAGTTCTTCCGTTCGATAGTCATCCATCTCGCGCTCCCAAGGTACATTCGTACATTAGAATATAATAAATTAAAACAGCGTGAAGGCTAGTGGGTTTCGAGCCCCTAGATGGTTGCCTTCGATTCAGATTTAATATTCTGTTTAATAAACTTATACCCGAGGTTGATCATTGGCTTCTCCAAACACTCATAGACGAAGAGTGAGAGTGCCAGCGTCAGCAGCAGGCAAACGAGCGCAATCGGCCCGTCGGTCCATTCACCGGTCAGCGGAAACATCTCGAATATGACGAGCGCCGCGATACCGTGGAACAGATAGATCGAGTAACTGAGCGCCCCGAGCCATGACAGAAACGGTATTTGAGGCTTTCCCGTTTTCACCGAAAACAGGAACACGCAGAGTGCTGCCACGTAGCTGATCAGGATCGGCGTCGTGCCCACGAGGAAGAAACCGTCCTGCCGCGACAGCGAAAACGTGCCGATGCTGAGCAGCACCACTGCCTGCACCAGAAGCACGAGAAGCGCTCCAGCCGTCGCGCCCGCCAGCCGGTCAACCAGCGCCATGCGCAACAGAAGGCCCAGATACAGAAACGATACGTGCAGACTAATATATTGTATCGGCGCGGAAATTCCGGCGAAGCGCAGAAAGATCGGACCGGCTGTCGCCACTGCGAGCAGAATAGCAAAAGCCGTGATGACCGCCGGTCGGTACAGTGCACCGAAGGCAAAGAGACCTGCGGAGAGCAGGTAGAACACGATCTCTATGGTCAGCGTCCAGTAAGCACCGGACATCCAGGGCTGCCCGAAAACAGATGGCAGCATCGTCATATTGGCAATAACGGTTTTGCCGCCCAAGGGCTGGCCGTGAATGAAGGCGAAGAAGGCCAGACACAGGAGAGCCAGCCACATTGCCGGGTAAAGACGAAAGAAACGCGAGATCGCAAACCGTCGCAACGGGTTTACACCGCGAATGCTGAATGGCACCACGAAGCCGCTGATGAGAAAGAACAATACAACGCCGAAGCGTCCAGCATCGAAATATGTTACGCTGGTTGAAGCGAGCTGATAGGAAACTCCCTCATGGTTCGTACCCTCCCGCAGGATATCGCCGAAGAAGTGCTGAACCACGACTGCAAGCGCCGCAATGGCGCGCAACGCATCGATGTTTTCATATCGCTGCTTGGGCTTGGGCAGAACTTTTGGAGCCTCCGTTTCTGAAACAGAGACTGCGGACGACCGTTCCATCACGTCGCCTGTCTGCATCGAAAGCGCCCCTCACCGACTGCCTGAACCACACGATCAAGTGGTACAATAGATCTAGCTACTGTAGTTTATTCTAAAATAACAAATTTCCTCTTACGATTGCAAGATGGTAGGCTCGCTTTTTACGCAGACTGCTCGGGCTAAATTCCGGCCACACATTTGGCTGTCATATCGTGGGAAACAAATGCCAGTTGCTCTTCGAAACCTGCTCTTCAAAATCACCGGCGCATTCATTCTCTTGGCCGTCTGGGCCAAACACCGGCTGACGGGTTACCGCAAGCCGAACACGGTCTCGGAAGATGATCGCAATGCCCGCATCGGCTATGTTCATGATGTCGTGCAATCATGGCTGCGCTTTATGCCGCCGGATGTTTCGGTCAGCGGGCGGTCGGTTCTTGAACTCGGCCCCGGCTCGTCGCTCGCAACAGGCTCGCTTCTACTCGCCCACGGCGCGGCCTCTTACACGGCGGTTGATGCCTTCCGGTTGGCGGGAGAAGAGACCGCGGATTTCCGACACGATGCTGTCCGTCGCTTCGACGGCGCTTTGCTGGAAGAGGATGTTCGCGCTGCAGAAGCAGTCATGAACGGCAGCTCTGATGCATTTCGTTACCACGTCGATCCGGCCTTCGATATCCCTGCCCTATGCGGCGATCAGACGTTCGACCTCATTCTCAGCTGCGCCGCCTTCGAACATTTCGACGCCATCGAGACCACCATTGACGGCCTGACGAAAGTTGCCAGAAGCGGCTGCGTCAGCCTGCACATCGTCGATCTCCAGACCCACACCAATGCCATTCGCGAGCGCGATCCGAACAATATTTACCGCTTCTCGCCCGGCTTCTATTCACTCCTCGCTTTCCCCGGCCAACCGAACCGCAAACGCCCTATCGATTACGTGAAGGCATTCGAGAAAAATGGCTGGAGGGATATTCAGGTGATCGCGGCTAAATCCATACCGCCGGAGAATAGAAAGCTGCTGACCTCCGGGCTTGCTGCGCGGTTCGACATGCCGGAGATGGAGATGCACATTCTCGATCTTGTGATCATCAGCCGCTATCCCTAAGCGCTTAAGCGACTTTCACGCCTAGCTCGCGGTACAGCTTCATCGTGCGCTCCAGAAAGGCCTTCTGCGAAAATTCCTTCTGCACCCAGTATCGCCCGCGCTGCCCCATCTCGCGCCGCTGGTTTCGCGAAAGCTGGTCCATGGCGGTCAGCGCGCGTGCCAGATCGTCCGGGTCACCCGGCGCGGCAATCAGGCCGGTTTCCCCATGCTGGATCAATTCCGGTATGCCGCCAATATTGGTGCCGATAACCGGACGCCCAAGGGAATAGGCTTCCAAAAGGCTGACGGGCGCGTTCTCATACCATTCTGAAGGCAAAACGAGCGCCTTCGCACCCGCAATCATCTGATGCAGCGGGGAACCGGTCAGATAGCCGAGGAACTCCACATCCGCGCCCTCCCTCTCAGCCAGCGCACGCAAGGCGGCATCATCGGGGCCTGTTCCGGCAATGCGAAGCCGGAGCTTTGCCCGCGCGGCAGCTTCAATCAGCGTGGCGACGCCCTTTTCCGGCGCAAGACGGCCAGCGAAGAGAAAATAGTCGCCTTCCTCCGCAGTCACCGGGTTTTCGCTAATGGCCTGCTCTACGAAATTGGGAATGTGAACCAGCTTCTCACGCGGCCAGCCCCATTCCACCAGTTTCTGCTCATAGAAACGGCTTGGTACGACAAGCTTGTCGATGTAGTTGCGGTACAGCCCAAGCGCCCGGTGCACAGCCGTCTCCACCATAACGAGACCACTGAGCGCCACGGATTCCTTCATGCAGCGGTGCAGCAGAACATTGTAGATGCGCCCGCCTTTGCACCTCTCGCACAGGCCATCCGGCGCCAGCATCTTGTAGGAGGGACAGGCGAGTTTAAGATCATGCACCGTCATTACGGTCGGAATTCCCTTCTGCTTCAGCAGCGGAAAGATTGACGGCGAGATGTGGTGATAAACATTGTGGGCATGGGCCACATCGGGCCTCGCCGCATCGATGAGCCGCGTCAGGCTGGCCTTTGCCTTGCGCGAATAGATGACCTCGATGGCGTGCTGGATCTTCTGACCAATCCCACCCTGACGCCCAAACTCTATTTCCGGCACGAAGTAGGATGACCAGTCCGTTGCTAGGTTGTTTGGATGCTGCATGGAAAACGGCACCGCCTGCCACCCGGCACGCTCGAACATATCCATCTGATCGAGAAAAATGGCCTCCGCACCGCCACGCCGATAATAGTAGTTGTTGATTGCAAGCAGCGTTCCAGCCATCACGCGCTCCTATCGCTCGATCTGATCGAGAGCATCCCGCACCGGCAGCACAAGACAGCCCTTGGAAACCGCGTAATGAACCAGCGTCGCAAAGGTGGATGGCGTGCAGCCATAGGGCGTCGGCGTCTCGCTGATATCATGAGTGAAGAAAACCAGCCAACCGGGCTCTGCCACCACTGCATCGATCTGGTTGACCAGCGCCAGTGCATCGCTTTCCGGCTGGCGAATTTCCATGCCCCAGAGATAGGACCGGTTCACCTCGCCGCGATTGATCCGGTCGCCGCCGCCACGCGCGGTGTCGTATCGCTCGGCAAAGAGACGCCGGTGCCGCAGCGAGCCCTGATTATAGGGATAGGCAAAATTCCGCCGCCCCGCCCCTGCCTTAAAACCATCCAGCAGTTCGTCGTTCTGTTCCAGATCGTCGCGAAGCTCTTCGCTGGAAAGCGAATGTACGGCCTTATGCGCAAAGGTATGGCAACCGATTTCGTGACCGGCCTCGGCAAGCTGCTTGCAGCCCTGCGCCGAAATCAAGGTCCGGTCCGGCTCGATCCTGCCTAGCAAATCCCCGGCGATATAGAAGGTGCCTCTAACACCGTTTTCCTCGAGTATCCTTGCCCCCGCCGTCAGCGCGGTGTCGGGCACATCGTCAAAGGTGAAGGAAACGACGGGCCGGGTGCAGGCAACGTTCAGCGTGGCAGCGGGAAAAGCCCTCACCGCCCGCTCCGCCACCCGCTCGCGCAGATGCCTGAACTTGCCCTCGACACTAGACAGCAACGGCATGCTTACCCTCCCAACCCGGCGATGGCTCGTTGACGAGGTTCATTCGCGATTGCATTTCCAGCCCGAAAATCGAGACGAGGAAGAAGAAGAAAATCGGGCTGCCGCTTTGAAAGAAAATGACTTCCAAGCACCCTGCATAAAGCACGTAGAGCCAAACCCGCATGAACAGCCGTGTCAGCGCAGGACTGTTGGCAGGCGCCGAATCCAGCCGACCGATGGCGCGTAGAGGCACGAAAATGACGAGCGCGATGGACAGGAGAAAGCCCGGCAGTCCGGTCGTCAGAAACGCATCGACATAGGCATTGTGCCCATTGAACGCCTTAACCGCCCACGTCTCCAGCCCGGCAGAACTCTGGGTAATATCGGCGGTCTGCCAAAATCCCTGAAAGCCATAACCAAGGATCGGAGATTCGGCGATGGCATCGAAAGCCACCTTCCAGATATCGGTTCTGTTGGTGAAAGTGGGGTCCACGCCGAGCGACGCCACGACATCGCGAAACTCCTTGGAGAGCGAAGCACCGAGCGCGAGAAGATTGAACGCGGCAATCCCGCCCACCGCAATGGGCCACCGGGTCCAGCGAAATTTCTCGAATATCCATTGCAGAATAAGGATCATCGGCAACATGGCGGTGGAGGATTTACCGCCGGTATGGATCAGGAAGAAAACCGACAGCGCGATGACCGCAATCCCGCTTTTCTTCCAACCGACACTATGGAAATAAAGCCCGAAAAACGCCGACATCAGCATCACGGCGGCGGCAAGGTTCTTGTGTGAATATTGCCCGCGCCAGAAACCCGCATTCATCGGCTCCACCAATTCATTGGCCTGGTGGATGGCGAGTGTCGGTAAAAACATCACGCCGAAATAGGCAAAGCCCAGCGTTATCGCCGTGCCATAAACCATCAGCCGCGAAAACTGCTCCTCGGATCGCGGCAGAAGCAGAAACATCCCAGCATTGGCGCAGGTCAAAAACGCGAGGATCAGACGTTTTATCGCATCCATCGGATAGTTGGACAGCGCTGAGGAAATGAAGAACCAGGTAAAGAGCGCGATCACCAATATTCGCGGCTGACAGATTTGCGCCCTTAGCGGATGCGTCAGCGCCGCATAAATCGTCAACAACGTCAGGCACAGAAAAATAAGCTGGTTCAGCAGGTTGGAACCACCCGTCGCGTCCGAACCGCTCGCCTCCACCTTCACCAGATCGACATAAGGATTGGTGGTAATCCAGAAGAACAGGAACAACCCCATGAAGATCAGCACCCTGATCTTGCCATGGTGGCCATTATCCTCTTCTCTCGATAACCGCTCCGTCTGCATCAGATGATCCGTTCGAAACGCCAGTTGTTTGCGCGAAGCACGATGATGATGCGGGTCGCGATCACCATGACGATGCCCAGAAGAAGCCCGCCGATCACCCCGCCGATTGCCAGCATGGCAGTGGAAGGCGGCCAGCTGCGCTTTTCCGGCGGCACCGGCTCCGTCACGATCCTGAGGTTAGAAACGCTGATCTGCTGCTGCTCGGTCGTTTCACCCACGCGCTTGAGGAAGGTGTCGTAAAGCGCGGCCTTCGCCTCGCTGTTGCGCTGAAGTTCCTGCAATTGCACCTGCGCGGCATCGTCGGTGGAAACACGTCCACGCGCTGCCTCCAGCTGCTGGCGAACCGAATCCATCGTAGCCTGCGCCTGATCCATCTCGATCTTCACCGCTGCCAGAGATCGCTCCGTTTCCCGAGCAAGTGCCGTGCGCAGTGTGGCAAGCTGTGCCTGAGCGCTCATCAGCTTCGGGTAGCGCGATCCATAGGTCAGCGCCAGATCGTCATATTGCTGTTTCGTCTGGATATATTGCGACCTGAGCGCCGCCAGCATCGGGGAATCGAGCGTGTCGGAAGGCGCCATCACCGTATCGGATGCGGGCTGGCTCAGCCTGTTGTAGCGCGCTTTCGCCTCCGCCAGCTTGGTGGAAGCTTCATTCATCAGCGTGTTAAGTTGCGAAAGGCTCTGGACATTGACGGAGCCGGAGCCACCAAGATCGAGAAGATTATTCCTTTGCCGGAACTGCAGAACGGCATTCGCCGCTTCCGTCGCCTGAAGTCGTAATTCCTCCAGCCGCCCGGCCAGTGCCTGGCTGGCATTGCGGGCAAGGTCGGTCTGCGTTGCCTCAAGCTCTTCGCGGAAAGCCCGTGCAAGCGTGGAAACCACGCTTACGGATTTCTGCGGGTCGCGGGTCCAGAGGCTGATATTGACGAGATAGGTGCCGCCTTCGCGGGCAACGGTAATGCGCTGCGCAAGCGTCCGCATCGCGTTCACGGTGCCATCATCCTCTGCCGGTCGCGGCGTCGTGGGCTTCAGCCAGCTTAGCAGGCCGCCCTCCTCGCTCTCCACGGCAGCGTTGAATTCCGGAAGTTGCTGCAAATTCTCCCGCTCCACCGTGCGCCGCAACACGTTGCCGGATTTGATCAGGAGCAGCTTGCTGGAAATATCCAGAATCTGTGCGTCGCTCTGAATATTCGGCGTCGTCAACTCGTTCGGCACCACCTGTCCCGTGGGCGGCGGCAGCAGCACGTCGAGGGTCGAGGTGTAACGCGGCTTCACCGCAACGCCGAAGGCCACACCCAAAGCACCACCAAGAAGTGCAAATAAAACAACGAACGGAATGCCACGGCGCAGCCAGATCACCAGTTTTTCAGGCGTAATGATCGCGCTTGAAGGCGTCGAAACCTCTGGATCAACTGCGGCGCGTGGCGCGGAACGCTCAAATCTCCGCTCCATCCGCTTCTCAGTTGGGTACTCGTACATAAGCGACGGACCTCTATGTCAATCAAAACGAAACATTTTCACTATATACGATTTTACTAAATCACATAGACCGCTGAGAAATGGTTTACAGCAACGATCTTTTTGCGGCATGGAGATGAATTATATGACGAAGGACGCAAAAAAGAACAAGTCAGGGTTGCTCGGCATGCTGCTGTCCTACAGCGCGTCCTCGGCCAGCCTGTTGATTGCCAATGCGGCACAGCTCATAACCTTTGCCATATTGGCCCGTTCCTTCGGCGCAGAAGAATTTGGCCGCTATGTTTCCTTCATCGCCATCACCAGCATTGCCGTCCACCTTTGCGGGCTTGGCGCATCGGAATGCCTTGTGCGCCGCGTGCCGCAGGATCCGGCCTGCTTCCCTCGCATCTTCGGCCATAACCTCATTCTCACCTTTGTCAGTGGCGCGGTTCTGGTGACACTGGGAACCGTGGTCCTGCCGGAATTCATCAGCTTCGGTGAGGCGACAGGCCAGAGTGTCTGGGTTACATTCCAGCTGCTCTTGACCAATGTCGTCCTCGTTCGCCTGATCATGCTGAGCGAAAGCATTTTCCTCGCCCATTCCAGATATGGCGCGGCCAATGCTTCGGTCGTCGGCTTCGCCTTCATCCGCACCATCGCGGCGGCGCTCGCCTGTTTCGTATTCCATGTCGGCACCGTGGAGGCCTGGGCCACATGGCAGCTTGCCGCGCATCTCCTCATCCTCGTGCTTTATGCCGTCTTCGCCTTTCGCATCGGCCGCCCGAAATATGCGGTGGATAGAGATGAGATCCGGCTCGGGCTGCTCTTCGCCACGCCCTTCATTTTCCGCGCAGTGCGCCAGAATGTGGACCTTCTGGTGCTGGGTTTCGTGGCAGGTGCGGAAGTGGTCGGCAGTTATGGCGTTGCCCGGCGGATCACGGATAGCAGCTATATGGCAATCGATGCGCTGAACCGCCTCGTCTATCCGCGTCTCGCGGTCGCCAGCATGCAGGGCATCCACCACGCCTTCCGCCTGACGATCCGTATTCTTGGCGTAGCACTTGCGCTTGGCCTCGTGGCGGCAATCGTCATTTTCGCTTCCGCCTCCTTCATGCCGTTGATCTTCGGGCCGGAATATGTGTCGCTGCCGCATTTCCTCAAGATCATGGCTTGGCTGATCGTTCTCATCGCCGTCTGGTCCATCGCGGTCGATCTGCTTGGCGCCGCTGGCCGCCATTCTTCGCGCGCCTGGGTTCTCAACCTGTCCAACGGCATCGGCGCGCTGTTGATCGGCGTGGCCGCATGGGCGTGGCCGCCCTACGGCATCTTCATCGCAGCCTACATCATAGAATTCAGCATCGTTGTGGCGGCGTGGCTCGTCGTTCGTACCCATGTCACCCGTTCTTTGAGGAAAAGCCTGGAGGTTCAACAATGACGGCAGAGCAGACGAAACTGAGGCCAGCGGCCCCATCGGATATTCCGCAGATCCGCGAAATGTTCATCTCCGTTTTCCGGCCTCACTCCAGCCCGGATAAGGACGATCTGGACGCCAGCCTGTCTCAGATGCTGTTCAGCCATCCCAACTATACCGGCGAAAATGGCAGCATGGTTTCAGCGGATGACAATGGCACCGTCAAAAGCGCCATGACCATCGTTCCCCTCAGCTATCGTGTGGGTGAAGATATGGTCACGGGGCGAATGGCCTGCACCTTCATGGCAACCGATGATGCCAGCCCCCGCAGCATCGCAGCTTTGATCTTCCAGTTGCGCCCACGCGGCACCGAACTCATCTTTTCAGATAGCGCCGCCCCCGTCAGCCTCTCTCATCTCAGAGCCATCGGCGCCGTCGAATTGCCGGTTCAAGGCCTGCGCTGGTACAAGCTGTTCCGGCCCCTGCCAGCGACAGCAGGCTATGTGCGGCGCAGGCTTTTTGCCCGGGCGCCACGCTTCATCAAGCCCGGAAAACTTCCCGAATACGCACTGGCCGCAGGCGCGAAAACACCCGCAGGCTACAGCGTTTTCGAGGCAACGACCGAATCCTTTGCCGAAAATGCCAACCGCTTTCTCTCCCGCTATGTCGTAGCCCCGGTCTATACGCCAGCCAATGTGGAATGGGCCATTGCCGCATCGGACAGGCCGGGCGGGCGCAGCAAGCTTGGCCTTGCACAGGTGCATAATGAAAACGGGGAGATTTGCGGGGTTTTTTCCTTCGCTGGCGTGCTCGGCAGCGAAGCGCAGATCCTCGATCTTCTTTATGCGGATGGCGAGCTTGATAATGTTCTCGATGCCACGCTGGCAGCGCTTGATGCCTCCGGCTTTGCCTTTGCCTCAGCGCCCTTGAGGCCGGAAACCATCCCCTCCCTCACCCGCTATAACCACATCTGGTATCGTCACATTACCGGCGTTGCCGGAGCATCTCGCTCACCAGGGTTCAAGGACGCGATGAGAAGCGGGCAGGCCTATATTGGCGGTATAGCAGGCGAAAGCTGGAGCCGTCTGGTGCGCGATTTTTACTGAGCCGCATCACGCTCGACAAGAAAATACGTCGTCGGCCCGTCAGGCGTGTCATTCGTCAGCCGGATCGCATCGCGTCCACGCGCGGTGGTCACTGGTGAATGAACGTGCCCATCCAGCCCCACAGGCGAAATTCTGAAATTACCTTCGTCTTCAAAGCGCAGGCCAATTTCCATGCGCCGCACCATCACCGGCAAATCACCGAAATCCTCGATCACCCGCTGATCATTATCGCGAAATCTCATGCCGGAATTGTGCGCGTCGGAGGCCAAGATCAGAAGCTGCCTCTTGCTCTCAGCCAACGGCAATCCGTCGAGCGAAGACAGGCCAAAAAGGCCGCGCCCATCTGCGGATTGAAGACTGACCGCCCCAAGCTGGATATCCGCGTCGATGCGTTCAAACGCCACCGCCTGCGTCAGAGGCGATCTCAGCGCCAGCATTTTCTTCGGCGCATCCAGTTCCAGTTCACCACTCTGGCTGACGACCTCACCACGATCCAGATCAGCCGGACTCGCCGGGTCAAGCTGCCCCGTCTCCTTCAGCTTCGCCAAAACGGCCATGGCCGACTGCCCCTCGCGCACGGGCGCGACGCTTACCGTATCTGCATCTGCCTCTTGCGAAGCCTGAAGCCCAATCTTTCCAACCAGACCAAGCCGCGTCAGCAGTTCCGGCTCCATATCGTTGATCCCATCAGGCAAACCCGCCTGCCCATCGACGAGAAGCGGAATTTCCAGCGAAGCGGCCCTGGCATCCCCGCGGCGAAAGATGAGAGCGGCCAGAGTCTCCCCCGCCCGCGCCACCGGGTCGAGCGCAATCGCGTAAGGAAGCATCTGCTTCTTATGCGGAAAATCCTCACCATAGGACAGGATGATTGGACCGTGCGCATGGCGGCACAGCACATCCCAATCCTGAAGTGCGGCAAAGGCGGGTGCTGCAAGCCCCGCCTCGTATCGATAGGGGCTCCAGAACAAGTGATCATATTCCGTAATGAAGAAAGGGCGCTCCAGCCACCGAGCGGCACCGATGGTGCGCAGATAAAGCAGCCCGTCTTCCAGCGAGCTCTTGCCCTGAATGCTGGTGCCCGGCGCGTAAGAATCCACCCAATCCTGATAGGTATTCATCGCCACGGCGTGCTGAATGCTGCGGGTGATCCCCGTCTGGATCGTCGGCCAGTTATTGTAGGGCAGCACGATGCCCATGAAACCCAGATCTCGCAGCGCCGCTGTAAAGCGCCCGGTTGCGCGTTGCTCCACATCGATGAAAAAGGATTGCAGATCGCGCATCCGCTCGCTGCGCTCGTATCGGTTGGTCGGCAGCGCTATGGAACGATCATCCAGATTGCCCTCCTTCGCCCACCAGCCCCATTTTTCGGTCAGCGCCGCATCGGAACCGTATTTCTTCGCCAGCCAATCGTTGAAAAGCGGCTTGAGGCGCGGCGAGAACGTGGCTCCCCGCACGCCCTCCTGCATCATGGAATCGAATTCCAGCCCATTCTCGTTGAAGGACACGATGGCAACCAGCGCCGGATCGCGTATCGGCGCAATGCCCGTATAGGGATTGACCTTCGCCAAAAACAGCTGCTGAAATTTCAGCCAGTGGCTGAACTCCGCGTCATCGATCTGCGCACCAAGCTTCAGTTCGCCCTTCACCTCCCAGCGATCCTCGTACCCGCCATAGGCCCCGCGCGAAGAACTCAGCCCGTCGACAATCCAGTAAATGCCGTTCCGCTTCAGCGCAGCCATCAGATAATGAACGCGGTCGAGAACCTCCGGATTGAAATCGAAGTCCTCCGCCCGCCCTACCATGAGCGCCGCATCCACATAGTGAAAACGGGCAATGTTGTAGCCGTGCATTTTCAGCTGTGCTGCATAACGATCCGCCGTCTCATGATCCGGGAACCCGCCAGAGGCGGGGCTCCAGGCCAGAGATGCGCAAAGAAAGCGCTGCGCACTTCCATTAACCGGCGCAAGCTTCCCCTTTCCATTGATTGCTATGCGTTGCGCCTCATCAATGGGCTGGTTTGGAAGAATTTGTGAAAAATCGAGCGGGCTTCCCGGCTGCACTTCCAGCGATTGCTCCCGCACCGCAAGCCACTCTTCCGCTGTGGCTGGTTGCCAGAAGGCGACAATGGCAAGAAGGCAGGAGGCGAAAGCTATTCTCATCAGCTTTTCAGCAGCTTGCTCTCGATCCAGTCATCCGGCTTCTTGCGCGACGAGAAGAAACCAAGCGGTAGCGCCGCCGCATGGAAGCACCACGCGACAACCGCATAGAGGCCCAGCGAAAGGCTCTTCTGCTTTACGCTCATCAGCAAAACCGGCACCAGAAGCAAGATCAGCAAAGCCGCAAAGCCGAGCGGATTGAAGAACCCGTAGATGAAGCAAAGCAAAAGAACCGCCCACCAGACATAGACGCCGACCCATAGCCGAACCTCTGGAAGCTCATCGGTCAAGGCCTTCATCCGCTGCTGCTCGGACCCCGCCCGCAAAAGCTCGCCCACGCCGCGCAGATATTTTGAAGACCAGCGCCGAGTCAGAAGCAGGTAGGAATTGATGCTGTGGCCGAAGTGGTCGACAAAGCGGCGGTCCATCCGAAACAGCGTCCAGCCTCGCATGCGAAGCCGCTGACCAAGGTCGAATTCCTCGTAGCCATGCAGGTTGCGGTCGGAAAAATACCCCGCTTCTTCGATTGCCGCCCGTCGGTAGAGACCGCCGCCATTCAGGCGGTCAAGCACGCCATGCCGGTTCTCCGGCGCGTTCCGCTGCACGCGCCTCGTGAACTCCAAATTGTCGAGATTGACCTCGTTCACATGCCCGCTCACACCCGCGACACGCGGATTTTTCTCCAGATAATCCAGCGCTGCGGGTAAGAATTCCGGATCGAGCAGCATGTCCCCATCCATCAGGCAGATGAATTCACCCTTGCTGTACTGAAACCCCAGTTGCGGCCCGATGCCGCAACTGGCTTTGGCCGGGGCCTCGATCTGCGCAACGAGAACGGGGTATCGTGAGGCGATCTCGACCGTCCTGTCACGCGATCCGCTATCGGCAACAATGATCTCCCCCTCGATCCCCGAAAGGGCGGCGATAACGCTTTCGATGGCAGCGCCGATGCGCTTTTCCTCGTTAAGCGTTTTGAGAATGACCGATATCTTCAAATCCGCATCCGCAATCTGACAGAGATGACATCAAGGATACACGTTCCAGCACGAACGTATATACATATTTGCTTAAATGCTTAACGCATGACGCGTTATTTAAGCAATTGCGCCACCGGCTTGCAACCTCGCCGTTCAGTCCGAAGACAGCGATTTCAGGTCTTCGACAGTATCGATATCGCGCAAAAGACTGCTGTCGCAATCCACAAACACGGCATCCTTCAACAGGCCCCGCGCGCCACCCTCACCCGTCTTCGGCAAGCTCCGCAACAAATGGGTAGCAAACACCGCCGGAGGACCGCGATAGTCACCTGACCGGGATGCGACCGCAGCACTTTCCGCTTCTCCTGCTTTCGCGAGCAAAGCAGCAATGATGCCACTTTCGATCAACGGCATATCCGCCAAACATATCATCGCGCGCGGCAGGTCTCCCGCAGCCTCTGAACCGAGATGGAGTGAGGACAGCATGCCCTGCGCCCGCTCTTCATTCTCCACCAACTCGAAACCATGCTCGGCAAACAGACCGCTCCATCGCGGCCTGCCGTGATGCACCAGAACCTTCTTGCCCCAATTGAACGGCGCGACCGCCGCAAGAACATGATGCGCGACCGGCTTGCCCTTATAGTCCGCCCCAAGCTTGTCACCCCCGGCAAAGCGGCTTCCCAGCCCTGCTCCGAGCACAATCAAAGCGACCTGAGACGCATCAGCCTCCATGCTTTTCCAGCCTTGCTGCGGAAATATCGGCGAGCACGGATATCGCCAGAGAAACGGAATCCCGTGTCGGCCCGAAAATACCGATTGGCGCGCGAATGCGGTCCGAAAGTTCAGGCGCGACACCGTGCTCCCGAAGCCGGTCAACGCGCCGTCTGTGCGTGCGCGTACTTCCCAGAGCCCCAATATAAAAAGCTTTTGTGCGGAGCGCCGCTTCAAGCACCCGCTCCTCGGCATCGATGTCATGGTGCAGCAGCACGACCGCCGTAAAGGCATCGACAACCCCGTTCAGCGCCGCCTCTGCCCGCAAATCCACCACATCATAGCCCGCAGATTCTGCCAGCCGCGCCAGCGCTTCCGCTTCACCGGCCTGCCCGGAAAAAGCAAGCCGCGTTCGGGGACGATAGACGATTGTCAAAGTCCCTTCGGTATGTGCGACTCGGGCCGGAACGTTCCGTGCCACTCGAAGTTCGCCTGCTTCGATGTCATATTCCAGCCCGGTAACCTCACGCTTTTCCAGCTTTTCCAGAACGTGAAACAGCACACCTGCATCACGCAGAAGATGGATGGCGATGGTAATACCACCGCCGCAAGGCAGCACGATATCGAAGAATGGCGACCCGTCTCCATAGGTTACGATCTGGTCGCGCCCTTCCTCGATTGCCTTCACCGCCTCCGAAGCAAGCGCAGCCTCTACGCATCCGCCGGAAACATAGCCACAAAATCGCCCGTCTGCGGCAACTGCAACATGGGCGCCGAGTGAACGGGCGCCACCGCCTCGAATATCGATGAGCGTACACAGAGCGACGCCACCCCGTGTGGCCTCCTCCGCGGCAAAGCGGAGGATTTTAGCGGGATCGTCGGTCGTGCTGATGCGCTCGGGGACGATGTCGACGGTTTGCAGCTGCATGCCAGTCATCCTCCCATCAAGCGACTGCTGGCAGGCCCGCAATCAGCTTGTCCAACGTCATCGGATAATGCCTGATGCGAACGCCGCTGGCATTATAAATTGCATTGGCGATTGCTGCCGAAACACCGCAGAGGCCAAGCTCGCCAACACCCTTCGCTTTCATCGGCGATGCATATGGATCCGCCTCATCCATGAAGATAACCTCCTGATGAGGGATATCCGCATGCACCGGCACTTCATAACCCGCCAGATCGTGATTGACGAAGAAGCCGCGACGCGTATCCACCGCCAGTTCTTCCGAAAGCGCACCACCGGCACCCATCGTCATCGCACCGATAACCTGGCTGCGCGCCGTGATAGGGTTCAGAATACGCCCTGCGGCACAAACGGCCAGCATCCTGCGAATGCGGGTCTCGCCGGTAAACGCATCAACCCCGACCTCCACGAAGTGCGCGCCGAATGTGGATTGCTGTTTCTCTTCCGAGAGATCGCCCCATTCCATCGTGTCTTCAGCGGAAAGACCCTCGGCACCCGCTGCCTCCGCAAGTTCGACCGAGCGGCCGCCCGAGCGAACCTGACCATCTTCGAACACCACGTCATGTGAGTTCAGGCCAAGCTTTGTGGTGATTGCTTCGCGCAGCTTCGTACAGGCGGCGTAAACGCCTGAGGTGGAACAATTGGCACCGAACTGGCCGCCCGAACCGGCAGAAACCGGAAAGCTGGAATCGCCGAGCTTAACCACCACCTTGTCAACTGGAAGCCCCAGCATTTCTGCAGCGGTCTGCGCAATGATCGTATAGCTGCCTGTACCGATATCGGTCATATCGGTTTCGACGGTCAGAACGCCCTGATTATCCAGCTTCACCCGTGCACCCGAAGGAACGAGAAGATTGTTTCTGAAGGCAGCAGCCACGCCCAGCCCGATCAGCCATTTGCCCTCGCGCCGCGCTGTCGGAGCCTTCCGCTCTGCCCAGCCGAAACGGTCTGCGCCAAGCTTCAGACAGCCAACCAGATCGCGCTGGGTAAATGGTCGCTTCGGATTTTCCGGGTCTACCTGCGTATCGTTGATGATGCGGAATTCCACCGGATCGATGCCGACCTTTTCGGCCATCTCATCTATTGCGATTTCCAGCGCCATCAGGCCCGGCGCTTCGCCGGGCGCGCGCATCGCATTTCCTTCGGGCAGGTCCAGCACCGCAAGCCGCGTCGCCGTCATGCGGTTCTCACCCGCATAAAGCAGCCGCGTCTGCATCACAGCCGTTTCCGGGTTGCCATCCGGCAAATCGCCGGACCAGCCTTCATGGCCAATCGCTGTGATCTTACCATCGCGCCCGGCACCGATGCGAATACGCTGGATCGTGGCTGGACGATGCGTCGTATTGTTCATCATCAAAGGTCGCGGCAAAGCCACCTTCACCGCACGACCGACTGCCTTCGCACCGAGCGCTGCCAACACCGCATCCACCCGCAGAAACAGCTTTCCACCAAAACCGCCGCCAATATAGGGTGACTTCAAATGAACCTTTTCCTTGTCTACGCCAAGCGTCTTCGCAAGGTCTGAACGCCACCAGTCGATCATCTGGCTCGATGTCCAGACGGTGACTTCGTCATCTTTCCATAGCGCAATCGAAGCGTGAGGCTCCATCATCGCATGGGATTGATCGGGCGTCGTATAATTAGCGTCGAACTGAACTTCGGCAGCGGCAAAAGCGCTTTCAAAGTTCCCTACCGCCGTATCGGGCTCGGCACCACCAGCGTCTTCAGGCTTTTCGGCCTTGTGCTTGACGGCCTCAAGCGAGAACGCGCCGTCCTCCTCCACATATTCCGCCTTCACCAATCCAGCAGCAGCGCGCGCCTGCTCGAAGGTCTCGGCAATAACGACCGCGATTGCCTGATGATAATGCTGAATCTTATCGCCGCCAAAGAGCGTCGCCGTGTTGTAATCGCCCTTTTCACCTACTTTCGCCGAAAGCGTCGTCACCACACCGAGAACGCCCGGAGCCTGCTCCGCAGCGCTGGTGTCTATCGAGGTTACACGCCCTTTCGCGATTGGGGAAACGACCGGATAACCATAAGCGTATTGAATATTCGGATCATGCCATTCATAGGCATAACGCGCCTGTCCGGAGGTCTTCAACTCGCCGTCGATGCGGTGGACCGGCTGGCCGACGACCTTGAGCCTGTCGATGGGGTTGGTTGTGGCTGGCTGATCGAATTTCATGCGCTCAACTCCCTTGCATCTTCAACCGCGGAGGCAAGAATGCGCTCGACGAGATCGATCTTGTAACGGTTTTGCTCCGTTGGCCGTGCGCCGGTCAGTGCCGCCGCGGAAGCCCTCTTCGCCCCCTCGGCAAGCGCCGCATCGGCCTCTTCCACTCGCCAAGGCTTATGAGCGATACCGCCAATCGCAAAGCGCCCGCTGCCATCGGGCTGGATGATAGTTGCGACAGAAACCAGCGCAAAGGCATAGGATGCGCGGTCTCGCACCTTCCGATAGGCCTGTTCGCCACCGACCGGCGGCGGCAGGATAACGGCAGTGATGAACTCACCGGGTTCCAGCGATGTTTCGATATGCGGCGTCTCGCCCGGCAGGCGATGGAAGTCGGCAATCGGGATAGACCGCTTCTCACCGCTTCCATTCACCGTTTCCACGACAGCATCCAGCGCTCGCAACGCCACAGCCATATCGCCGGGATAGGTAGCGATGCATTCATCGCTGGAACCGATCACTGCGTGCTGACGGGAAAACCCGCCAATGGCGGAGCAGCCGCTGCCCGGTTGGCGCTTGTTGCACGGCTGGTTCACGTCATAAAAATAGGGACAGCGCGTCCGCTGCAGCAGATTGCCCGCTGTTGTCGCGCGGTTACGCAATTGGCCGGACGCACCTGCGAGGATTGCGCGGGAGAGAACTCCATAATCCCGCCGCACGGTCTCATTCGCCGCCAGATCGGTGTTGCGCACCAGCGCCCCAATCCTCAAGCCACCCTCTTCGGTCGCCTCCACGGCGTCGAGACCAAGCCCGTTGACGTCGATCAGGTGATTGGGCGTCTCGATTTCGAGCTTCATCAGATCGAGGAGATTGGTGCCGCCCGCAATGAACTTGGCATTTTTATTGGAAATCGCGGCGCGCGCGGCCTCTTCCACGGAAGCTGCTTTCTCGTAAGTAAAGGCTCTCATAGACGCGCTCCCGTCACTTCGGAAATCGCATCCATGATGTTGGAATACGCCCCGCACCGACAGATATTCCCGCTCATCCGTTCGCGCACTTCCTTTGGCGAAAGTGCGACTTCCGCCGTCAAATCGTCGGTGGCGTGGCTGGGGATATTAGCCTTGATTTCTTCCAGCACTGCCACGGAGGAACAAATTTGTCCCGGCGTACAATATCCGCACTGGAACCCGTCATGCTTTATGAAAGCAGCCTGCATCGGGTGAAGATTTCCCGGCTGGCCAAGGCCCTCAATCGTGGTGACCTCGTCGCCATCATGCATCAGGGCCAGCGAAAGACAGGAATTGATCCGTCGCCCGTTGACGATAACCGTGCAGGCACCGCATTGCCCATGGTCGCAGCCCTTTTTTGTGCCCGTCAGATGCATATGCTCGCGCAGCGCATCCAGCAGCGTCGTTCTGTTATCGATATCCAGTTCACGGATGTCTCCGTTCACCTTCAATGAGACCGTAGCTTGGTGTGACATATCATCTCCCGCAGGCATCGCTTATCCTCCCGCAACTGAATTTGCAGAAAGGCTCATGCCGATAAACCGAAGAGTGTATGTCTTGTTCCCGCAAATAATCACCGGAAAAGCAGAAGAAATCCAGACCAAATGACTCCAGATTTGGTCAGGCCTTGAGCTTGCCCTGCGCCAAGGCATGCTCCACGCCGCCCTGAATATGGTCCGTCAGAATGGCCTTCGCCGTCTTGAAATCCCGTTTCAGCGCCGTGTCCAGCAGTTGCTGATGTTCCCGAGACGCCACATCGCCGCGATAGGATAGCGCCACCATCTGGTAGCGCAGATACTTATCGAAAACCGCCGCATGCGTCTCCATCAAAAGCCGGGAGCCGCAGGCGGAAATCAGCGCCTGATGGAACTCCCAGTCATAACGCTTCCAGTCTTCCGTCCGGCTGATATCGCCGGTGGACATGATGCGTTCCATGCTGGAAAGCTTGTAATGCGCCGAGACGAGCCCCGCTTCCCACTCCATGTCGCCATTGGTGAAGGATTGTTCGAGCGCATGCGTCTCAAGCAGCAAGCGCAGCGCCGCCACTTCCCTCAGATCGGAAATGGAAACCGGAGCCACCTCAAACCCCCGCTGCCCTTCCGCCGTCACCAGCCCGTCTGACGCAAGGCGGCTCAGAATTTCGCGCAAGGTGCTCACGCTGGTGCCATAAGCGTTCTTGAGACTCTCCAACTTCAGCTTCTGCCCCGGCGCCAGCCGACCGAAGATGATATCCGCCCTTATGCGGCGATAACCGACCTCGGCAACGGTTTCTGGTGGAACTTCGTGAAGCATGGCACGCTCTCAATCATTAGGCGGATCGCATGACATTATGCATATCAGCGGAGATTAAGAAATACATGCCAAGTCACATATGATCGGAAAAATGTCGGATATTTTATTTCGCTAATAATACCCTTGGTGACGAGCGCGCATGAAATCGAAAATTCCTATATATTACAATATCATAATAACTTATTGCCACCTGGCATTGTCGCGTCAGCACGTTGAAATGAGCTAAAATAAAGAGCATTTGAAATCAAAATCATCATAGATTTTTAAAAAACTATGTTGATCAGATAGGGAATCTCTGACAATGATCAAGTGTGGTCGGAGGAGGCTGACTGCACAGCTGAGTTCAGGAGGAGGAACCATGTTCAAGAAAACCATCGCACGCCGTACCTTGATGATGGCTGGCGCTGCGCTTATCGCAGCTGCAAGCTTCGGTCAGCAGGCTTCGGCTGTCACCCCAGATGAAATCAAGGCGCGCGGCAAGCTCATCGTCGGCATTCAGGGCGATAACCCGCCGTGGGGCTTCGTTACCAGCGCTGGCAAGCAGGATGGTCTCGATGCCGATATCGCCACGCTTTTTGCCAAGGAACTTGGCGTCGAAGTCGAATTCGTACCGCTTGAAGTCAACAACCGCATTCCTGCGCTGACCACCGGTCGCGTGGATGTTCTCTTCGCCACCATGGCCATGCTGCCGGATCGCGCAAAGGCCGTCCAGTTCAGCAAGCCCTATGTCGCAAACGCTATCGTCCTGATCGGCCCGAAGAAGGCCGAAATCAAGACCAATGCCGATATGGCCAAGTTCTCCGTCGGCGTGGCGAAGGGTGCGGCACAGGATACGCAGGTCACCAAGAACGCGCCGGAAGGCACCACCATTCGCCGTTACGATGGCGATGCGGCCAGCGTTCAGGCTCTCGCCTCCGGCCAGGTCGATACGCTTGGCGGCAACATTTTCTACATGGACCGCGTCGAAAAGGCTCGCCCCGGCGAGTTCGAAAACAAGCTTGAATTCCAGAAGCTCTATAACGGCGCCTGCACGCGTCTGGGCGAAAAGGAAATCAATGCGGCCCTCAACCAGTTCATCGACAAGATCAAGACCAATGGCGAGCTGAAAAAGGTCTACGACAAGTGGATGAAGGTGCCGGTTCCGGAATTCCCGGAAAAGCTGGAAGGCATCAACTTCACCGCGGGATAAGCGGGGCACTTCAGAACCTGTAGGCGCAGGCGGCATCGCAACGATTGCCGCCAACGCCACCCCTTTGCCTTCGAATTGACAGCCCTTGCGAAAGTGTGACGATGAGCAATCTGATTTACGTGCTCAATGGCCCCAACCTCAATCTTCTCGGCCAGCGCGAACCGTCCATCTACGGCTCCACCACGCTGGAGGAAATCAAGGGCAGATGTATCGCCGAGGCAGCGAAACTGGGCTTCGATGTTGATTTTCGCCAGACGAATTTCGAGGGTGAACTTGTTGAAAGCGTTCATGACGCCCGCAACAAGGCCTGCGGCATCGTCATCAATCCCGCGGCCTATACCTTCACCTCAATCGCTCTTCTCGATGCGCTGAAAACCTTCGATCCGCCGAAAATAGAGCTGCACATTTCCAATGTGCATGCCCGCGAAAGCATCTATCACAATTCGCTGGTCTCGCGCGTCGCGACATCGATCATGATCGGGCTTGGTGCGGATGGATATGAGCTGGCCATCCAGGCCATGGCCCGGCTTTCCGCACGCTATCAGGCTTCAACCGCGAAGGTGACGGCATGAATTATCAACTGGATTTCACCCCCGTCATAGATGGCCTACCCAGCCTGCTGATGGCCTGTCTCGGCACATTTCTGCTCGCCATTTCCGGCATGTTGCTCGCCGTGGTCATCGGCATCGGCGGCGTCATCCTGCGTGATTCACCCTTCAAGCCGTTTCGCTGGCTGGTCATCGCCTTCGTGGAATTGATCCGTAACACGCCGTTTCTGGTGCAGATCTTCTTCATCTATTTCGCCCTGCCGCTCGCAGGCCTTCGCCTCGATCCGACGCCCACGGCCATCATCGCGCTCGGCATCAATGGCGGCGCTTACGCCATCGAAATCATCCGTGGCGGCGTCCAGTCCATTTCCAAGGGGCAGATCGAAGCGGGTCTTGCGCTTGGGCTGCACAAGGCGCAGGTCTTCCGCTTCATCATTCTGAAACCGGCCCTGCGCGCCATCTATCCGTCGCTCACCAGCCAGTTCGTGCTGCTCACGCTCACCACCAGCATTGCATCGGCAATCTCGGCCTATGAGCTGACCTCGGTGTCGCAGCTGATTGAATCGGAAAGCTTCAGAAGCTTCGAAGTCTATTTCACCGTCACGCTTTTCTATCTCGTGATTTCCTGGGTCATGATGCGCATCTTCGGGTTCTTCTCGGCGCACTACTTCAACTATCCGGTCAAGTAGGAGGCTACCATGGGTCGCGATGAATTCGTTTTTCTACTGATCGGTCTGAAATGGACAGTCGTTCTCTCTGCAGTCGGCTTTGTCTGCGGCTGCCTTGCCGGGCTTTGCATTGCGCTTTTGCGCACCTGCGGAAACCGCGCGGTAGAGCGCATCACGGCGGGCTATATCGCCGTCTTTCAGGGCACGCCGCTCCTCATGCAGCTCTTCGTGGTCTATTACGGCCTAGCCCTGATTGGCCTCAGGCTCGATGCATGGGTCGCCGTTGCCATCGGCCTCACGCTGCATGCCAGCGCCTATCTCGGCGAAATCTGGCGCGGTTCAATCGAGGCTGTGCCGCGTGGGCAGACGGAAGCCGCCATGGCGCTCAGCATCAAATACGCCTCGCGCATGAAGGATATCGTGCTGCCTCAGGCATTGCGTATCTCGCTTCCCGCCACCATTGGCTTTCTCGTACAGCTTATCAAGGGCACGTCCCTCGCGGCCATCGTCGGCTTTACCGAGCTGACCCGCGCCGGAAACATCATCTCGAACCAGACCTTCCAGCCGCTTCTCGTCTTCGGCATCGTCGGCGCGCTTTATTTCGTCATGTGCTGCCCGCTCACCATCATCGGCGCGCGCATCGAGCGACGCTTCGCGATGTCGGCCCGGTAGTCTGGAATTCAACCATCGATGCCCCTCAGCATACCTGATTTTACGGAGTGGACAATGATCAACGGCCAGCCTTCCCCGTCAGCCGAACCCATGATCAAGATGCAGGACGTTGCCAAATGGTATGGCTCGTTCCAGGCATTGCACGATATCAATATGTCGGTAACGCAGGGCGAACGCATAGTTCTATGCGGCCCCTCCGGCAGCGGCAAATCCACGCTGATCCGCTGCATCAACCATCTGGAAGCCTACCAGAAGGGCGAAATCCGCGTCGGCGGCATCCTGCTTGGCCATCAGGCCAAGGCCATCGATGCCATCCGCCGCGAAGTCGGCATGGTGTTCCAGCAGTTCAATCTCTTCCCGCACCTCACCGTACTGCAAAACTGCATGCTCGCGCCCATGCGCGTCCTTGGTTTAAGCAAGGCGGAAGCACAGGAACGCGCCCGCCAGCTTCTGGATCGCGTAAAGATTCTGGAGCAGGCGGATAAATATCCCGCCCAGCTTTCCGGCGGCCAGCAGCAGCGTGTGGCCATTGCCAGAGCGCTCTGCATGCGTCCCAAAATCATGCTTTTCGACGAGCCGACCTCTGCGCTCGATCCGGAAATGGTCAAGGAAGTGCTCGACACCATGATCAGCCTTGCCGAAGAAGGCATGACGATGATCTGCGTCACCCATGAAATGGGCTTCGCCCGCCAAGTCGCCAATCGCGTCATCTTCATGGCCAGCGGCGCAATCGTGGAAGAGTCTCACCCATCCGAATTCTTCACCAATCCCAAGCACGAACGCACCCGAAAATTCCTCGGTGAAATTCTCAGGCACTAGAGCTGTTGAATTGGCGCATCGCTGAAAGACCTTTGCCATGATTTCAGGCACCACCAAACTCATCGCGCATATCGGTTACCCCACCGAAACCTTCAAAGCACCGCTGATCTACAATCCCTATTTCGAAAAGATCGGTGTCGATGCCGTCGTGGTGCCGATGGGCTGCAAGCCGGAAGATTTTCCAGAATTCCTGAAGCTCACCTTCCGCCTTTCGAATATTCACGGCGCGCTCATCACCATGCCTCACAAGGTCACGACAATGGGCCTGCTGGATGAGCTTTCCACCAGCGCCAAAATTGCAGGCTCCTGCAATGCCGTGCGCCTTTCAGAAGACGGACGCCTGATCGGCGATATGTTCGATGGGGAAGGTTTCGTGCGCGGCGTCATCCGCAAGGGGCGCGAGGTTAAAGGCGCCAAGGTTCTCGTCGTCGGTTCCGGCGGCGTCGGCTCGGCCATCGCCGCCTCGTTCGCCAAGTCAGGCGTTCAGGAACTTGCGATTTACGATGCGAATACCGTCAGCATGGAAGGCCTTATGGGCCGGCTGCGGCTGCACTATCCAAACACCGTCATCTCGGCGGGCTCACCAAATCCATCGGGCTTCGACATCGTGGTCAATGCCACGCCACTCGGCATGAAACCGGGCGATCCGCTGCCCATCGATGTATCGAAACTAGCCCCAGAAACCTTCGCAGGCGAAGTGGTGATGAAACAGGAAATCACGCCATTTCTGGAAGCCGCCCGCGCAAAAGGCTGCCAGTACCAGATCGGCACCGATATGCTGTTCGAGCAAATCCCCGCCTATCTGGAATTCTTCGGCTTTCCCACGACAAGCGTCGAAGAAATCCGCGCCGTCGCGCGGCTGAAGTAGAAATTGCCGCGCGTATTTTAAAATAATAAATGCAAGGACTTGAAGTTAGCTAATGCAGAAGCCTGTCCCGCTCCGGGCGCTCCATATAAAGGTGCAGCAGGCTAAGCGCATGGCGCAACATGAGCTCGACCGGCTTCAGATCGCTGGAGGAAAGATCGTCGCTCCCACCTTCCAGCATCGCCGCCATGGCCTTGAAATTCTGCATCAACTGAACTTCGCCCTCATTGGAAGCATGCTCCGCCGCATCCGCCAGCGCCTGCGTCACGGTATCCATCATGGCGAGCCTTTCGCCCATGTCCATTTCTGGAAGAGATTTGGCAGTCGTTTCCATAGTCCACCTCCGCACGCACCCATCCAGACCGCCCTTGGGCAGCGATCAGCCAATGCGCATTTGTTTGCTTGATTGTTGCCCAAAACATAAGAACGCCAACCGGAACAAACAAGTCACGGCAGGAATGAGGCTGGCGCATGGCGGGTTCAACCACGCTACCACTCCACCCTCTCGCCATCATAAGCGAAGAACTCTCCGGTCTGTCCCGGCTGCAGGCCGTCCAGCA
This sequence comes from Agrobacterium larrymoorei, assembly GCF_005145045.1. Taxonomy (NCBI): domain Bacteria; kingdom Pseudomonadati; phylum Pseudomonadota; class Alphaproteobacteria; order Hyphomicrobiales; family Rhizobiaceae; genus Agrobacterium; species Agrobacterium larrymoorei. The sequence goes on from NZ_CP039692.1 coordinate 619,395, forward strand.
CATCAAGCATCATTCGCGCGCTCGTCTCCGGCTGCAATCGCTCCCGGCCAGCGGAATAATCTTCAGTCAAACCCGTCGCGACAGTGCCGGGATGCAGGGCGGCGACAACCGATTGGGGATGAGTGCGCGCGAGTTCGATTGCGGCAGTGCGGGTGATCTGGTTCAGGGCGGCTTTGGAGGAGCGGTAGGAAATCCACCCGCCGAGGTGGTTGTCGCCGATGGAGCCGACGCGGGCGGAAAGAAAGGCGGTCAGGCTGCGTTCTTTCCGCGCAAGTTTGGGCGCGAAATGCTTGAGTAAAAGTGCGGGGCCGAGAGCATTCAATGCAAACTGCCGCATCATCGCATCCGGCAAAAGCTGCCTCAGCGCCTTCTCCGGTCCCACGCCATCGATGGTCAAGGCGCCGGTGGCGCAGAACAGCAGATGATACTCGCCATCCACCCCAGCGGCGGCAGCCGCCACGCTTTCTTCATTGGTCACATCGAGGCCGGTGCCGGAGCGGGAAAGGCCGGTCACTTCGCTGCATCGCGTGTCCTCTTGGAGCGCCTTCACGATTGCCGAGCCAATCCCTCCGCTGGCACCGATCACCAGGGCGCGAAAGCCATCGGGCAGGGATGTCATCGTCATTTGCCAATCTCCCTTTGCTTACACAGCCTCGCCGTCATCGAGTTTATTCAGAAAACCCCGCGCTGCGTTCTTATAGGCCTGCCGCTGCTCGTCCTTCATCCTCTGCCATGTGGCATAAGGCTGAGCGAGCCGCCGGTTGCCGGATAGTTTCTTTCGATTTCGGTCGAGAAAATCCCAGTAGAGCGCATTAAAGGGGCAAGCTCCCTCCTCCGTCTTCTTGCGTACGTCATATTGGCAGTTTTCACAGTAATCGGACATGCGGGAGATATAGGCGCCGCTCGCCGCATAGGGCTTGGAGCCGAGCAGCCCGCCATCGGCAAACTGGCTCATGCCGATCACGTTCGGCAGCTCCACCCACTCGAACGCGTCCGCATAAACCTCCAGATACCATTCATGCACGCCGCGCGGATCGAGCCCTGCCAGAAGCGAGAAATTTCCCGTTATCATCAGCCGTTGAATGTGGTGGGCGTAAGCGTTGTCGATGGTTTCCCCGATCACTGTCGAAAGACAGTTCATCTTTGTTTTGCCGTCCCAGAAGAAGGATGGCAGCGGACGGTGGGTTTCGAAGAAATTGCGTTCGCCATATTCCGGCATGAAGTGCCAGTAAACGCCGCGCACATATTCCCGCCAGCCGATGATCTGGCGAATGAAGCCTTCCACCGCATTGATCGGCGCATCGCCTTCCAGATAAGCACGCTCCGCCCTGCGGCAGATATCGAGCGGATCCAGAAGGCCGAGATTGATATAGAACGACAGAAGCGAATGGTTGAGAAACGGATCGCCTGACAGCATCGCATCCTGCGTATCACCGAAGCCCGGTAGAAACTGCTCGATGAAACTATCGGCAGCATGTTCGGCATCCTTGCGTGTCACGGCAAAGCAGAACCCCTTGGCCTCGCCCATATGCTCGGTGAAACGCTTATCGATCAGCGCCATCACCTCAACCGTCGTTGCGTCAGGTGTGAACCGCATGTGGGAGGGACGAAAAAGATCGGGCTTGGCAGGCTTGCGGTTTTCGCTATCGAAGTTCCAGCGCCCGCCGGCAGGTTTTTCACCCTCCATCAGAATCCCCGTCTTTCGCCGCATCTCGCGGTAGAAGAACTCCATGGTCAGTTCACGCCTGCCCTCGGCCCACTCACGAAATTCATCGCGGGAACAGATGAAACGCTTGTCCGCCCTTATTTCCACTGGAACGCCGACAGCCTTCTCCCAACCGGACATCGCCTCCAGAACGCGGTATTCCCCCGGCTCGGTCACGATGATGTGCTGTGGCTTTGTCTCAGACACCGCGCGTCCCAACTCCTTGGAAAAGCTGCCGCTATTGTCGGCATCGTCCAGTTTCACGTAGCGAACGGTAAAACCCTTTTCGCGAAGCTCCTCGGCAAAATGGCGCATGGCGGAGAGGATGAGGACGATCTTCTTTCGGTGGTGGCGCACATAGGTCGTCTCCTCCGCCACCTCGCACATCAAAATGATGTCCTGCGCAGGGTCTGCGCCCTCAAGGCTGCTTATGGTGTGCGAAAGCTGGTCGCCCAGAATGAAGATGAGGTTTCGGCAATGTGAGGTCATCGCCGCAGAACGATGAGGTGCCGCCTCCCGTTCCAGCCGGGAGACGGCGAAGATCGATTTCTTTATGAGCTGTCAGATCAACGGCGCGACGCTTCCGCAGCCGTCTCACCCACAGACATTGCGCGGGCAAATGGCATCAACTGATAAAGCGCGGAGAGGCCGACGAGGATATAAACGATCTTGGCGAGCGTCGCCTGCTGGCCGCCGAAAAGCGCCGCGACAAGATCGAAATCAGCGATGCCGACAAGCAGCCAATTGATGCCGCCGACGATGATGAGAAAGAGGGTGATGAGGTTTAACACGCGCATGGAATTCTCCTGATTGGGCTTGTGATGGGACCTGCCGAACCGGCCATGCACTTCGTTGTTCCGATCAAATGAACACATGGGCGTGATACGTCGTGAGATGAGAAAATCCTTTGCGCAGAACATCTTGCGCAGATGGTTCGGATCGATAGTGTGTGCGCAGGGGGAACCGCAACAGGAGGCAGGCTGCGGTTTTTTCAACACTCGTAATGACACATTTTCACGCGGAGGAGATTTGAGAATGCAATCGATAGAGCTTTTTATCGGCGGAGATCAGCGCGCCGCATCGGGCGGCAAGCGCTTTGAGCGCAAGAACCCGATCAGCGGCGAAACCGCAACGAGCGCCGCCGCCGCTTCGGTAGATGACGCACGCGCTGCGGCAGATGCGGCAGCAGCGGCCTTTGCGGAATGGTCGAAAACCACGCCGGGTCAGCGCCGCCAGTTGCTTCTGGCTGCGGCGGAAGCTCTGCATGAGGCTGCGCCCGCAATCGTTACCGCAATGAAGGAAGAAATCGGTTCTACCGATGCATGGGCTGGCTTCAACGTGCATCTGGCGCGCGATATGCTGATCGAGGCGGCAAGTCTGACGACACAGATCAAAGGCGAGATCATACCCTCCAACCGCCCCGGTACAACAGCTATGGCGCTGCGCAAGCCGGCAGGCGTCGTCCTGTCCATGGCGCCGTGGAATGCGCCCGTCATTCTCGGCGTCCGGTCGCTTGCCACCCCGCTTGCCTGCGGCAATACGGTGGTGATGAAGACGTCCGAGCTTTGCCCGCGCACCCATGCTCTGGTGGTAGAGGCCATTGCCTCGGCAGGTTTTCCAAAGGGCGTGCTGAACGCCATTTCCAACGCGCCGGAAGATGCGGCAGCGGTGGTGGAAGCCCTGATTGCCCACCCCGCCGTCAAGCGAGTCAACTTCACCGGCTCCACCCGCGTCGGCAAGGTGATTGCGGAAACATCAGGACGTTATCTCAAACCCGCCCTTCTGGAACTTGGCGGCAAGGCGCCCTTCATCGTACTGGATGATGCGGATATCGAAGCCGCCGTGGCCGCTGCTGCCTTCGGCGCCTTCATGAATCAGGGTCAGATCTGCATGTCCACGGAACGGATCATCGTCGTGGACGCCATCGCAGACCAGTTCGTGGAAGCTTTTGCGCGCAAAGTCGATACATTGAAGGCGGGCAATCCCAGCGAAGGCAAAGCGCCTCTCGGCTCGCTCGTCAGCGCAGAAGCCGCGTCGCGCATCAAGACGCTGGTAGAAGACGCGGTTGCCAATGGCGCGAAACTGGTGGCAGGCGGCGGCGGTTCGCAAACCCTGCTGGATGCCACCGCCGTCGATCACGTCACGCCGCAAATGCGGCTTTACACCGAGGAAAGTTTCGGCCCGGTCGTCTCGATCATCCGCACCCGCGATACGGATGACGCGATCAGGATCGCCAACGAAACCGAATTCGGCCTCTCCGCTGCGGTGTTCGGCAAAGATCAGGCGCGCGCGATGGCCGTGGCGGAACGGATTGAAAGTGGCATCTGCCACATCAACGGCCCAACCGTGCATGATGAGGCCCAGATGCCCTTCGGCGGTGTGAAGGCATCCGGCTATGGCAGATTCGGCGGCACCGCCGGTATCGCAGAATTTACCGAACTTCGCTGGGTCACGGTACAAAATGGACCGCTACATTATCCGATCTGAATATCGATAAAAAACACTGAACGAAGCCACGATTCAAGAGCCGCTTGAGAAGGACGGGCGGCTCTTTTCTTTTGAATTCATAAGGAAATTACTGAAACAATACTTAGGCCGGATAAGAGCTTTGGTTCAAGCGAGCGCCTTCGAATCAACAGCTGAGACACCCTTCATCACAGACACGTTTGTTTTGACACTTCGTTAACGCGGGAACCAAAATCGGTTCACCCACGTTGCTTTTCCGAACCTACGGAAGAGGAAGTGCAAAAATGTCAAGTATGGGAAACGGAAAATCCGTACTTTTTTTGGCGGCAGCTTTGTCTTTTGCGGCAGCTACGCCGTCCTTCGCCCTCAGCGTCATCAACCCCGCCTATGCTGGCCAGGCAGGCGCTGACGAAGCGTCCAACACATCGGTTTCCGCTTTCAGCAACGGCGGGGCAACCACAGGCACCGGAAGCATTGTTCTGACGGCGGATGAAATCCAGCATATTCGCTGGTGCGCGGAGCGCTACACGTCCTACCACGCATCTGACAACACCTATGCGAGCCCTGCCGGTGCCCGCGTAGAATGCCGGTCGAAGTGAGCGGGCGCAAAGCACCCGCTCACTGATGCGTGTCGATAGCGGCCAAGGGCAGCAATCGAATTAGAAGTGGTAGTTCAGACCGCCCTTGACGACATTGTCGCTGATATCGGTGTGGTGTGTATTGCCGTTAGAGAATGTGCGAACATCATCCGTCGCAACATAGTTATACTCTACGCGACCGGAAATCTGCTGGTTAAAGCGGTGCTCCACACCGGCACCAACCAGATAACCTTCCTTCATACCATCTGGACCAACAACGCCGGAGCCGTCACGCAGGCTCGTAACGGTCAGACCAGCCGTGCCGTAAACCAGCGTATCGTCCAGCTTCATGCCTGCCTTGGCCTTTGCGGCCACGCGCCAGCGCTCACGCAGGTTGCCATCGGGAACGCCAACCTTGGTATCGCCCAGATGCGAAGCTTCCAGTTCGCCGCCGACGACGACGGAGCCCATATCGTAATTGTAGCCGCCTTGAACGCCGAGCGCGAGGCCCTTGCCGTCACGGAACGGGTTTGCATGCGGCATGGCCGCGCCGACGTGTCCACCTGCATAGGCACCCGTCCAGGACGAGCTTGGCGCTTCGCTATAGGAAGGAGGCGCTTCATAGCTGCCGCTCAGGTCTGCAGCAAAAACCGGGGTTACCGCCATGGATGCCAGTGCGGCAACAACGAGCATTTTGAAATTCTTGGACATCATCTACTCCGTACCAAAGTCCACCCGCTCACGAATGACCGGGATTGCGCATTCAAGGCAACCAGATGCGTTACCCGTCTGATTGCCGTTATGGTCAACATAAGCGCCAAGATATGGCAAAAAAGGAAACTTGGTTAGAATTTAGCTAAAACTTTAACGGCATGGATAACAAAGAGTTAACGCCAAAAATTACCGCCTCGCAGCCGGATGCAAGCGCATCGATACGCTCTGGCGCCATGTCATTGGAACCTTAAGCCTGCCGACCTTGTTTACTAAGTGAACGCTAATCAAGGAGGCACACCATGCCAAACCGTGATCCACTGGACGACACGAATATCGAAAGCCCGCGCGGCCCGACATCCACGCCCGGCATCCCGGATAGGGTACAGGAAAAGCCGCCAGTTCCGCCGGTAAAGGATCCCGGCGATAGCAAAAATCCGAACGATCCGACGCTTAATCCGGCCTTGTTGCCAATCGGCGATCCCGCCGGAGCAGCATAAGGGTTAAAATGTAAATTCCAAAAAGCCGCCGCGCGAGCCGATCGCACGGTGGCTTTTCTATTGCATGATTAAAGCTTCATCCAGTTGCCATTATCTTTTGAAGAACGGATACACGCTTCCACAAACGCAACGCCCTTCACGCCATCATCCACCGTTGGATAGATGACGGCCTTGTCGAGTTCGCTGCCATTGCGCCGCGCATCGATGGCGTTGGCCGCTTCGGTATAGATCGTGGCAAAGGCTTCGAGATAGCCTTCGGGATGGCCGGAGGGGATGCGCGTCACACGCGCAGCCGCATCACCTGCACCCGCGCCGCCGCGGGTGATCAGCTGCTTCGGTTCGCCAAGCTTGGTGAACCACAGATAGTTCGGGTCCGCCTGCGTCCACTCGATCCCGGCCTTGGTGCCGTAAACGCGCACCTTCAGCCCGTTTTCATGCCCAACCGCAACCTGGCTGCACCACAAGAGACCCTTCGCCGCTTGGGCGGAGCCCTTTGCCTTGAAGCGCAACATCACATGGGCATTGTCATCAAGACGACGCCCTTCCACGAAGGTATGCACATCAGCCGCAAGCTCGTCCGCCTCAAGCCCGGAGATGAAGCAGCCGAGATTATAGGCATGCGTGCCGATATCGCCCGTGGAACCGCCCGCGCCGGACTGAGCCGGATCGGTGCGCCACACAGCCTGCTTCGCACCCGTCTGCTCTATTGGCTCTGCCAGCCAGTCCTGCGGATATTCCATCTGCACCAGACGAATGTCACCCAGAACACCGGACTCCACCAGTTCGCGCGCATGGCGCACCATGGGGTAGCCGGTGTAATTATGCGTCAGTACAAATAGAGCATCCGCCTTGTCGGCAACGTCCTTCAGCTTTTTGGCATCTTCCAGATTGGAGGTCAGCGGCTTGTCGCAGATGACATGGATGCCACGTTCCAGAAAGGCTTTCGCCGCCGGGTAGTGGACATGGTTCGGCGTTACGATTGCAACGGCATCGATACCGTCTTCGCGCGCCGCTTCCTTTTCCGCCATTTCCTCGAACGAGCCATAGCAGCGGTCTTCATCGAGGCCCAGTTCCAGGCCGGATGCCCTGGATTTTTCCGGTGTGGAAGACAACGCACCCGCCACCAGTTCGAACCGGTTATCCAGCCGCGCCGCCATGCGGTGAACGCCGCCAATAAACGCACCGCTGCCGCCGCCAACCATGCCCAGGCGAATGCGCTTAGCTGCCTTGTCGGTCGTCTTTCCTTCAATTGCCATGTTATCTCCTCGGTATTACCTGCTTAAAGGCCAAGCATGCGGCGATTGGCAGCATCGTCCGTTCCGCTCGAAGCGAAATCGTCGAAGGCCTTTTCCGTCACGCGAATAATGTGCGCCTTGACGAATTCGGAGCCTTCGGCTGCGCCATCTTCCGGGTGCTTCAGGGCGCATTCCCACTCAACCACTGCCCAGCCTTCGAAATCATTGGCCGCCATCTTGGAGAATACGGCACCGAAATCCACCTGCCCGTCGCCAAGCGAACGGAAGCGTCCGGCACGGTTTACCCAGCCCTGATAACCGCCATATACGCCTTGGCGTCCTGTCGGGTTGAACTCGGCATCCTTGACGTGGAACATCTTGATCCGGTCTTTGTAGATGTCGATATTATCGAGGTAATCCAGGCACTGCAGCACGTAGTGCGAAGGGTCGTAGAGCATGTTGGCGCGCTTATGGTTCTTTACCCGCTCCAGGAACATCTCGAAGGTCACGCCGTCATGCAGGTCTTCGCCGGGGTGAATCTCGTAGCAGATGTCCACACCCTGCTCATCGGCGAAATCAAGGATCGGCGTCCAGCGTCGCGCCAACTCATCGAATGCCGTTTCCACCAGACCGGCGGGGCGCTGCGGCCATGGGTAGATAAAGGGCCATGCCAGCGCGCCGGAGAAAGTGGCGTGGGCATTGATGCCGAGATTACGCGATGCCTTCAGCGCAAGCTTCACCTGCTCGACAGCCCATTCCTGGCGGGCCTTGGGATTGCCACGCACTTCGGGAGCCGCAAAGCCATCGAAGGCTTCGTCATAAGCGGGATGCACGGCCACCAACTGGCCTTGCAGATGGGTTGAAAGTTCGGTGACTTCGACGCCGTTCTGGCGCGCAACGCCCGCAAACTCGTCGCAATAATCCTTGGATTCGGCAGCCTTTTTCAGGTCGATCAGCTGGCCCGCCCATGTGGGCACCTGCACGCCGAGGTAGCCTTTTTCAGCGGCCCATTTGGTGATCCCGTCCCAGCTATTGAAAGGTGCCGCGTCGCCCGCAAACTGACCCAGAAACAAACCGGGACCTTTGATCGTCTTCATATGTCTCTTCCTCCTGTATCGATACAGTTGATCGGATCCAGCCTCCACCGGTCAACGGCGAGTAAGCTAACCACTCCTGAATTTCGTGCAACCCTCAATGACGCTCGCAACATTATTAATTGCGAAGATAGCTGCCCAAGCACCCTGAAGCGGGTCATCTCTTTCCCGTCGCCGCGATAACAACTTCGGGAGCAGACGCCTGATCGCGGGGAAGGAAGAAACTTTTGCGGCCCGGAAGGGTTAGCCGGTTTCACCCCGTGACGATCAGGAGCCCTGACCCATGATAATGACCAGACGCGCAGTCCTAGCCGCCGGTGCCGCTTCCGCAGCCGCAACGCTTCTTTCCACGCCGTCCATTGGCCGGGCCGCGGCCCCTTTCAGCCAACCCGCTCTGCCCTTCAAGGAAGATGCGCTTGCCCCGCACATCTCCGCCAAAACCGTCGGCCTGCATTATGGCAAGCACCACAAGGCCTATTTCGATAAGCTCAACACCCTGTCCAAGGGCACGCCCTATGCTGACATGGAACTGGAACAGATCGTCACCGCATCCTACGGCAAGGAAGCGGACAAGAAGATTTTCAATAACGCCGCACAGGCCTGGAACCATGTCGTTTATTGGGATCAGTTCGTTCCCGGTGGCCCGAAGAGGCCAGAGGGCAAGGCAGCGGAAGAAATCAACGCGGCCTTCGGCGATTATACCAAGTTCATCGAAAAGGCCGTCGCCACATCGGATGAAGTTTTCGGTACGGGCTGGGTCTGGCTGACACGAGACGATGCGGGCAAGATTGCTCTCGTCGGTTATGAGGACGGCAACAACCCCGTCGCCGTCGGTCGCCCGGCTTTCCTCGGCATCGATATCTGGGAGCACGCCTATTATGTCGATTACGAGAACCGCAAGCCGGAACACATCAGGGCCGTTCTGGAAAACCTCGTGAACTGGCGTGTGGTCGGAGACAAGATTTCCGCCGCCTGACGTCGCCGTCGTAGCGCTCCAAAACCGGGCAAGCGCAACCAAAGTTTTAGCGCCTCGTCATGTGACGGGGCGTTCTTCGTATTACAAAAGTAAAGATGAATAGAACGAATTGTCCGACTTATTAGATCGGACAATCATAACATTCTAAAGACAACGCCTAAAATAGTATCAAATCGCATAAAGTTGATTATTTGATCAAAAATCATATGAATCGCTTCAGATGCCCGCTTGAGTATGTAAAGACTTTCTTATAACCACGTTTCATCGGCATTCGCGGGATAAGCGGGCCGGTTACAAAAAATTGGGAGCTCACTTATGAGATACAAACTTGGCCTCATCGCCGCGGCGCTGCTTTCGGCAACATGCTTTGCGCCTGCTGCCGCAAGCGCAAAAACCTTCGTTTATTGCTCTGAAGGTTCGCCGGAAGGTTTCGATCCGGGCCTTTACACCGCCGGCACCACCTTCGACGCTGCTGCGCACACCGTTTACAACCGCCTGCTGGAATTCGAAAAGGGCACCACCAAGCCCATTCCGGGTCTCGCCGAAAGCTGGGAAGTTTCTCAGGACGGCACGGTTTACACCTTCAAGCTGCGCAAGGGTGTAAAGTTCCAGACCACAGAGTTCTTCACGCCGACCCGCGAACTGAACGCCGATGACGTTGTTTTCTCCATCGAGCGCCAGATCAAGACCGACAATCCATGGCACCAGTATGTTCCGGGCACGTCCTGGGAATATGCAGCGGGCATGGGCTTCCCTGAACTGATCAAGTCCGTCGAAAAGGTCGATGACATGACGGTCAAGTTCACGCTGAACCGCCCGGAAGCTCCTTTCCTCGCCAACCTCGCAATGCCTTTCGCTTCGATCATGTCGAAGGAATACACCGACAAGCTCGCCGCTGAAGGCAAGCAGGCTCAGCTGAACCAGATGCCGGTCGGCACCGGTCCGTTCGCCTTCGTCGGTTACCAGCAGGATGCCGTCATCCGCTACAAGGCCAACAAGGACTATTGGGGTGGCGCACCGAAGATCGACGATCTCGTCTTCGCAATCACTACCGACGCTGCCGTTCGTTACCAGAAGCTCAAGGCTGGCGAATGCCACCTGATGCCTTACCCGAACGCAGCTGACGTTCAGTCCATGAAGTCCGACTCCAACCTCAAGGTTCTGGAGCAGGAAGGTCTCAACGTCGCTTACCTCGCCTACAACACCACGCAGGCTCCGTTCGACAAGGTCGAAGTCCGCAAGGCGCTGAACAAGGCCATCAACAAGAAGGCCATCATCGACGCAGTGTTCCAGGGCATGGCAACGCCTGCCAAGAACCCGCTGCCGCCGACCATGTGGTCTTACAACGACAAGATCGAAGACGATACCTACGATCTCGAAGCCGCCAAGAAGATGCTTGCAGATGCAGGCGTGAAGGACCTTTCCATGAAGGTCTGGGCAATGCCGGTTTCGCGTCCATACATGCTCAACGCCCGCCGCGCTGCTGAAATCATCCAGGATGACTTCGCAAAGATCGGCGTGAAGGTTGAAATCGTATCCTACGAGTGGGCCGAATATCTCGACCGCTCCAAGGCGAAGGACCGTGACGGCGCCGTCTTCCTAGGCTGGACCGGCGATAATGGCGATCCGGACAACTTCCTCGACACCCTGCTCGGCTGCGAAGCCGTCGGCGGCAACAACCGTGCGCAGTGGTGCAACAAGGAATTCAATGATCTGGTGAAGAAGGCCAAGGTCACGACCGACCAGGCCGAGCGCACCAAGCTCTACGAAGAAGCTCAGGTTGTCTTCAAGAAGCAGGCTCCTTGGGCCACCATCGACCACTCCCTCTCCATCGTTCCGATGCGCAAGGAAGTGACCGGCTTCGTTCAGAGCCCGCTGGGTGACTTCACGTTCGAAAACGTGGACATCACCGAGTAATAGTCCGACGAATAAAAAGATGCCGCGTGCCTTGTCTCAAGGCGCGCGGCACTTTCGTTCTGAAGCATGCATTCTCCACCTTAGCGCGTCGTCACCCTCGAACGCACACGGCCCGCTAGAACAACAAGAAGCAGACCGAAAAGGTCGCTACTGCCAGCGCATAGGTTCCTCGAAGGAACAGATCGAAGGTTTTTCATGATTGGCTTTCTTGTGCGGCGCATTGCCGTGCTTATCCCGACATTCATCGGGGTTTCCATTATCGCGTTCCTGTTCATCCGGCTTCTGCCGGGAGATCCGGTCGCGCTTCTTTCAGGCGAACGCGTCATGTCGCCAGAGCGCCATGCGCAGATCAGCGCCGCGCTCGGCATGGACCGTCCGCTGGTCATCCAGTATTTCGATTACCTGAAGGGCGTGCTGAGCGGCGATTTCGGCACCTCCATCGTGTCGAAGACCCCCATTCTCAAGCAGTTCATGGCACTATTCCCGGCAACGGTCGAACTGTCCTTCTGCGCGATCATTCTTGCCGTCTTCATCGGCATTCCCGCAGGCGTCATCGCCGCCATCAAGCGCGGATCGATCTTCGATCAGGGCCTGATGGGTGTCGCGCTCGTCGGCTATTCCATGCCGATCTTCTGGTGGGGCCTGCTGCTGATCATCCTGTTTTCCGGCATCCTGCAATGGACGCCGGTTTCGGGCCGCATTTCGCTGATGTTCTTCTTCCCGCCAGTCACCGGCTTCATGCTGATCGACTCGCTGCTATCGGGCCAGAAGGGCGCTTTCTCGTCCGCGCTCAGCCATCTGGCGCTGCCCTCCATCGTGCTGGCCACCATTCCGCTCGCCGTCATTGCGCGCCAGACGCGCTCGGCCATGCTGGAAGTGCTGTCGGAAGATTACGTCCGCACCGCCCGCGCCAAAGGCCTCTCACCTTTCAGAGTGATCGGCATCCACGCGCTGCGCAACGCCATGATCCCGGTCATCACCACCATCGGCCTTCAGGTCGGCGTCATGCTGGCCGGTGCCATCCTCACCGAAACGATCTTCTCCTGGCCGGGCATCGGCAAGTGGATGGTCGATTCCGTCTTCCGTCGCGATTACCCGGTCATTCAGGGTGGTCTGTTGTTGATTGCGGGCATCATCATGGTCGTCAACCTCATCGTTGACCTCCTGTATGGCCTGATCAATCCGCGCATCCGGCACTAAAGGGAGACCCGTTTCATGGCCGATACCGCCATTACCAAAACCGCCGCTCCGGTTTCCTCTTCCGCCATGCGCAAGCAGATGCTGAAGGAATTCTGGTTCTATTTCTCCGAAAACAAGGGCGCCGTCATCGGCCTCTATGTCTTCATCGCACTGGTCATCGTCGCGGTCTTCGCGTCTTTCATCGCCCCGCATTCGCCGTTCCAGCAATATCGTGACGCAGTTCTTCTGCCTCCGGCTTGGATACAGGGCGGAAATATGACGCACATTCTGGGCACGGACCCGGTTGGCCGCGATATCCTCTCGCGCCTGATTTATGGTGCGCAATATTCGCTGTTCATCGGCGTCTTCGTCACCACCCTGTCGCTCACGACAGGCGTCGTCATCGGCGTTATCGCGGGCTATTACCGTGGCTGGCTCGATACGGCGATCATGCGTCTGATGGACATCATCCTCGCCTTCCCGTCGCTGCTTCTGGCGCTCGTTCTCGTCGCCATTCTGGGCCCCGGCCTCACCAACGGCATGATCGCGATTGCGCTGGTTCTCCAGCCGCATTTTGTGCGCCTCACCCGCGCTGCCGTTATGGCGGAGAAGACGAAGGATTACGTGACAGCCTCGCGCCTGGCCGGCGCCGGTCCGCTGCGCCTGATGTTCCGCACCATCCTGCCGAACTGCACCGCACCGCTCATCGTGCAGGCCACGCTGTCCTTCTCCAACGCCATTCTCGATGCGGCGGCGCTGGGCTTCCTCGGCATGGGCGCGCAGCCGCCCGCTCCCGAATGGGGCACCATGCTTGCCGAAGCGCGCGAATTCATTCTGCGCGCATGGTGGGTCGTTACATTCCCCGGTCTTGCCATCCTCATCACCGTTCTCGCCATCAACCTGATGGGCGACGGTCTGCGTGATGCGCTCGACCCGAAACTGAAGAGGTCCTGATATGGCACTTCTGCAAATCGATAATCTCACCGTCGAATTCGAAACCGCAAACGGCTGGTTCCGCGCCGTTGATGGCGTGTCGCTCTCGGTCGATCCGGGTGAAGTTCTCGCCATCGTCGGCGAATCTGGCTCCGGCAAGTCCGTTTCCATGCTGGCCGTTATGGGCCTGCTGCCATGGACGGCTAAGATAACAGCCGACCGTATGCTGTTTCAGGGCAAGGACATCCAGAAGCTCAGCGCGGCAGAGCGCCGCAAGCTGATCGGCAAGGATGTCGCCATGATCTTTCAGGAGCCGATTGCAAGCCTCAACCCTTGCTTCACCGTCGGCTTCCAGATCGAGGAAGTCCTGCGCATCCACATGGGTCTCGATAAAAAGGCCCGCCGCGCCCGCGCCATCGAGCTGTTCAAGCTCGTCGGCCTGCCAGACCCCGAAGAGCGCCTGAAGCACTTCCCGCACCAGATGTCTGGTGGCCAGTGCCAGCGCGTCATGATCGCGATTGCCATTGCCTGCAATCCGAAGCTCCTGATTGCCGACGAGCCGACCACCGCGCTAGACGTGACGATCCAGAAGCAAATCCTCGATCTCATCATGCGCCTTCAGGCCGAAAACGGCATGGGCCTCATCATGATCACCCATGACATGGGCGTGGTTGCGGAAACGGCGGACCGTGTCGTGGTGCAGTACAAGGGGCGCAAGATGGAGGAGGCCGACGTGCTGACCCTCTTCGAAAACCCCAAGAGCAACTATACGAAGGCGCTTCTGGCAGCGCTGCCGGAAAACGCGACGGGTGATCGCCTGACCACCGTTTCGCAGTTCTTCGACGGTACGCCAACCCCTGCCTTGGGCGCCGCGCCTACGGGAGAAACGGCATGACCGACAACAAAACCATGCTCGAAATCCGCAACATGAAGCGGGATTATCACATCCCCGGCGGGTTCATGAAGAAGAGCAAGACGGTTCACGCCGTCAAGGGCGTGTCCTTCAAGCTCGAAACCGGCAAGACGCTGGCCATCGTTGGCGAAAGCGGCTGCGGCAAGTCCACCCTTGCCCGCATGCTCACTTTCATTGATGAGCCGACCTCCGGCGAACTCTTCATCGATGGAGAGAAGATGGACACACGCCCCGGCCACCTGACGCCGGAAATGCGCCAGAAGGTGCAGATCGTGTTCCAGAACCCATACGGCTCGCTCAACCCGCGCCAGAAGATCGGCGATGTGCTGGGTGAATCGCTTCTCATCAACACCAAAATGTCCGCCGCCGAACGCCGTGAAAAGGCAACCGACATGCTGGTGCGCGTCGGCCTCGGCCCGGAACATTATAACCGCTACCCACACATGTTCTCAGGCGGCCAGCGCCAGCGTATCGCCATTGCGCGCGCGCTGATGCTGAACCCCAAGCTGCTGGTGCTGGACGAGCCTGTCTCCGCACTCGACCTTTCGGTGCAGGCGCAGGTGCTGAACCTGCTTGCAGACCTTCAGGACGAATTCGGCCTCACCTACGTCTTCATCAGCCACGACCTCTCGGTCGTCAAATACATCGCCGATGAAGTCATGGTGATGTATTTCGGCGAAGCGGTGGAATACGGCACCCGAGAGGAAGTCTTCTCCAACCCGCAGCACAGCTACACCCGCACCCTCTTCGCCGCGACCCCCAAAGCCGACGTGGAATCCATCCGCGCCCGCATGGCCGCCAAGGCGATGGCGAAAGTTGGTTGATAAGACCAAGCCCCGGAGCGATCCGGGGCTTTTTTCTTGAATGCTTAAGCAGAAAAAGGACGGCTTATTCCTCTAAGCCGCCCCTCGCCCAGGCAACCCACTCTTTGTGCGTCCATGCAACGACGCGCGCCTCTAAAGCGAAGCCCCGCCGCAAACCAAAATCTCCTGTCCGGTTATCGAAGCCGCGTCGTCCGAAAGCAGAAATGCCGCCAGTGCCGCCACTTCCTGTGGTTTCACCAATCGTCCGATAGGCGGCATCTTGGGTGCGACATTGCTGCGTTTCGGGTCTTTCAGCATTGGCGTGTCGGTCGCGCCGGGCGAAACGACGTTGACGGTCACGCCACGCGGGGCAAGTTCTATTGCGCAGGAGCGGGCGAGGCCGACCATGGCTGCCTTGCTGGCGGCATATTGCGCGCGGGATGCGGAACCGCGTGCAGTTCGGCTTCCAATGAGGACGATCCTTCCACCATCTTTCAGACGCGGGACGAGCCTGTCGATCAACTGCGTCGATGCCTCCACATGCAGCCGCCACATGGCTTGGCCGTCATCCAGATCAAGCGAACCGACAGAGCCGACACGCAAAATTCCTGCCGCATGAACCAGCGCATCCAGCGTGCCGATGCTGCCTAACGCCTCTTCCAGTGCGGCGCGGTCCGAGAGGTCTACGGCAATGAAGGAGAACCGGGCGTGGCTGATCTCCGGCCTGGACCGGCTCATGCCGATCACATTCCAGCCAGCATCCAGCAATTTGAGAGCGGTTTCCGCTCCAATCCCGGAGCTTGCGCCCGTCACCAGCGCAAATTTCTCTTCGTTTCTCTCCGTCATGCACCTCACTCCCTATGCCATGCGTCGTGTCGTCATTAGTAGATGGTCGGCAAACCCTCATGCTTCTTGAACTGCGGCAGTTCGAAAGCCCTGTGCTCGATAGCGTCGATCAGCTTCTGCACTGTGGTTGGCAGTGGCAGGCCCGTTGCGGTGATCACGCCCCAATAGAAAGGAATGTGGAAGTCCAGCGGCAGCACGGTCAGGCCATCGATTGGCAGCCCGACCATCGTTGTGGATTCGACCACAGCAACACCAAGGCCGTTTCGCGCCAGCGAAAGCGAAACATAGGTCGCGTTGCTGTCGATAACGCCAGCAGGCGCAACACCGCGATCCTTCAATGCCTTATCGATGCGCATCCGCAGGCGGTACGGATTGGCCGAGGCGAGAAGCCGACGGTCTGACAGGTCCGAAGCCTTGATAATGTCCTTCTGCGCAAGTGGATCGCCCGATGCAACCACCGCCACGCACGGAACTTCGCCGATCCAATGCACATCCACACCGGGATTGTCGAGCGGCAGGCTGGCGATGCCGACATCCGCCGTGCGCGCAACAACGGCCTGAACCACGTTTTCTGATGCCGTACTTTGCAAATGCACATGCTGTGGAAAGGTATCGGCAGGAAGATCGCGCAGCGCCAGCGGCACCACGCTTGCCGCAAGTGCAGGAATTGCAGCAAGCTCGATTGCACCGGCCTGCGTCTGCTCGATTTCCCGCGCCTTTTCGCTGATCGTGCGCAAGCCGCCGAGAAACAGTTCTGCCTGCGCAAAGAACGTCACGCCTTTTTCGGTCGGCGCTATGCGCGGGCCGTTGCGGTGCAGCACCGCAAAGCCGAGTTCCTGTTCCAGTTCCTGAATAAGCCTTGTTACGACGGGCTGGGATTTGCCAAGCGCCTTGGCCGCCCCCGTCATGCTACCGATGGACATGACGGCCACGAAGGCCTCCAGTTGGCGTGTATCAAGGTAATCCGGTGGCATCGAAACTCCTGAAGTCGCCGCTGTCGATGAATGTCTCCACCATCGTCTTATACGGTCTTATATCGATCCCGTTTTTAGAGAGCCATTCCGGATTATAATAGGTAGCCGCATAGCGATCTCCGCTGTCGCAGATGAGAGACACCAGCGAGCCCTCCCGGCCTTCTTTCAGCATTGCCGCCGCAATCCAGCACAGGCCGAAGAAGTTGGTGCCCGTGGAGCCGCCGACACGGCGGAACAGCCGCTCCGAAAGCACATGCATGGCGGCAATGGAGGCGGCATCCGGTATCTTGATCATGTGATCGATCACGCCCGGAATGAAAGACGGTTCCACCCGTGGGCGACCGACGCCTTCGATGCGAGAGGGCGTCGGGCAGGTCACGTTCCGGTCGCCTGACATGTAGGAGGCGTAGAAGGCGGAATGCTCCACATCCACCACGCAGAGCCGCGTGGAAAGATTGCGATAGCGAATGTAGCGGCCAATCGTTGCGGATGTGCCGCCGGTTCCGGCATTCATCACCACCCATTCCGGTTCCGGGTGCTCCTCGCTCTTCATCTGGTCGAAGATGGATTCGGCAATATTGTTGTTGCCGCGCCAGTCGGTGGCCCGCTCAGCATATGTGAACTGGTCGAGATAATGGCCGTCCGCCTCCGCAGCCAGCCGCTCCGCCACCGTGTACACTTCGGCAGGGCTATCGACGAAATGGCAGCGCCCGCCAAAGCGCTCGATGGCCTCCACCTTCTGCTTGCTGGTGGAATGCGGCATGACGGCTATGAATGGCAGATCGAGAAGATGCGCGAAATAGGCTTCGCTGACGGCGGTGGAGCCGGATGAGGCTTCTACCAGCGTCGTTCCCTGCCGGATTTTGCCGTTGCAGATGCCATAGAGGAACAGCGAGCGCGCAAGGCGGTGCTTGAGGCTGCCTGTCGGATGCGTGGATTCATCCTTCAGGTAGATCGATATGCCGCGCAGCCCCTTGAACACCGGCTTTACCAGATGCGTGTCGGCAGATCGCCGCCCATCGCCCTGAAGAATGCCGATGGCGCGGCGCGCCCATTCCCGGTCTTCGCAGGCGGGCAGCGGTGTGATTGGTGGCGTGGATAGGCACTCATGCATGATGCTCGACCCCCGTTATTTCGGCAGGCCTTAATCCAATTGCGCACCTATTTCGAATTTGCGCATAATTGCCATTTTCCATAAAAATATGCTCCACGAAGAACCTATCTTGGAACTTTGTTCCACAGATTTGTCCTATCGTAGAAAACGTCATTTGCAAAGTGGGTACCTTCTTCACTCAGGCGAAGAACGACCGGATTTTCCGCTTCGAACCTGCTCCACTCGCCCGCCGGTGTCATTGGCGGATCGTCGCGAATGAAGGATGTCCAGACATTATGGACCATCTTCGCATAGTCCGGATCGGCAGGTCGCTGCCGCTCCGGCAAGTGGCTTAAATCCATTCCTTGTCGATACCAGACGTGGCCGACTTCCGCGCCGTGGGGCGCACCCAGTTCGTCCGCCTCCAGTTCTCCGAAGAGATATTTATAGACCGGCTGGTGGCGGGCGTGCAGCGCGGCGAAACGGGTGGTTGGATTCTGGAAAACGAGATCGCCAGCGACCGCGCGCCAGATGCCGATGGGCGTGTGGTCTGGCAGCGCCTGACGGTAGCGATCCACGATTTCTGAACCGCTAAGTCCCAGCGGTCGGACCCGTTCATGCAGCAGGCGGGCCGCGTCCTCGAAGCTCATATCTTTCGGCTGTGCAGTCGCATGCGTTACATATTCTCCTGTCGTGCAGCCGATCATCATCGGCACCTGCGCAACCGCACCCTTTGCGGCCAGATTTTCCGGGTGATCAGGCAGGGAGGTACCATCGATGACCGGTACGAAGGGCACGCCGAGCATCGATGGGGAGCCGTCCCGCTCGAAATCATGCTGCTCATAGGATTCGTTGCAGAGATCGCGCTGCGCGATCAGCAGAGTTTCAAGCGACAGGTCGATCAGTTCCGAAGTCGTAACCTGCAAGCGTTCGAGCAGACGGTGCGTCAGCTTGCGGGCATCATCCGAGGTTGAAAGTCCGGTGCTGGCACCGCTCTGCGGCATCGCCTTGGCAAAAAGGCCTTTTGCCTGCGGCATCGCCATCACTGCTGCAATCGAAAATCCGCCTGCGGAGCGCCCGGCAAAGGTAACGCGGTTCGGGTCACCACCGAATGCGGCAATATTGTCCCGCACCCATTCCAGTGCGGCTATCTGGTCCAGCAAGCCCCGGTTATCCGGGAAGCCATCGAGATGCAGAAAGCCCAGCGCTCCGAGGCGGTAATTGACGGTCACTTCCACGATGCCGCTTGCCGCGAATGCACCACTTTGCAGCACAGGCTCGTTGGCCGAACCAACTGCGTAACCACCGCCATGAATCCAGACCAGAACTGGCGCCTTGCCTTGCAAGGAAGGTGTGCGGATGTTGACTGTGAGAAAGTCCGTTCCAAACTCCAGATTGGAGGCGGCGGCTCTTCCCACCGGTCCATAGGTCGGGATTTGCGGGCAGACAGGGCTTAATTCCCGTGCCGGGCGAATGCCTTTCCATGATGCGACGGGCTGCGGAGCCATAAACCGCCGCTCGGGAATGATCGGCGCGGCATAGGGCACGCCGAGAAAGGCGAGGCATCCATTTTCTTCAAAGCCGACCACCCGTCCAGCGCTGGTTTCCACAATCATCAGAATGCCCTGCGCAGGCCGATGAGCTTTTCGACCAGAACGACCACAACGATGGAGATCAGAATGAGGATAACCGAAAGTGCCGCGATCTGCGGATCGGTGGAATATTCCAGATAATGATAGATTTCCGTCGGCAGCGTCGAGGATTTGACCGAGACGATGAAGAGCGAAATCGTCGCCTCATCGAAGGAAATCAGGAAGGCGATGACTGCGCCCGCAATCAAGCCGGGCCGCACAAGAGGCAGTGTAATGCGCCAGAACACCATTGCGGGCGAAGCGCCATGCACCAAAGCCGCTTCCTCCACACGCGTATCCACCGCCATCAGGCTCATGGTAATGGTACGCACCGTGTAAGGAATGGTGATTCCGAGGTGCGCCAGAACGATGCCGGGGTAACTATCCAGCAGCCCAAGCGGCGCGATGACCAGCATGATGCCCACGGCCAGAACGATGTGCGGAACCAGAAAAGGCGCGAGGATCAGGAAGTTGACGGCGTCCTTGCCGCGGAATTTGTAGCGGACCAGCGAAAAAGACAGCAACATACCCGACACCACCGCCGCAAAGCCGACGATAAGGCCGATGAACAGGCTGCGCCAGAATGCCGAAATGAACTTGGCGTTTGCGAACACCTTGGCATAGGAGCCGAAGGAAAAGCTTTCCGGCGGGAAGGCAAGATATTGCCGTGTGTCGAAGGAGATGATGAACACGACGATGATCGGCGCCAGCAGGAAAAGATAGAGCAGTACGATCAGCGTTTTCCAGGCGATTTGACCGAGTAGATTTCTGTTCTGCATGGCCGCCTCACGCCTCCAGAGAGCGCAGGGCGCGCTGGTAGATGACGATGATGCTGCTGAACAGAAGCAGAAGCAAAACGGAAAGTGCCGCTGCCAGCGGCCAGTTCAGCGTTACAGTAGCCTCGTTGAATACCTCCGTGCCCAGCACGAACACGCGTCCACCGCCCATCAGGCGCGGCGTTACGAAGGCGGAGATCGCCAGCACGAAGACCAGCAGCGCCGCCGTCAATACGCCGGGCAGGCTGAGGGGCAGAATGATGCGCGTAAAGACCTTGAGGCGGTTTGCGCCCAGCATGGCGGCAGCCTCTTCAAGCTGCGCATTCAGCCGCCCGAAACCGCTGAGCATAGCAAGAATGGCGTAAGGCATCAGAATTTCGACGAGCGCGACGGTCGCGCCGAAGCTGTTATTCGTCAGCCGGATGACGCTATCGGTGATCGATAGCGATTGAAGCGTGCTGTTGATCACGCCCTTGTCGCCCAGAATGACCATCCAGCCATAGGTGCGAACAACGGATGATGTCAGCAGCGGCGCAACGGCAAGTGCCGTCAGAACGCCACGCCATCTGCTCTGTGTGCGCACGAGAAACAGCGCAATCGGATAGGAGAGGATGACGGAAAAGATCGCCACGTTGAAGCCAAGAACGAGCGTGTTCCAGGCGACGCGCCAGTAGAACGGATCGAAGATGACGGTGCTGTAGGAAGTCAGCGTCCAGTCACCGCCGCTGAACGCACCGATGGTGGAAGAGGCAAACGAAGCGCGAAACAGCCAGATCAGCGGCAGTACGAAAGTCACGACAAGTGCCGCAAGCCCCGGCAAAAGCAACAGCAGCAACACGCTGCGCGGTGCGCCGGATGTCTGACTGCCAGCATGCGCCGGTGCGGTAGCCGCGCCCATCAGGCCGCTCCCACGACGGTTACGTCTTGTGGGGAAACGGCGAGCGCGATCTCATCGCCCTTTTGTGGAAGGGCACCGGCATGGGTCGGCAGGTCCGCCCGCAAAAGCTTTTCCCCGCAGCGAACGCTCAGGCTCAAAAGCTGGCCGCGATAAACGATGTGCTCGACAATGCCCTTGAAATTATTGGTGCTATCGGATTGCTCCGCTACCCGCAGGCGGTGCGGGCGTATCATCAGCTTCACCCGGCTGCCCACCGGCACATCGCCAATGAAGCGCAATGTCTGGAGGTCCTCCACCATGGCAAGCCCGGTCTCCACCACCTTGCCCTCGAAGAAGGTGCCCGCGCCGATGAAGGATGCGACGAATTCCGTCTGCGGACGGTCGAATATCTCGCGCGGCGTGCCGATCTGCTCCAGCCGCCCGGCAGACATCACCGCCAGACGGTCGGCCATGGAAAGCGCTTCGTCCTGATCATGCGTCACAAAGATTGCCGTGACGCCGGTGCGTGCCTGAATTTCGCGGATTTCATCGCGCATTTCGTCGCGCAATTTCGCATCGAGATTGGAGAGCGGCTCATCCAGCAAAAGCAGCTTCGGCTCGATCACCAGTGAGCGCGCAATGGCGGCGCGCTGTTGCTGCCCGCCAGAAAGCTGCGCCACCTTGCGGTCGCCAAGCCCTGTTAGCTTGACCAGATCGAGCGCCCTGTTGACGCGCTCTTCCCGCTCCGCGCGGCCAATCTTGCGCATCTCCAGCCCGAAGGAGATGTTCTGCGCCACTGTCATATGCGGAAACAGGGCATAGGCCTGAAAGACCATGCCCATGTTGCGCTTATAGACCGGAACGGACGATACATCGCGCCCGTCCACTGTGATTGTACCCGATGTCGGATCGATCAGGCCTGCGATCATGCGCAGGATCGTGGTCTTGCCGCAGCCGGAAGGCCCCAGCAGCGCCAGCATCTCGCCGCGTGGAAGCGAGAAGCTGACATGATCCACAGAGGGTTTCTGGGCACCCGGATAGGTCTTTACCAGATTGTCGATGATGACGTGATGGTCGGCCATGGGTGCCCGGAACTCCTGCGATCAGTTGAGAGCGATGACTTCGCGGTTGATACGCTGGATCCAGTTGGAATATTTCTCCGCCACGAAATTCCAGTCGAGCGACATTTGCGCAGCCTGCGCTTCCTTGGAGCCATAAATGCGTGCCGCAACGGCATCCGGCAGGCTGACCTTGGTGTTGACCGGGCCGTAGAAGCTCTTCTCGGCAAAGGTCGACTGGGCTTCGGCGCTCAGCGCATAATTGACGAAAAGCTGCGCTGCTTCCGCATTCTTGGAGCCCTCCACAAGACCGATCGTGTTGGTCTGGCCGATGGAACCTTCCTTCGGTGCCGCAACGCCAATCTTGCCGCCCTGCGTATCGTGCAGATATTGCGCACGACCGTTCCAGCAGATGGAAAGATCCACTTCGCCGCTCTGTACCACGGCGTAGCAATCCGGTGCCGGTTCCCAGGTGGAGACATTCGGCGCGATTTCCTTCAGCTTCTCGATTGCCGGATCGACGGTCTGCTTATAATCCGCGCCCTGCAACTTATCGAGAATCGGCAGAAGAATGACGCCACGCGTATCACCGAGTTTCGCTGCGATCTTGCCCTTGTATTTCGGGTCGGTCAGATCGTTCCAGCTGGTCGGCGGTTCCTTCACTGCATCGGTGTTGTAGAGAATGGCAAGATTGTCCTGCGAAAACGCAATCGCCTTGTCGCCCTCGATGCGCGCCCAATCCGGCGCCTGCGCAACATTCGGCACCTTGGCCGGATCTAGCTTGGTAAAGATGCCTTCCTTGCCCGCCTTGATACCGACGGAAACGTCGATCAGGGCAACGTCGACCTTCGGGTCCGCGCGCTGAAGCGTTAGAAGTGCCAGCGTTTCCGCCGAGTTCTTGCTCTGCTGATAATTCACCTCGATGCCCGGATATTTCTCCTTGAAGGCGCTGATGATGAATTTCTGGTAGTTATCAGCAAACACGCCGGAGAAGCCGACGATGTTGACGGTACCCTTGGTGGACGCATCCTGCGCGGATGCGGTGCCGATCATGGCGGCGAAAACTGCGGCCAGCGTTCCTGCACGGAGGAACGTCTTGGAAATTCTCTTTTGCATCTCAGTCATCATTTCCTCTCTCCGTTTTTGCTTTTCAGGTCGTTGGCGTCCAGGCCGCATCCAGCACGCGCAGCCAGTTCTTGCCCAGCAGTTTCTGCACCAATTCTTCACTCCAGCCGCGCGCCAGCATGCGAGCGGTCAGGTTCGGCATGTCGGTCATCCGCTCTATGCCCTTCGGCTTGTTGATCTTGACGTTGCCGAATTCCGTCAGCTTGCGGGCCGTGCCCTTGTCCTTGTTGGCCCAAAGCAGCCATGGGCCGGGGCGGGGGCGATCCAGCGAGAAATCGGTGCCGATGCCGACATGGTCTTCACCGACGAGATCAATGATATAGGCCATCGCATCAAGATAATCCTCGACAGTCGCATCATTGCCTGCGGCGAGACCCGGCGCGAACAGGCTGACGCCGATGAGGCCGCCTTTTTCCGCGCAGGCCGTAAACAGCTCATCCGGCTTGTTGCGCTTCACATCCCGAAGCGCGCGCGGCAGGATGTGGGAAATACAGACCGGCGATTTGGAGTGCGCAATGACATCGGCAGACGTCTTGTCGCCCACATGGCTGAGATCGCAGAGAACGCCGACGCGGTTCATCTCGGCCAGCACTTCCTTGCCGAAGCCCGTCAACCCGCTATCCACTTCTTCCAGATATCCGGCGCCGGAATAGTTCTGCGTGTTGTAGGTCAGCTGCATGATGCCGACGCCGAGATCCTTGAAAATCTCGACGTAATCCAGCTTGTCTTCCAGCGGAGAGGTGTTTTGCCAGCCGATGATGATGCCGGTCTTGCCTTCCGCCTTGGCGGCGTGAATGTCTGCCACACTGCGCACCGGGCGCAAAATGTCATCGTTTTCACGCAGAAAACGCTTCCATTCGGAAACATAGGCAATGCCTTCGCGGAAGTTTTCCCACAGCAGCGAAGACACGTTGACTGCAGTCAGTCCGCCAGCGCGCATTTCTTCGAAAATCTCGCGGCTCCACTGGCAGGTCTGCAAACCGTCAACGATAATCGCATCTTCGTGCAGTTTCTGAGCATCGCTCATGCGGCAGTCTCCTTCATGCTCTCGCATTTTTCCTTGGCTGCTTTCAGCGCCCGGCCCACGAAATCCAGTCGGTCCTGACCCCAGAAAAGCTCCTTACCAATGACGTAAGTCGGGGTTCCGAAGATGCCTCGCCCTTCCGCTTCTGCAAGGTTGCCATGCCACTCTTCGATGATATTAGCGGGTTGGTCTTCAACGACAAGTTTTGCCGCCGCGTCTCCCACAGTAATCTTGGCGATTTCCTTGAGTGTGTCGATATCGGCGATATCGCGGTTCTCCGCCCACAGCGCCCGCTGAACCGCAAAGGAAAAAGCGGGCGCATCGTAACCCGCCTTTTGAAGGGCGATCACCGCTTGCGCGGCCAGTTCAATCGTTCGGCATGGGTAAAATGTCGGCTTGAGGTTCAGCGGAATTCCCAGATATTCCCGCCAGCGGCGCAACTCCACCTCATGATAGGCCTGCCTCGCATCGGGGCGTTGGCGAAGCGGAATGCCGCCATTTGCCTCGATGATCCTGATGGGTCGCAGCTTCAGCGATACGCCGTTTTCCTGCGCAATGGCAGCCGCCCTTCGCGCTCCGAAATAGGCCCATGGAGAGGAGATGCCATAGAAGATTTGCAGTGTGAGATTGTCAGCCTTTGGCACGGCTTGCCTCCTCGAAAGCGTCTGCGTCGCTCCACTCGTCGCCAAACAATTCCGGCGTATCGAAGTTCATGAAGCGATCAAGGTGATAGGCGCGGTCTTCCACGAACAGCGACCGGGCGATGCCCGTTGTAAGGCGCACCGCACCATCGCTGATAGAGGGAATGCCGCTGGTAATTTTCCCGTGCGTCGGTACCGCCGGATAGGCAAAACAGTGGATGTGCGAGATGACGCTTTTCGTTGCCTCGTCCAGATCGGGCTTCGCCCTAAACTCGAAACCCGGTCCGAGATAGGGCATAGAGCCCATGGCCGCATGCTGCCACTCCGGCGGCGGCGTGTAGGCATCTCGCCACAGCAAAATCTTGTCGGCGATGTCGGCAAATTCCGGTCGCTTATGGAAATCGACGGAGAAGCCGGTCGTGAAGATCACCAGGTCCGTAAGATATCGACCTTTCGGCGTGACCACTTCAACCGCATCGCCCGTAACGGCCAGATCATTGATCGGGCTACCGAGATGGAAGAATGCGTTGGGGTGTCTGGATACGCGCAGCACACTGTGGCGCGGTGGCGGTATCTGCGCCCGCTCCCCGGCCACCATGTAGACCCACTTGTCCTCATCCGGCAGGCCGAGATAGCCCTGCGTCATGCCCTGGCTGCCGACGCCGGTAAATTTGTCGATGCGGGGAATATCGGCCCGCCGCACGAAAATATCGACGCGCGCAGCACCCGCTTCCAGCGCCGCCGCTGCATTGTCCATGGCAGACGCTCCAGCGCCTACGACCGAAACTCGCTTGCCTTTCAGCGCTGCCATATCGATGGCATCTGCGCCGTGGCGGATGAATTTTTGCGGTGCGCGCGCTGCGACATCCGGCATGGTCGGCGCGCCGAGGCCATCGAGACCCGTCGCCAGCACGACCCTGCGCGCCAGTATTGTGTCGGCCTTTCCGCCGGAGCGGAGCGAGAGAGACAGCAATCCATCGTCGCGAAGATTGATCTGTTCAAGCGCCGTATCGTTCACCACATTCAGCGCCAGCACCTTTCGGTACCAGACCAGATACTCCATCCACATTGTGCGTGGTATCAAGCCCATCTCGGAATAGGCCTGCGCGCCGTGCTGAGCCTCGAACCACGCCCGGAATGTCAACGAAGGAATGCCCAGCGCCGGGCCAGCCGCTTCCTTGCGGGTGCGCAGCGTTTCCATGCGGGCAAAGGTTACCCATGGTCCTTCCAGACCAGCAGGGGCGCGGTCAAACGCACGGGCGTTTTCGATGCCGACTTTTTTCAGGGCAGCCAGCGTCACCAAGCCACAGAGGCCAGCGCCGATCACGGCAACATCGAGAACAGGCTGGCCATCCTTTTCCAGCGCAGGTGTCCACGTCTTCACAGGCTGGTTCAGCCAAAGAAGGTCGAGCCGGAGACGATCCTCCAGCTCCCGGAGTGAGTGCGGACGCTGCGCATCAAGGTTTTCCACCTTGAACCCTCATTATTCTAATTTTGAATTATCAGCATCGTATGATGGCGATTTAGGAATGTAAATAAATCTCGCCGAAAAAATAGGACAGCAAAATATTTGCGCAATTTGTGGTCAGATTAGATAATTATACCTCGGTTATGTGGTGGCGAAAATCGCCTCATGAATTTCTGTGAGCATTATGCCGCAAAACTAAAAAGGCGGCTGGTGAGCCGCCTTTGATCTTCAAGCTGTCCCGTCCACAAGGACGAAGGGCTGTCCTCGCGAACAGGTCTCTATTCGGGCATCCACCCGGTAGATATCGCGCAGCATGTCGGGCGTGATCACATCCCCGGTCGCGCCGCTGACGGCCATCTCCCCACCGGCAATGACGATTGTGTTTTCGCAGTAGCGCAGAGCATGGTTCAGGTCGTGCAGAGCGATCAGAACGATCATGCCTTCGCGGCGTGCAAGGGCGGAGATGAAGTCCAGCACTTCAACCTGTCGGTGGAGATCGAGCGCCGATGTCGGTTCGTCCATCAGCAGAACTTCCGGCTTGCGCACCAGCGCCTGCGCCAGCGAGACAAGCTGGCGCTGACCGCCCGATAGCTCACCAAGGCCGCGAAAGGCCAGATTGTCGATGTTCAACGCCTTCAAAATCGCATCGATATCGGCAAGCTCATCGTCATGAACTTTCCAGCCGCTGCCCTGTTTGGCAGAGAGCAGGATCGATTCATAGACCGTCAGCACAGCATTCGCGCCCGTATCCTGCGGCATATAGCAGATGGTTTTCGGGCCTTGTTCCGTTTGCGACAGCGTCACCACGCCGGGGCCGGAAATCAGCCCCGCGATGCGCTTGAACAGGGTGGATTTGCCAGCGGCGTTTGGGCCGATGACGGCGGTTACGCTTCCGGCTTGCAGCATATCCATGCTGACATTGGAAAGGACGGTTGTGCGGCCATATTTCGCGCCGACATCCTGAAGAGCCAAGGCTACCATGCGCGTCTCCTGTTGGAAAAGATCAGCACGAAGAAGAACGGAACGCCGACCAGTGCCGTGATGACGCCGATAGGCAGAACGGCACCGGGGATCAGCATCTTGCTGACGACGGACGTGACGGACAGCAGAAGCGCGCCGCAGATGATCGAGCCGGGCAGAAAGAAACGCTGGTCTTCGCCCACCACCATGCGCGCAATATGCGGGCCGACGAGACCGACGAAGCCGATGGTGCCGACGAAGGACACCGGAATTGCGGCCAGCAGGCTTACCGTCAGCATCGTCTGAAGGCGCAGGCGACGTACATTGACACCCATGCTGGCGGCCTTGTCATCGCCAAGGCGAAGCGCGGTCAGAGCCCATGCATTCTTCATGAAAAGCGGAACAGTCAGAACGAGTATGGCTGCCGTTATATAGACCTTTGCCCAGGTGGCCTTGGTCAGGCTTCCCATGGTCCAGAACACCACGGCGGCAAGCGCCTGTTCGGATGCAAGATATTCGAGAAGCGAAAGTGCGGCATTGAAGGTGAAGACCAGTGCGATGCCGAGCAGAACGATCGTCTCGACCGACACGGCGCGCATCGTGGAGGCGTAATGGATGAAGAGCGCCGCCAGCATTGCCATCAGGAAGGCGTTGATCGGCACCATATATTCGACCGCACCCGGAAAAATGGCAATGCCACCGACCAAGGCCAGCGCCGCACCGAAGCTTGCCGCGGCAGAAATGCCCAGCGTAAAAGGGCTGGCAAGCGGGTTGGAAAGGATGGTCTGCATCTGCGCGCCTGCCACCGAAAGCGAAGCACCGACCGTGACGGCCATCAGCGCAATCGGCATGCGGATATCCCAGATGACCACGCGCAGCTGATTGGCGACGGCTGCGGGATCGAAGATCGCGCTGATCACTTCGGAAAGCGTATAACGCGCCGGGCCAAGCGCCATGTCCGTGGCAACGCTGATGCAGAGCGCCAGCACCAGCCCGATCAGGATCATGATACGGCGGCCTGCAAGGGCGCGGTACTGATGCCCCGCTGTCGTCTCGACCTGTGTTTCCGCTAAGGATACCATTTGGTTTCGAACCTTTTTTTGATTGCTACGCAATATCGGCTTCTCGCTGACGGATAGGAACCATCGGCTCATTCGCCGATCCTCAATGCGTTTGGCGAAGCCGCGATCACGGCTCCGCCTCTTGTTTTCACAGCGCTTTCAGGCCGCTCTTCTTACTTGTCGTCCTTCAGGGAGACGAAGTAGCCGGGCTTGTAATCCAGAGGCAGGAAGCGGGCGTGCAGTTCCTTGAAGGTTGCTTCAGGATCGAGATCCTTGAAGAGATCAGGATGCAGCCACTTGGCAATTTCCTGAATGGCGACGAACTGGTACGGGTTGTTGTAGAACTGGTGCCAGATGGCATGGACGTTGCCATCCTGAACAGCCTTGACGCCGGTGAAGGCGGGGCGCTTCGTTAGGTCTTCCAGCTTGCGGCGTGCTTCCTTCAGGTCCGCGCCATAGCCAACGCCGACCCACTTGCCGCCGGGAACGTAAGCGTCCCACTTGCCGCCCGTAATGATGATCTGATCCGGGTTGGAGGCGATGACCTGCTCAGGATTGACGGTGCCGAAAGTGCCCGGAATGATATCCTTCGCCATGTTGATGCCACCGGCGATCTCGACCATCTTGCCGAAGTTCTCATTGCCGAAGGACATGCAGCAATCGTCGGAGTAGCCGCCTGCACGCTCAACGAACACGACCGGCTTCTTCGGATTTTCCTTGGCGAGAACGTCCGTTACGCGCTTGATGCTGTCGGAGCGGAACTTGATGAAGTCTTCCGCGACGGTTTCCTTGCCCATCAGCTTGCCCATCAGGCGCATGCTCGGCTCGGTGTTTTCCATCGGCTTTTCACGGAAGTCGACATAGACCAGCGGAATGCCGACCTTGCCCAGCTTTTCGATGTAACCGGCTTCTTCGGTCGCGGTCCTGGCATCGATGTTCATCAGAATGACATCGGGCTTCAGGGCAACGGCCTGTTCGATATCGAATGTGCCGTCCTTCATGCCGCCGAAGGTCGGCAGCTTGGCGATATCCGGGTACTTCGCCAGATAGGCCTGATAGGATTCAGGGTCTGCCTTCGGCAGATCATCGCGCCAGCCGACGACGTGCTCGAACGGATTGCTCTTGTCCAGCGCGGCCAGAAAATAGATCTGGCGGCCTTCGCCCAGAATGACGTGCTTCACAGGCACGTTGACCTCGACATCACGTCCCGTGACGTCTTTGACCGTAACTTTTTCTGCAAAAGCAGGCCAAACGGTGGATACCAGAAGGCCCATTGCAAGAACGGCGGATTTGCCTGTAATGCGCATTGAAATAGTTCTCCAACAAAACTTCGGGCGCTTTAAGATTTTATGATTGCGTTCGTCAAGTTTTATCTTTTAGAGACATTCTCAACTACAGTTGCGAGGTTGGTCGGCATGGAAAGTGCAAATAGTTTTGGAAGCAACTTCGGGCTGAAAGACGAGATCAAGGCCTATTGGTCTGCCCGCGCGGCAACCTTTGATCTTTCGCCCGGCCACGAAATCTTCTCGGAGGAGGAGCGCGCCGCCTGGCACCGGCTGGTGCTGAAGCATCTGGGCAAGGGCGAGGGTAGACAGGCGCTCGATCTTGCAAGCGGCACCGGCGTCGTGTCTCACCTGATGGACGACCTCGGCTTCCGCGTGACCGGTCTCGACTGGGCCGAACCGATGCTGGAACGCGCCAAGGCCAAGGCAAAAAGCCGCAACCGCACTATCACGTTCCGCATGGGCGACGCGGAAAACACCATGGAGCCGGATGACACCTATGACGCGGTGATCAACCGCCATCTGGTCTGGACTTTGGTCGATCCGAAAGCCGCTTTCATAGAGTGGCAGCGCGTTCTCAAACCAGGCGGCAGGCTACTGATCGTCGACGGCGACTTCGTCAATGTCAGCTTCACCGAAAAGCTGTTGAAGGACCTTGCCAACTGGCTGCAGAAACGCGGCCTATTGAAGGCCGATCCGCTGCATGCGCCTGCCGAAATGATGGCAACGCATAACAGCATCCTCTCCCGCGTCTATTTCTCAAACGGCGCCCGCGCCGATGCCGTGGCGGCACTTCTGCGCGAAGTCGGCTTCGAAGACGTCACCATCGATACCGATCTGCGCGAGGTTCACAAAAGCCAGGCAAAAAACTGGAATTTCCTCAAGGCAGCAGCGCGGGGGATACAGCACCGTTACGCGATCTGTGCGCGCAAGGCTGGGTGAGATACCACTCGCCTCTCTTGCCGAGCGGTGTGCTCTATTCCTACGCTGAGTTTGCTTAGCATAGGCGTGATGAAGCTTGCTCTAAATTTGAATTGCTGCCTGTATCCGCCCCCCTCAAACCCGCCGTCCATCCTCCCCGAATACATGGGCATTGGCGAGATCGAACGCGAGTGGGACTGTTTCGCCGATGCGTAGCGGCTTTTGCCCTTCGAGCAGCACCGTCACAGGCTGACCATCGCTGGTGCTAGTATAGATGACGGTTGAGCCGCCGAGGTGTTCGACCAGTTGGATGGTGCCTTCGCCGAGGTTGGCGGATTGGGACTGGGGTTGAATGTGTTCCGGGCGGATGCCGAAGGTGAGTTTTTCACCGCTCTTCGCATCCAGCGGACGGTCTAGGACGATCTGGCGTCCGGCGACGTCTATCGTTCGGCGGGAACTGTCCGAGGCTGAGAGGCTGGCCTGAAGGAAGTTCATCTTGGGTGAGCCGATGAAACCCGCCACGAACTGGTTGGCGGGGTTGTTGTAGAGATCGAGCGGGCGCCCCACCTGCATGATGCGACCGTCTCTCAAGACGACGATCTTGTCGGCCATGGTCATGGCTTCCACCTGATCGTGAGTGACATAGATCATCGTGCTGCCCAGCGTCTGATGCAGCTTGGCGATTTCGACGCGCATCTGCACGCGCAACTCGGCGTCGAGGTTCGACAGGGGCTCATCGAACAGGAAGATTTTCGGTTCGCGGACGATTGCGCGACCGATGGCCACGCGCTGGCGCTGACCGCCCGAAAGGGCTTTCGGCTTGCGTTGCAAAAGCGGGCCGATCTGCAGGATATCCGCCGCCTTTTGAACGCGCTCTTCGATTTCCGGTTTCTTGTAACCGGCGGTTTCCAGACCGAAAGCGAGGTTCTTGTAGACGCTCATATGCGGGTAGAGCGCGTAGGACTGGAACACCATGGCGATGCCGCGCTTGGAGGCGGCGGTATCGTTGACGCGCGTGCCATCGATCCTGAGCTCACCGCCGGAGATTTCTTCCAGACCCGCAATCATCCGCAAAAGCGTGGATTTACCGCAGCCGGAAGGGCCGACGAAGACCGTGAATTCGCCGGGTTCGATCTGTAAATCGATGCCGTGAATGACCGGCAGGGCTCCATAGCGCTTGACGATATTTTCCAGGGTAATGCTGCTTGCCATGCTGTTCCTCCCGTCCCGCGCTTAAGGCCGCCAGGTCATGTATTTTGGATGACCCTTCGTAATGGGAAGGGCAACATCCGAATTCGTATCGTTGGAATGGTAGATCGCTGCCAGCAATTCCAAAGAGCGGTGCGCATCCGCACTGGTCACGGGCGGCTTCTCGCCTTTTTCCAGCGCGTGGTAGAAGGCTTCCATCTGCCCGTTGAAGCGACGGCCAATCGGCGGCATGTCCTTTAGAAGTTCATCGATCTGCCTGCCGATCTCTTCATTGGCGGGAAGAATGCGCCACGGACCATCACCCGGCGAATAGGCTGAATGATTGCTCTCGAAGGTGACGTTTTCGAAGGCCAGATGCAGCCTGCTGATCTCCTCCTGCGCGCCGAGCGTAGCCGTTGCGGAAACCACCGCGCCGCTTTTCAGCAACAGGCTGGCAGAGACGCAATCTTCCACTTCGATGGCGTTCACCCGCGTCGTCGCACGGGCAAAAACGCGGTCGGTAGGGCCCATCAGATAGTTCAGCATATCGTGCAGGTGAATGGCGTGCGTCATGAGAACGCCGCCCAGTTCCGTTGCCCAGCGTCCTCGCCATGGGTTGTCGTAGTAATCCGCGCCGCGCTTCCAGAAGGTTTCGGCAGTGCCTGCGTAGGGCTTCCCGGCAATGCCGCTTTCGATGATGCGGCGCGCGCGCTCCACGCCATCGCCGTAACGATACTGGAAAATGGGCATCAGCACGCCCTTGGCGGATTTCTCCGCTTCCATCACCTCGTCCACTTCGGCGAGCGAACCGGTGAGTGGTTTTTCGCAGACGACGTGTTTGCCTGCGGCCAGTGCCTGAAGAATGAGCTTGGTGTGAATGGCAGGCGGGGTGCAGATATCGATGATGTCGATATCCTCCATCGCCATCAGCTCATCCGACGACGTGATACGCCCTTTGATGCCGAACTCATCCGCAACGGCGTTCAGACGCTCTTCATTGAGATCGCAGAGAACCGCGACCTCGAACTTGTCGCCATGCGGCACATAGCCCTCTTCGAGATGGGACTTGCCGATGCCGCAACCGATGATGCCAACCCTGTAACGCTTAGCCATTTTGCTTGCTCTCTGCCAGTTTCTGCGC
Source organism: Agrobacterium larrymoorei (assembly GCF_005145045.1). Taxonomy (NCBI): domain Bacteria; kingdom Pseudomonadati; phylum Pseudomonadota; class Alphaproteobacteria; order Hyphomicrobiales; family Rhizobiaceae; genus Agrobacterium; species Agrobacterium larrymoorei. The sequence goes on from NZ_CP039692.1 coordinate 652,472, forward strand.
GTTCAACGCCAGTTCCATTGCCGCAAAGCACCGCGCCTGCGGCATGGCCGTTTCGGTGCGGTTGCGAATATCGTCCAGCAACTGCGGGCCGTAGGGCAGCGCCACGCTCGAGCAATCGATATGCTGCATGCCCTTTTTATCGGTGAGGAAAAGGTGCTCGCCGCCCGGTCGCCCGGCAACATCGACATATTTGCGGAGTTCTATCGTGCCTTCCGTGCCCGTGATGAACAGGCGTCCGTCGCCCCATGTCGGCAGGCCATCCGGCGTGAACCAGTCCACGCGAATGTAACCATCGGCGTCCTTTGTCGATAGGTTGATGTCGCCGCTATCCTGCAGGCCGGGCCATTGGGGATGGGCGCGATTGGCGACGGTGGCCGAACGGACCGTTGCTTCTTGTGCGCCGGTGAAGAACAGAAACTGTTCGCATTGATGAGAAGCGATATCGGTGAGGATGCCGCCGAAGCGCTCGCGCTTGAAGAACCAGTCAGCGCGTGTGGACGCACGCAGGCGGTGCGGGCCGAGACCCACGGTGGAGACGACCTTGCCAATCGCGCCAGCGGCGACGAGCTCTCCCGCCTTGACGGTGGAGCGGGTTTCGAAATGCTCCGAATACATGATCGAATAGATACGACCGGTTTCAGCCTGAACCTTTTTGACTTCGGCGAGCTGCTCAAGGGTAATCATGCCCGGCTTGTCGGTCATGACATCCTTTCCGGCACGCATCGCCTCGATGGCGATGGCGGAGCGGTCTCCGGGTATTGCAGCCGTGACGATGAGATCGATGCTGTCGTCTTCCAGAAAGCGGCGCTTGTCATCCACACGCGGGGCGGAGGAGAATTTTTCGCCATAGGCTTTGGATAGATCGTCCTCCACCGCGTAGAAGCCGGCGAATTCCGCACCTGCATTCAGTAGGCAGTTGGTTTGACCGTAAATATGGTCGTGATTGATACCGATAGTCGCAAATCGAATGGGTTTCATATCATGTGCCTTGGGCGGTTCAGCGTTTCATGCCGGTGGTGGCGATGCCTTCGATGAGAAGACGCTGGAAGAAGAGGAAGAACAGGAAGACCGGCACCAGCGAGAGGTTGGACATGGCAAATAGCGAGGTCCAATCGGAACTGCCGGTGGAGTCCACGAAGGAACGAAGGCCTAGCTGCACCGTGTAGGTGTTGATGTCGTTCAGGTAGATCAGCGGACCGAAGAAATCGTCCCATGTCCAGATGAATGAGAAGATGGCAGCCGTTGCCAGAACCGGCATGGAAAGCGGCAGCATGATCTTCCAGTAGATGCGGAACGGGCTGCACCCATCCATCACCGCCGCCTCATCGAGTTCACGCGGAATACCGCGGAAGAACTGCACCATGAGGAAGATGAAGAAGGCGTCGGTCGCGAGATATTTCGGCACGATCAGCGGCAGCGAGGTGTTCACCCAGCCCATTTCCAGAAACAGGATATATTGCGGGATGAGCACGACGTGATAGGGCAGCATCAACGTGCCGAGCATCAGCGCGAACCAGAAGTTTCGCCCGCCGAACCGAAGCCGGGCAAAGGCAAAGGCCGCAAGCGAACAGCCGACCACGTTGCCGATGGTTGCCAGAATGGCGATGAAGAAGGAATTCCAGAAGAATTTGCCGAACGAGACCTGAAGTCCGGTCCAGCCGCGAACATAGCCGCCGAAATCGAAGGCAGACGGGATGAGCGAGGATGAGCCGAAAAGCTCATCCTGCGGGCGGAACGAGCCCGAGATCATCCAGAGGATAGGATACATCATCGCAAAGGATGCGGCGATGAGGACAGTGTGCAGCGCGATGGATTTCCATAGAGGGCGCTGGACCTCCTGTCCCGGACGGGGAGCGGTAACGGCGTCAGTCATCGTAATGCACCCAATAACGCGCGCTCAGGAACGAGAAGGCCGTGAAGATCGAGATGATGATAACGAGAATCCAGGCCAGAGCGGATGCGTACCCCATGCGGAAGAAACCGAAGGCTTCCTGATAAAGATAGAGCGTGTAGAACAGCGTCGAATTGATCGGGCCGCCGGAGCCTTCGGAGATGATGAAGGCAGGCGTGAAAGCCTTGAAGGCATCGATGGTCTGGATCACCGCATTGAAGAAGATGACCGGTGTCAAAAGCGGCAGTGTGATGCGGAAGAACTGACGCATCTTGCCCGCGCCGTCCATTTCGGCGGCTTCATACATATCCTGAGGGATTTGGCGCAGGCCCGCGAGGAAGATGATCATGGGCGAACCGAACTGCCAGACGGACAGGATGACCAGCGTATAGATCGAGTAATCCGGGTTCGATATCCAGCTTGGGCCTTCGAAGCCGAAGAGCTGCCACAGGAGCATGTTGACGAGGCCATCTGAGGCGAAAAGCTGGCGCCACAACACGGCGATGGCAACGCTCGATCCGAGCAGCGACGGCAGGTAGAAGACGGCGCGGTAAAGCGTCAGGCCCTTCATGCCGCGATTGAACATCATGGCCACCATCAGCGCGAAGATGAGCTTCAGCGGCACGGACAGCAGCACATAGGTAAAGGTGACCTGCATGGCCGCCGCGAATTTCGGATCAGCCGTGGCGATGCGCACATAATTGGACGCACCGACCCAGTCGGGGGATTGAATGAGATCGTAATTGGTAAAGGAGAGATAGAGCGAGGCGAGCGCCGGGCCGAGTGTCAGGCCGAAAAAGCCGATCAGCCACGGGAGCAGAAATACGTAGGCGTGGAAGTTCCGGTCGAAAACCCGGCGCAGCACGCCCTGTTTGGGGAGAGCCGCATCGCGGCTCTCTTCTGCAAGAGTATCGGAGCGGAAAGCCATAGGCTTTTACTTCCGCTTGAGGACTGTTTGAGCTTCGGTGACGAGACGTTCACCGCCCTGCTCCGGCTTGATGCGACCGAAGGCCACTTCTTCCGCCGTGCGCTTCAGCACGAAGGCAAACTCACCGGCGCCCGGAGGCGGGGCAGGCGGCAGAGGACCGACGCCCGGCGTGACCTCGGCAATATATTCCACCATGGCCTTGCTGACATCGTTCAGCTTCGGGCTTAGCTGGTTACGCATGGATTCCGAGGCCGGAACGCCGCGTTCAACACCTAGAATATCCACACCCTCGGGCACGGCGACGAGGAAGTTGATGAAATCCACCGCTGCAGCCACATTGGCGCTGCCACCGGAGACGCTCATCAACATGGATGGCTTCAGGTAATGGCCGGATGGTGAGTCCTTCGATATCTTTGGATAGGAGGTAATCGCCAGCTTGGCCTTGTTGACCGCCTGATAGCCCACGAACTGGTTGGAGTGGGCAAAAGCGGTTGCGGCCTTGCCAGTCGTCAGTGCGTTGCTTTCGATGTTGAGCTGGTCGAGTGCCTGAATATCGGCTGGAACGCAGGCCTTCGCCTCACGCATATCGTGCCACATGGTGAACCAGTCGGTCGCATCCTTGGCCGTGTAACCCAAGGCACCGTCTTCGCTGAAGAGAGCCTTGTTCTGCTGGCGCAGCCAGTTTTCGAAGCTTGGCTCCACACCACTGGCATCAGCCGTGGCGTAGTAACCGGGCTTGGATTTGTTCTTGCCGAATTCGGTCGCGTTCTTGGCGAACTCTTCCCAGGTCTGGCCAGCGGCTGGAGCCTTGGCGCCGGTCTTTTCCCAGGCGGCGGCATCGTAGAAGACGGCACTCGAATTCACGCCGAGATTGATGCCGTAGAGCTTGCCGTCGACGCGACCGGAATCGATGTTCGGCGCACCGAAATCATCGATCTTCAGCGACTTGCCCAGATATTCATCGAGAGGGGCGAGCGCGCCGCGTCGCGCATATTCGAAGATATAGCGATAATCCATCTGGATCAGATCCGGCGCGTTGCGCCCGGCGACCTGCGTTGCAAGGCGTGGCCAGTAATCCGACCAACCGGCAAACTCGCCAGCAATATCGATATCCGGCTTGACCTGCTTATAAGCGGCAAGCGCCTTGTTGGTGCGGTCAGCACGCTCCTGAGAGCCCCACCACAGCAGGCGAAGCCGTGCTGCCTGAGCGAATGCGGAGCCTCCCCCCAATGTAGCGAGTGAAAAAGCGGCCAGACCCGCGGTGAGCACAGCACGCCTTTGAAGCATCACGGACATTGGCAACTCCTCCCTAATTGAATGCCAAATTGATGATGGTGGTAAACGACACTTGCCGTTTTATAACTAATTGGTTACATGGGATCATTGATCGCCACCATTGTCAAGCGGCCTTTAGCGATGAACGATACAAGCAAGAACGAGACTGTGGACACAGGCGCGGCGGCAGAAGAAAAGCCGACGACGACACGCAAGCGAAGCTCTGTCCAGTCACGAAATCCGGAGCGCACCCGTGCCGCAATCCTTGAGGCTGCGCGCCGCGAGGTGGCGGCCAAGGGGCTGGCCGGTGCGCGTATCGACGTGGTGGCCCGTCGCGCCGGCACCAACAAGCGGATGATCTATCACTACTTCGGAGACAAGGACGCGCTCTATCTGGCCGTGCTGGAAGATGCCTATCGCCATATCAGAAACGCGGAACACAGGCTGGACCTTGCCCGCAAACAGCCCGTGGAAGGCCTGCGGGAACTGGCGCTGTTTACTTGGCACTATTTCCTCGATCACCCGGAATTTCTGAGCATTCTGGCGACCGAAAACCTCAATCAAGCCAGATATTTGCGGCAATCTCAATCGATACCGGAAATGCACTCGAACTTCATCTCGGAACTGGAAGGCGTGCTTCGACGCGGCGAAACGACGGGGGATTTTCGTGCGGACCTCGATGCGGTGGATGTCTATCTGACGATCGCGTCGCTTGGATTTTTCTATCTCTCCAACCGCTACACGCTCTCCACCATCTTCCAGCGGGATCTTGCGGCACCGGCTGAACTTGAGCGCTGGGGCCAGCACATCGTCAACACGGTGATTGCTGCACTGCGGCCACTTTAAGCACCCCGTTCCTATTTCATCAACAAGAACAAGCATTCGAGCATTCGCAAGTGCGAAAGCAATCGACGTCGCGCGCCGAAGGCTTTCGCTCGGTACGAGATAAGCGAAAAATTCCCCATGCTTTTCTGGCTCAAAATCTCCTTGACAGAATTGCGATTTCGCGACCACAAATAACCAAACGGTTACAAATGACCGACGGACATGAAGAGCGCCTGCACGGGAGATAGGCGCTATTGGGAGGATTTTTCATGAAACGTATTGGCGTCATCATGCATGGCATCACTGGCCGCATGGGATATAACCAGCACCTCGTGCGCTCCGTTCTGGCCATCCGCGATCAGGGCGGCGTGACGCTGAAAAGCGGTGAAAAGGTCATGCTCGACCCGATTCTGGTCGGCCGCAACGGCGAAAAAATCGAGGCGATTGCGAAGAAGCACAATGTTTCGCGCTGGACGACGGATATCGACGCAGCGCTTGCCAACCCCGAGGACACGCTTTTCTTCGATGCGGGCACAACGCAGATGCGCGGCAGCCTGCTGACCAAAGCGATCAAGGCCGGAAAGAACGTTTATTGCGAAAAGCCGATTGCCGACACGATGGAGGAGGCGATTGCGGTGGCGAAGCTGGCGGAGAGCGCTGGCATCAAGCACGGCGTGGTGCAGGACAAGCTGTTTCTTCCGGGCCTGAGAAAGCTGGCGATGCTGCGCGACAGCGGCTTTTTCGGTAAAATCCTCTCCGTGCGCGGCGAGTTTGGCTATTGGGTTTTCGAGGGAGACTGGCAGCCTGCGCAGCGGCCTTCCTGGAACTACCGGCACAAAGACGGCGGCGGCATTATTCTCGATATGCTGTGCCACTGGCGTTATGTGCTCGACAATCTGTTCGGGGAGGTGAAATCTGTCAGCTGCCTCGGTGCCACGCATATTCCGCAGCGCTTCGATGAGCAGGGCAATGCCTATGTGGCCGATGCCGACGACGCGGCCTATGCCACCTTCGAGCTTGAAGGCGGTGTGATTGCGCATATCAACTCGTCCTGGGCAGTGCGTGTGCGCCGCGACGATCTGGTGACGTTCCAAGTGGATGGTACCCATGGCTCCGCGGTTGCGGGCCTGACGAAATGCTATACCCAGCACCGCACCAACACACCTAAGCCTGTCTGGAACCCGGACCAGCCGCAGACAATCGACTTCTATAAGACTTGGCAGGAAGTGCCGGACAACGTCGTTTACGACAACGGCTTCAAGGCGCAGTGGGAAATGTTCGTGCGCCATCTGGTCGATAACGACCCATGGCCTTACGGCCTGATGGAAGGCGTAAAGGGCGTTCAGTTGGCAGAGCTCGGCATCCAGTCCTGGAAGGAGCGCCGCTGGCTCGACGTTCCAGCCATTGCCTGAGGAGAGCGGAAATGACCGAACTCAAGCTACCCAAAGATGATCGCTCGATTGAACTCTACAAGCTGACGGGAAACCCGATTGCACTTGAAAAGCGGAGCGCGTCCGACTTCAACCGCGTGGCATTTGCCGCAGCGCATGTGGTGGCCGATCCCTTTGCGGATAACGACCCATGGCTGACACCGGCTATCGACTGGGATGGCACACTGCGCTTCCGCCACCGTCTCTGGGATCTGGGGCTTGGCGTTGCCGAGGCGATGGACACTGCCCAGCGCGGCATGGGTCTGGCGTGGCCGCAGGCGCAGGAGTTGATCTCCCGCTCACTGAAAGAGGCCGCGACACGCACGGATGCTCTGATCGCCTGCGGCGTAGGAACGGACCACCTGACCGGCACCGGCTACAGCCTCGACCAGATTGTGGACGCCTACCACGAACAGCTGGATTTCGTGCAGGGAGAAGGCGGCAGGGTGATTTTGATGGCAAGCCGCGCGCTTGCTGCCAGCGCACGCTCCCCCGACGATTATCTGGAAACCTATGCCCGCGTGCTGGCACGCGCCAATGACAAGGTCATTATCCACTGGCTCGGGGAAATGTTCGATCCGGCGCTGGAAGGCTATTGGGGTTCTGGCGACCACATGGCTGCAATGGAGACCTGCCTTGAGATGATCATGGCCAATGCCGGAAAGATCGACGGCATCAAGATTTCGCTGCTTTCCAAGGAAAAGGAAATCGTGATGCGCCGCCGTCTGCCAGTAGGCGTGCGGATGTACACGGGCGACGACTTCAATTATGCGGAACTGATTGCCGGAGACGATGAAGGGCATTCGGATGCGCTGCTCGGCATTTTCGATGCCATAGCGCCTGCCGCCTCCAAGGCGCTTGCCAGCTTGAAGAACGGTGCGGATAACGAGTTTTTCGATATTCTGGAGCCGACGGTGGCGCTCTCCCGCCACATCTTCAAGGCCCCTACCCGCTTTTACAAAACGGGGGTCGTGTTTCTGGCATATCTCAACGGATTGCAGGACCATTTTACCATGATAGGTGGGCAGGAAAGCACGCGCTCCACAATGCATCTTTCTGAACTGTTCCGCCTGGCGGACAAGGCCAATGTGCTGGCAGACCCGGACGATGCTGCACGCAGGATGAAGGAAATACTGGCCGTGCGGGGTGTCCATTGAGATGGCGCACCCTCCCGTTCTGAAAGTAGCGGACGCCGCCATTCATGAGCGGCGGCTTTCCATGCGCATGCCATTCCGCTTCGGTGCGGCAACGGTGACGGAGGCTGCGCAAATCTTTCTCGCCCTCACCGTGGAAGATGTCGATGGGCGGATAGCAACCGGCTATGCGGCGGAACTGATGGTGCCGAAATGGTTCGACAAAAATCCAAGCCTCAGCAATGCGGATAATGAAGAACAGTTGCGCCGCTCCGTTCATATGGCGGTGGACCTTGCTAAAAAAGCAGATGCCGCAACGGCCTTTGCCATTCACGCGCAGCTGGAACCGCAGCAGCATAGCTGCGCGGCGGCGGAAGGGCTGAATGGCCTCATCGCCTCCTTCGGGCTGGCTTTGGTGGATCGGGCAATTCTGGACGGGCTTTGCAGGCTGAACGATATTTCGGTGGCAGATGCCATCCGGCAAAATCTGTCTGCCATCGATAGTTCTACCACGCCGGATCTCGATGGTTTCGATATTCCGGCATTTTTAAGTGGTCTCAGGCCGCGCGACCAAATCCATCTTCGTCATACGGTTGGTTACGTCGATCCGCTGATGCCTGAGGATATTGCCGGGCCACGTAAAAATGATGGCCTGCCCGAATGCCTTCAGGAGGAAATCGACACTTATGGCATCCGCTATTTCAAACTGAAGGTTTCCGGCAGGCCGCAGGAAGATACGGAACGGCTGAAGGCGATTGCTGCGGTGCTTGAACAACTGCCTGAATATCAGGTTACGCTGGACGGCAACGAGCAGTTCGAGAATGAAGCGGCGGTGATCGATCTCATGGATCGCATCGAGAACGAGCCTGCGCTTCAACGCCTTCGAAGCTCGCTATTGTTCGTGGAGCAACCCATTGCGCGTGCCGTGGCGCTCTCACAGCCGGTGACAGACCTTGCAAAACGGGTGGCGCTTGAAATCGATGAATCCGACGGAACGCCGGAGGCCTTTCTCGAAGCCAAACGGCAGGGTTATCTCGGCGTCTCTTCGAAATCATGCAAGGGCTTCTATCGCTCTTTGCTGAACCGGGCGCGGGTGGAGAAGTGGAACGCCGAAACAGGCCGCGGCTATTTCATGTCTGCAGAGGATTTGACGACGCAGGCAGGCATTGCCGTCCAGCAGGATCTGGCCCTGGCGGTTCTGCTCGGGCTCGAGCACATAGAGCGCAACGGACATCATTATGTCGACGGAATGCAGGGTGCTTCGCGGGTGGAAAATGCCGTCTGGCTTGAAGCGCATCGTGACGTCTATCGGGATTCGGCAGGCCGTGCGCGCCTCAAGATAAAGGATGGCACGCTGTGCTTGGCGTCGGTCATCGGAGCAATCGGTCTCGGTGTCGCCGAGGAGGCGGCGCGGGCAACGTTTCAGACATTGAAGCAGGGAGGATGAAGAATGAGCCTTGAAGGTCTCTCGATCAATTTCGCTACCATCAAGCAGGGTGGCTCTTTCGGCGTGATGGTGGATGCCTGCCTGAAGCAGGGCATCACCACCATCTCCCCCTGGCGCGAACATGTGCAGGGCGTGGGTCTTGAAGAGGCGGCGCGCATTGTTTCGGAAAACGGCATCCGCTTAAGCGGCCACTGCCGCGGCGGTTTCTTTCCGGCCATAGATGAAGATGGCAGACGCAAGGCCATAGACGACAATAAGCGTGCCGTGGACGAAGCGGCTGCAATGAATGCCAACTGCCTCGTTCTCGTGGTGGGTGGCCTGCCCAAAGGCTCCAAGGATATTCGCGGTGCGCGGCAGATGGTGGAAGACGGCATGGCCGAGCTTCTGCCTTACGCGAAAGCCGCAGGCGTGCCGCTGGCCATCGAGCCTCTGCATCCCTTTTACGCGGCGGATCGCGCCTGCTTCAATACGCTGAAGCAATCACTCGATCTTTGCGACAGGCTGGGCGAAGGCACCGGTGTTGCAATCGATGTCTACCATGTCTGGTGGGACCCAGAAGTGGAAGAGCAGGTTGCCCGCGCCGGGCGCAACAACCAGATTCTTGCGCACCACATTTGCGACTGGCTGGTGCCGACCACCGACCCGCTGAACGACCGGGGCATGATGGGAGACGGCGTTATCGACCTCAAGGGTTTCCGCAGTATGATCGAAAAGGCCGGATTCTTCGGGCCGCAGGAGGTGGAAATCTTCTCTTATAACTGGAACGCCAAACCGATTGACGAGGTGCTGACGACCGTTGTCGAGCGTTATCGCACCGTCTGCTGATCACGCCACCGCTGGCGCGTGCTTCCTGAGTGCCACATATTCCCAAAGGGCGACCAGAAACAGGATGGACGCGCTGGCGATCTGGAGTGCGTAAAGCGGCACGGCGGGGATCAAAAGAAGTGCTGCAAGAACGGCAATGCCAACGAAGTGCGACACTGGCCGCACATGGGAGGCCGCGACCTTCACGCCGATATTCCCGGCCAGAAAGAGGATCGGTCCGCCGATAATGGCAAGCGTTTCCCGCAGGGTGGAATGCTCATAGCTATGCGAAAGGCTGAAATCCTCTCCGACTGCCGTCAGGATGATGCCCGCGATGATTGGCAGATGGCCGTAATTGAACAGGTTCTGCGCGATGCGTTCCGGTTCCGCCGTCTCCTCTGCCTTTTCGGAAACCTGCTCCTGCCCGTGATGGAAATAAATCCACCACATGAATACGGTGCTGGAAAAGGCGGAGCAGAAGACAACGAAGGTCAGGCTGGAATTCATATATTCCGTCGCCGTCTTGCCCGTCGTCAGGATGGTTTCGCCAAGGCAGATGATGACGAAGAGCGCGCATCGTTCGGCCAGATGTTCGCCTGAAAGAAGAAGCTGCTCGTCCTCATGCGCCTTGAGGCCCGGAACGGCGTAACGCGCCAGCGGGCCGATATATTCGATGGCTATTGCGACCATCCACAAGGCAATACGAAGCATAAGGTCGTCTGTCAGGCCTCCGGAAATCCAGAAGGCGCTGGAGGCCAGCAGCCACACCGTGATGCGGCCAAAGGTCTGGGAATTGCCGTGATCGACACCCTTGAAGACATAGAGCCCGAACAGCGAGCGCGTGAGCTGCATGACGGTGTAGATGGACGCAAAAATAAGCCCCTGATCCGAAAACGCCTTTGGCAATGCAATTGCCAAAAGCACGCCGCCGAACATCAGCGCGAAGAGGAGCATCCGCACCGGACCCTTGTCCGTGTTCAGGAGGTTCGTCAGCCAGGTCGTGTGAACCCAGAGCCACCAGAGCGCAAGGATGAGGATGGCGGCTTCGAGCAGCGCCGTTGCGCCGAAATCCTTCGACAGCGTCTGCGACAGCTGGATCATGGCAAAGACAAAGACGAGATCGAAGAAAAGCTCGGGAAAAGTCGCCTTGGTCGACTCCTCGTCCTCAGACCGAATCCAGCCGCTCTGTGCAGTGTCTGTCATTTGCGTCCCTGAATGAATGCTGGCGCGCAGAACCACAACATTTCATTCCCCGAATGATGGCTCAGCGCAGCAACAACAGTCCATCGGGAAAATTTGTTCCAGACGAGGGCGGTTCTCCACCGGACTTTGGTCGGAAATCGTACATTGCTTGTGGAAACTATTCGGAAACTTGCATAAACACACTCATATACCTAGTTACCGTACGCTTGTGATTGCCGGGGAAGTCATTGGTCAATTTGTCTCCATTCGTGCGCCGCACGCTCGTCATGCTCGCTTTGGGTGTTGCGCTCCTCATCGGAATGGTCGGCGCATCGCTGTGGCTCGTGCAGTCCAATGACCGCTATTCGCAGGAAACAGCTGAGCTGCGCCGGGTGCGCGCTTCCATTCTGGATGTTCTGACGACCATGCAGGATGCTGAAACGGGTCAGCGCGGATACCTGCTGACGCGTCGCGAGGAATATCTTGCGCCCTATCGCGATGCTTTGCAGAACCTTGCCGAAAAACGTGCGCGTCTAGTCGAGCGTATCGGCAACCGGCCCGCCTACATGTCCAGCCTGCCGCGTTTGCAAACGGCGCTGGATGCCAAGCTGGAAGAAATCGGCCGCACCCTCGATCTCGTCAATGCGGGACAGGCGGATGCGGCAATCGACATCGTGCGAGCCGACACCGGCCTCATGTATATGCGCGACATCCGCGAAACGCTCGATTACTACCAAGACATGACGGATGACCGCCTGCGGGTGATCGTATCCGAACAGTTGAGCGCGGCGAGCAATCTGCGCTGGGTGACGATTGGCGGCGCCATCGCTATTATCGCAGTGGTCGGCGGCGCGCTGACGCTGATTGCAAAATATGTCCGCGAACTGATGAGCTCGCGCGAGGAAGTGGCGGCACTGAACCAGGGACTGGAAGAGCGCGTCAATGAGCGCACCCGCGATCTGATCCGCGCCAATCAGGAAATCCAGCGCTTTGCCTATATCGTGACTCACGATCTGCGCGCGCCACTGGTCAACATCATGGGCTTCCTTTCGGAATTCGAAGCTTCGCTGAAACCAATCGAGGCCTATGTGCTGGCCGATGGTGCCAAGCTCTCCGATACGGAAATCAAGGATGCCCGCCTTGCCGTGGAAGAGGATTTGCCGGAGGCAATCGGCTTCATCCGGTCTTCCACCCGCAAGATGGACCAGTTGATCAACGCAATCCTGAAGATTTCCCGCGACGGACGCCGCAAGCTGCAGGCGGAAAAGGTGGACCTGAAGGAGCTTCTGGCCAATGCCGGCGCCAGCGTTCAGCATCAGGTGACCGCCGTCGATGGCGAGATCAATGTCGATGTGCAGCCCTTCACCGTCATCAGTGACCGCATTTCACTCGACCAGATTCTCGGCAACCTCTTCGACAACGCCGTCAAATACCAGATGCCAGGCCGTCCCTTGCAGATTTCGGCCCGAATCCTGCCGCAGGGTCGCGGCATCGTGCGGGTGGATATAAGCGATAATGGTCGCGGCATTGCGGATGACGATCTTGAGCGGATTTTCGAACTGTTCCGCCGCGCGGGCGATCAGGATCAGCCCGGCGAGGGAATTGGCCTTGCTCATGTGCGTTCGCTAATAAGAAATTTAGGTGGAGACATTACGGTCGCCTCGGAACTTGGCAAGGGAAGTACCTTCCAGCTGACTTTGCCGACGGACCTCCGAAAAATCACACGAGGTAACGACATATGAAAACGACAGGCCAGGAAGTCACGATCGTCATGATCGAAGATGACGAAGGGCATGCGCGCCTTATCGAAAAGAATGTGCGCCGCGCAGGCGTCAACAACGACATCGTGCCATTCACCCTTGGCAACAAGGCGCTGGATTACATTCTCGGCCCCAGCCGCGATGGCATGGTGAGCAAGGATCGCTACCTTCTGATCCTGCTGGACCTCAACCTGCCGGATATGTCCGGCATCAAGATCCTTGAACAGATCAAGAGCAACGAGCACACGAAGCGCTTGCCTGTCGTCGTTCTGACCACGACGGACGACGAGTCCGAAATACAAAAATGTTACGATCTCGGCGCAAACGTGTATATCACGAAGCCAGTTGATTACGAGGGATTCGCAACTGCTATCAGAAACCTCGGCCTCTTCTTCTCAGTGATACAGGTTCCATGAAGGCGTGATGGCGTTGCAGGTACTTTATGTCGATGACGACCCTACTCTCGCGAAGCTTGCTACGCGGGTGCTGGGTCGGCACGACGTTCAGGTAGAGCATGCGCCATCTGTTGCCCTTGGTCTGGAAAAGTTCAATGCCGGTCGCTTCGATGCGGTCGTGCTGGACCATTATTTCCAGAACGGCACCGGCCTTCAGTTTCTGAACGCGATAGGCGATCACAGCCGCGAAATTCCCGTTCTTTACGTGACGGGTGCGAGCGAAGCGCAGATCGCCATCGATGCGCTGAAAGCGGGTGCTGCGGATTACGTGATCAAGACGGTTGCCGACGATTTCTTTCCGCTATTGCTGACATCCATCCAGCAGGCCTGCGCGAACTTCCAGCTGCGCAAGGAAAAGGAAGAGACGGAGCGGCTTCTGGTTCAGGCCAAGGAACGGGCCGAGCTGATGGCGAAGGAGATGAACCACCGCATCGCCAACAGTCTCTCGCTTGTTTCCGCGATGATCCGCATGCAGATGAACGCTGCCTCGACGGAAGAGGCGCGCACGGCGCTGATGGAAACGCAGAGCCGCATTTCAGCAATCGCAGGGGTTCACCGCAGCCTTTACACTGCCGACAATATGGGCGTGGTGGACCTCGACCATTATCTCTCGTCCATCATCAACGAACTGGCGAAATCCGTTCCGGACAGCGATAAAATCCGCATCAAGACCGATATGGAAACCATCAAGGCAGCGCCCGATCAGGCGGTGGCGCTTGGTGTTATCGTCACTGAGCTTACGACAAACGCGCTTAAATATGCCTATCCTGGCACGACCGGCGATATTCGCATTGCGCTGAGACGACAGGACGACAAAATTCAGCTGACTGTCGAAGATGATGGCGTCGGCATGCAGGCGGGCGCGAAGCCGAAGGGAACAGGTCTCGGCACCAAGCTGATCTCGGCTATGGCCCAGAGCCTGAAGGCGACCATCGAACAGGGCGCACTCAAGCCACATTCCGGCACGCGGATTTGCGTGGAGTGGGAAGCGCTGTAAGACGCTCCCTCACCTTTTCATCACATCAATAAGCGCCGGGCAGTCCGGCAACCACCGGCGCTGCCGCCGGAGGTGCAAGCGACGTCACGACGATAGGCGTTCCATCCGGTACGCGGTTGTAGAGATCGACGATATCCTGATTCATCAGGCGCACGCAGCCGGATGAAACCGATTTGCCGATGGTCCACCACTCCGGCGAACCGTGAAGACGATAGATCGTGTCCTGACCATCCTTGAAGATATAGAGCGCGCGTGCGCCAAGCGGGTTCATGAGCCCGGGAGCCATGCCGCCATTGGCGGAGCTGTAGGGTTGAAGTTCCGGCTGGCGCGCGATCATCTCATCGGGCGGTGTCCAGCGCGGCCACTGGCGCTTGTACTGAATGACGCCCCTGCCCGACCATTCGAAGCCCTGACGACCGAGACCGACGCCATAACGCATGGCCTGATTATTCTCATAGGTGAGATAGAGGAAGTGGTTCGCGGTATCCACGACGATTGTGCCGGGGCGCTCACCGGTGGGATTGTCCACCATCTGGCGATAGAAGCGGCGGTCGATCTTCTCATAGGGAATGGCGGGTAGCGGGAACTGCTCGTCCGGCTTCGGACCGTAGACTTCCGCATAATAAGGATCGAATTTGGGGCGCACTTCCACTGTTTCACGCGGCGTGGTGGTGCAGCCGCCAAGGGCCGTCAGCGCCAATCCGCCGGTGCCCAGCAGAAAGCTCCGGCGCGTGGTTTCATTCTTAATCAATCCAGATCCTCATCAACTCTTATCGTCCAGCCGAAAACGGGTCGGCAAGCGCCGCATCCGGGCGGCTTATCGGGTATTTCGTGCCGGATACCTTTCCGGCCATGTCTTTCGCGCCGCTGCTTTTCAAAAGTGCACGGAAGCTGGGGTGCATTCCGCCATCGACATAAGCACTGAGCGCGCTTGAAGTTCCTTCCGCCATCGCGACATCAAGCTTTTGTTTTTCCGCCGTGAGGCGGGCTGCCACCGCCGGGTCCGGCTGGCTCATGGCTGGCGGGCAGGCCGCAAGCGGATCCGCCGGCTCTCCGCCGGAAAACTCGGTATTGAAGACGTAACGGCGTCCGCAAACCGAAACCTTTGGCTGACGCTTCGTGATCTCGAAGTAATCGTAGCCATCCTTCAACGTGCGCCAGAAGGCGAAATTCGGATCGTCCTTATGCGCGGCCATGTTCTTTGCCGTCATGCGGAAGGGATAGGCCTGAACCTGAAAGCGATCCTGCCCGCCCTTCAGGGCGCGCTCGACAATCGCATAAATCTCTCCGACCTGCTGGTCGGTCATGGCGTAACAGCCGGAGGAAGAACAGGCGCCATGCACCATCAGCGCCTCGCCCGTATAGCCAAGCGCCGATTCAAGCCGGTTCGGATAGCCGAGATTGAAGGACACGTAATATTGCGAATTGGGGTTCAGCATGCCGGAAGAGACATGGTAGAAGCCCTCCGGTGCCTGACGGTCGCCGCTCTTCGTCTTCGGTCCGAGCTTACCGGACCAGCGGCACATGGGATATGCCTTTAACAGCGCGTAGTTGCCGGTCTTGTCTACCTTCCAGACTTCGAGCTCGCTCTCCTGCTTGAAAATTCTCACCAGAACAGGGCTTTCCGGCTTCATGCCCTTGGAGGACATGGCGGCGATGGCCTTGGAGGAAAGCTTCGGCGGCTCCTTGGAAGCGCTATCGAAACCCATGGACGTACAGGCGGCAAGCGACGCGCACAGCGCGACAATCGCCGCTGCCTTCGATGATGACATCATAATGTTTCGAAGCTTCGTGAATGCGAAACCCGAAAGAAGTGAATTGCTCATGGAACGTCTTTGCCCGTCTCTCTACGCGGTGTCGTAAATAAAGAAGGTGACCGCATAACGGCAATCACCCAACTGGACAAAGAGTCGTGAATTTACGTTACGAGTTCGTTAATCATACGAACACAAGGAAGTGAGTTTTGCGCACGAAGCCTCTGGCCTCATCGCAAAAGCCCCTGCCCGCCATCGATCCAGACCGGTGAACCGGTGATGTGACGAGACTTATCGCTGGCCAGAAACACGATGAGATCAGCCACCTCGTCGGCACGCCCTGCCTTGCCGCCGGTGATCGGGATATCCCCTTCCGGCCACTCCACCGGCACCTCTGTCTCATCCGCATCCCGAATGTGCGTGTTGTCATCGATGGAGGTTTCGATAGCGCCGGGGCACACGGCATTGACGCGAATATTGTGCTGTCCGAGTTCCAGCGCCAATTGCTGGGCCATGGCAAGCTGCCCGGCTTTCGTTACCGAATAGGCCGTGGCGCCCGGTGAGGTGAAGGTTCGCGTGCCATTGATGGAGGACACGATGATGATCGATCCGCCACCGGCATTTTTCATATGAGGCACTGTTTTGTTGATGGTGAGATAGGTGCCGCGCAGATTGACGTTGATGGTCTTATCCCACTCTTCGGTCTTCAAATCATCGATAGGAGCCCAGACCCCGTTTATCCCGGCATTCGCAACCACCGTATCGAGACGACCGAAGGTCTTGATCAGCGTTTCCACGGCCTTCGCCATCTCGTTTTCTTCGGATACGTCTGCGACCAGAGTTATGGCTTTACCGCCCTTATCACGTATCTCTTCGACAAGCTTCTCGATCTCATCCGGCGTGTGGCTGAGCGCACCGACGGCATAGCCTTCAGCCGCGAGCGCCAGCGCGGATGCTCTGCCGATGCCCGAGCCTGCTCCCGTAACCAGCGCGACTTTTTCAGGCTTCATCCGGTCGTCTCCTATTTGAGTGTCTGGGAAATCCATGTCCGTAAACCGCTCAGAAAACGGGTTGTTCCCCGCGCGTCAGCGGGTAAAACTCTCTCGCATGGATCAATCCTTTTTCGCCCGAGATGCCGTGACCGTCGCCGAAGAACTGATCGGCATGGAGTTTCGTTTTCACAATACCGGTGGCATCATTGTCGAGACTGAAGCCTACAGGCCTGACGACCCGGCTTCGCACAGCTTCAATGGGCCGACACAGCGCAATCGCGTAATGTTCGGGCCTCCTGCCCATCTATATGTCTACCGCTCCTACGGCATCCACTGGTGCGCAAATCTGGTCTGCACATCCGGCTCTGCGGTGCTGATCCGCGCGCTGGAGCCCACGACCGGGCTGGATTTGATGAAAGTTAGAAGAGGGACGGATGTACTTCGATCGCTCTGCTCCGGGCCTGGCAAGCTTTGTCAGGCACTGGGTATTACCGGGGAAGCAGACGGGATTTCGCTTTTGGAAGCGCCGATCTTGTTGCGGCGTGCGGCAAGAGAAGCGGCTATAGTGGCGGGGCCGAGGATCGGCATCAGCAAGGCAATGGATTTGCCCTGGCGTTTCGGCCTGAAGGGCTCACCTTTTTTGAGCAAGCCTTTCAAATAACAGATCAGAAAACTTTCGGAGGTTCGTCGTTTTCGTCCGGGTTGGGTTCCGGCACTTCATCAGGGAGCCTATCGGGCTCCGGCTCTTTGACCGGTGGGAATTCCGGGTCTGGCGGAATGGGTGGCTGGTTTGGGGTCGGCTCTGTAGGGATGATACTCATGGGATTTTCGCCTTCCAAGCTTGTGCGGGCAGCCGATCTTCGAGATCGTCGTCCGGTCCACTAGGTTCGCCGGATCGATCCATTCATCTGGATCAGGCTGCCCGCCATCCTAGGCATGTGAAATCAACGCCCTCAGCGCGGAGATGGTTGCCTTCAATCGCTCAAATTCAGGCAAAGCCGAGCGAGCTGCGCGCAACTTCGCGTTGATCACCATAATCACGCGTATGGGAGTCATGGCCATATTCGCGAGCGGCGTTGCGGGTGAGCTGCATTTCGGGAACCTGAAGCAAGGCATCGGCGTAAGTGCCGGTTTCCTCGTCCTGATCAATGATGGCCTGAGTCGTTTTCAAGAAATCGAACATGGCTTCCTCCCATTCGAAATATCTAACGCATCAGATGACGCTACGTTCCCTCCTCATAGCCTCAAACCCGACGTGTCATAACACAATCTTATAACACGTTATTTTTACAAATCGTTATGATGAACAGGAAGATTTGGCCCTTGCGCAAAAGATCAGACGCCGCGGCGGTTTCCCCATAGCAGAACATGCAGCTGGGGCAGCACGCGCGCCTCGAACCACCGCTCGGACGCCACCTTTTCCACCAGCCACAACATGCGGTCCATGATGCCATCGACATCCACCGTCGCGTCGTCATCATCCGGTGGCGGAGGGGTATGGTTGCCGGGTTGGAGATACACCGGAAGCTGTGGGAAGCGTTGTGCCGCTTCCCTGACATAAGCAAAATCCGCGTCATCAAAGACGACAACCTTGAGAGCGATTTTTGGCCGGTCGCCAGCCGCGGCAAGACAGTTTTCGAACGCCTGCCAGTCCGTTTCCATTCCGCTGGAGGGCGGTTTGGGACTGAGAACGAGATAATCCAGATCGGCGAACCAATCCTTCGATACGCTGCCCTGCGTTTCCAGCGCGAAGGTGTAACCCTCCGCATGCCCTCTCTGGATGAGCGGGCCGAGCGGCTGGATTGCGGGGTTGCCGCCTGAAAGCGAAACGGTGATCGGCTTGCCGCCGGAGAGCTCCGTTACCTCCGCCCAGATTTCATCCACGGATGAAGGCTTCCAGTCCTCGCGATAATCGCTATCCACCGCATGGAGCGTATCGCACCAGGAACAGCGATAATCGCAGCCGCCGGTGCGCACGAAAACGGTCGGCAGACCGATCAGCAGGCCCTCGCCCTGGATGGTAGGTCCGAAGATTTCGCTGATGCGGATCGGCGCTTCTTTCGCAGCACTCATGGCTGCACTGCCGGGCGGTATTCGGCCCATGTCTTGGCGGTTTCGCTGACACGGACGGCGCTGGTTTCCGGCAGGCGTTCCTTGCACCAGTCGTAGAAATGCTTGGCCAGACGCTCTGCCGTGACCATGTCATGCCCCAGGACGTCGTTCAGGTGACGATGATCGAAACTATCGTCTATGTAGCGCTTGAGGGGTGCAAGCTCATGGTAATCGCGAACGAAACCATGTTCGTTCAGCTCCTCACCTGCCAGCTCCACTTCGACAATGTAATTATGCCCGTGCAGCCGTGCGCATTGATGATCCGCAGGTAAATCTTTCAGCTGATGCGAAGCGGAAAAGTGAAATTCCTTGGTGATGCGAAACATCAGCGCACCTCCTGCGCCGCATAGGCGCTGGTGGCGGCCACCCAGAAATCCGGGTCTTCATAGTCGGTCGGATCATTGACGCCCGCCAGATGAAATGCTTCCCGGCGTTCAACGCAGGTGCCGCAGCGACCGCAATGGCGAATGCCGCCCTTGTAGCAAGACCATGTTTCACCAAATGGCGTGGAATGCCGCGCGCCATCCGTCACGATAGCGGCCTTGGTGACGGTGACATAGGGCGCGTAGAGCTTGACGTTTGCGTAACCTTCAAGCGCATGCGCCTGCATGGTGTTGAAGGCATCGATGAAGCCAGGGCGGCAGTCGGGGTAGATGAAGTGATCACCGCCATGCACGGCAATCGCCACCGCATCCGCCTGCTGTGCAGCGGCAAGACCGAAGGCGATGGTGAGCATGATGGCATTGCGGTTCGGCACGACGGTCGAACGCATCGTCTCCTCCGCATAATGGCCATCCGGCACGTCAACATCATCGGTCAAGGCCGAGCCAGTGAGATGGGCACCAATGGTGCGGATATCGATGATGTGATGCGGTACGCCGAGACGCGTGGCGCATGCGGCGGCAAAATCCAGTTCCTTCTTATGGCGCTGGCCGTAATCGAAGGAAAGCAGGGCGAGCAGCTCGTGTTCCGCAGCAATTCTGTGCGCAAGCGAAACGGAGTCCAATCCGCCGGAGCAGATGACGATGGTTTTCATAGTTTGGGATCCCTTGTTTTGACCGGGTGGGCTGCGACCGGATTTGGCGCTTCTAAAGCAAAGAGCACCACTTGTGAAGCGATTATGCTTGGCGTGGAGATGCCACGAAATTTCCTTATCCCAGCAACAAGACGAAACAATCGGGACATAGGCGGGCAAAGAGCCTGAATTATTCTCACCTCACGATATTTGAGAGGATGAAGACATGAACGCCAGCGATCTGATGACGATCGGCACCGCCTTGCTGATGGCAATTGCCGGGAGCCTCTATTTCACGCTGATGATCCGCGGGCTTGTCGGAGCACGCGTTCGTGACTAGCACGACGGCCTCTCGCCGCCATTTGATCGTTGTGCTGTTTCTGACGGCACTGGGAATTGCGGTTGCGGTGGTTGGTACCGCCCCGCTTGTTTTCCTGATCTGGATGCTAAGAGGCATGCCGCACTGGTTGAGTTTTTAGGTTTGCAACGGCTGGATCGCCGCCCGATCCCATGCCTGTTGTAATAAAGCCCGGCACGCTGAGCGCGCCGGGCTTTTTACTGACAAAACGATTATCGCAGAAGCGACTGCGCTTCTTCGACACCGAGCGCTGCTGGCTGGGTGCAGGTGGTGGAAAGTTCGATAAAGCGGCCTTCCTCACCCGATTTCAGGATCGCAGTCATGACATCGATACCGTGGAGCGAACGATCCAGCGAGCAACGCGCATCGCGGCCTTCGATCAGGGCCATGGCCATGTCTGCCAGACCCGCCGTGCGATAATTGGCGCGCGGGCCGTTCGGGCTTTCTTGATTGGCGATGCCGAAGGGATGGTTCCAGTCCTCCAGCGGCTGGATATCCTTGTTGCGACCACTGGCTTCGACCACACCGCCGAAGAAGTTCGGGTCCGGCACGTAGAGTGAACCCTCGGTGCCGTAGAGTTCCATATTGGCATGGCGGTGAGACCAGACGTCCCAGCTTGCAGAAAGCGTGATTGTCGCGCCGTTCACGAATTCCAGCAACGCATGGATGTTGGTGGGCGTTTCCACCGGAATGGTCTGACCGTTGAGCGGCTGGCTTGTCACCGTGCGCGTCGGGTTCGCCATCGTCGTCAAGGCACCCACACGCTTTACCGGACCGATGAGGTTGATGAGGTTGGCGATATAATAGGGGCCGAGATCGAGGATCGGGCCGCCGCCCTTCAGGAAGAAGAAGCCGGGATTGGGGTGCCACATCTCCATGCCGGGGCTCATGACGTGGCATGTGCCGGATGTGATGCGACCGACTGCGCCATCATCGATATATTTACGGGCAAGCTGATGCGCGCCACCCAGAAACGTATCCGGCGCGCAGCCGACGGCGAGATTTTTAGCCGTGGCGATACGGCGCAACTCCTCGCCTTCCTCAAGGCTCAAGACCAGAGGCTTTTCCGAATAGACATGCTTTCCGGCCTCGAGAATTGCTTTCGAAACCTCGAAATGCGCTGCCGGAATGGTGAGGTTGACGACGACGTCGATCTCGTCATTTGCCAGCAGTTCCTCGATGGACTGCGCTTTTACACCGAATTCCTCGGCACGCAATTCTGCGGCACTTCGGTTCAGGTCCGCGCAGGCGAGAACTTTCAACCCTTTGAATAAAGGCGAAAGCGCGAAATAGGTGGTTGAAATATTGCCGCATCCAATGATGCCGACGCCAAGTTCCTTGGCCATGATATGTGACTCCGAATGGTCTCTATTAATATGCGTTGAAGGAAGCGATGGAGCGTGTGATCAGCCGGTCCGCATCGTTCGGATTATCGTGCTCGACCACGTAATACTTGACTGCCGTATTCTTGAGCGCCGCAACGAGGCCCTTCCAGTCGACGGTGCCGTGGCCGACATCAGCCCAGCCATCCTCATCCTTGTTCTCGCCCGCAGGCGCGATGTCCTTGACATGGACGGCGGTGATGCGCTTGCCATAGCTTTCGATCCAGGCGAGAGGATCGGCATTGCCGCGGATGATCCAGGCAATATCGGCTTCCCATTCCAGATCGGGACCGCCTGCGAGGATCTGCTCCTGCGGAGTGGAGCCGTCATCCAGCGTGGCGAATTCGAAATCGTGATTGTGCCAGCCGAAGGAAATTCCGGCATCGCGATAAGGCTTTCCTGCTTCCTGAAGCCGCTTGCCGAATGCGAACCAGCCAGCAGCATCGCCGGGGCGCTGATCCGGCAGAAGATAGGGGCAATAGATCGCCTGAATGCCAAGTGTTTTGGCGATCCGCAGCGCCTGCTCCTTATCGTTTTCCAGCATGTCGAGACCGAAATGGCCTGTCGGCATGGTAAGGCCGTTGGCATCGAGATCGGCGCGCAGTCCTTTCAAGGCTGCCTCATCCATGGTGCCGTAAATGCCGCCGAAGCCTTCCACATGGGCGTAGCCCGCTGCGGCCAGCTTCTTCAGAACATCGGAAAGCGGCGGAAAATTGCGCGCGCTGTAAAGTTGAAAGCCAAGTTTCGTCATATGTCTCTCCTGACATTGGGACTATCTGGTGGGAGTGGAAAGGTCAGATGCGGTCTTCCGTTTCCGCATCGAAAAGGGATGCCATGGTCATATCGAAAGCGAGCTTGACCTTGGTGCCGGGCGCAAACCGACGGTGGCCACCGACACGAACGGACAGCGTATGTCCGGCATGTTTCAGCCAGATCAGATTGTCCGCGCCCATGGGCTCTTCGATATCAACCACAGCCTCGTGCACTTCACCGCCGGTAATATCCGCATCGACGCGAACATGCTCCGGGCGAACGCCGAGAACGGCGCGTTTGCCGGGCGTGAGCGGTGATGAGGACTCGTAACCATCCAGCGTGAAGCTGACGCCATTGGTGACGAAAACCGTCTTGCCATCCTTCTGCGCAAGTTCGCCGCGCAGGAAATTCATGGATGGCGAGCCGATGAAGCCGGCGACGAAAAGGTTTCGTGGCTTGTTGTAAATCGAGACCGGATCGTCCAGCTGCTGGATCACACCGCTTTTCATGATGGCGATACGATCCGCCAGCGTCAGCGCTTCGATCTGGTCATGTGTAACGTAAATCATCGTGTTCTTCAGCGACTGGTGCAGACGCTTGATTTCCACGCGCAGTTCAGACCGCAGCTTGGCATCGAGGTTGGACAGCGGTTCATCGAAGAGGAACACGTCCACATCGCGCACCAGTGCACGCCCGATGGCGACGCGCTGGCGCTGACCACCGGAAAGCTCCGCTGGCTTGCGCTTCAGAAGCGGCTCGATCTGCAGGATGCCAGCCGCGCGTTTGACGCGGCGGTCGATCTCGTCCTTCGGAATTTTCGCCACCTGAAGGCCGAAGGACAGGTTCTTTTCGACCGTCATCTGCGGATAGAGCGCATAGGACTGGAACACCATGCCGATGCCGCGATCCTTGGGCTCTTCCCAGGTCACGTTACGGTCCTTGATGAAAATCTGCCCGTCCGTGGGTTCCAGCAGGCCTGCGATACAATTGAGGAGCGTGGATTTACCGCAACCGGAAGAACCGAGAAGAACCAGAAACTCGCCGTCGTAAATATCGAGATTGAGGTTGGACAGCACGTTGACCGCGCCGAATGACAGAGACAAATCGCGAATGGAAACGCTTTTATTCATGGAAATTTACCCTTTGACTGCACCGGCGGCGATGCCACGGACAAAAAGTCGACCTGAAACGAAGTAAACCAACAGAGGAACCGCACCCGTCAGAAGCGTTGCAGCCATGTTGACGTTGTATTCCTTCACGCCCTGAACCGAGTTGACGATGTTGTTGAGCTGAACCGTCATCGGATAATATTCCGGCCTTGTGAACACGACGCCGAAGAGGAAGTCGTTCCAGATACCGGTGACCTGAAGGATCATCGCCACGACGAAGATGGGCAGCGACATGGGCAACATGATGCGGAAGTAAATCTGCCAGAAATTCGCTCCATCGATGCGCGCGGCCTTGAAGAGTTCTTCCGGCAGGCCTGCAAAGTAGTTGCGGAACAGCAGCGTCAGGATCGGCATGCCGAAAATGGTATGCACGATGACAAGGCCGGTGAGCGTGCCATAGACGCCCAGTTCACGCAGAACGATAACGATCGGATAGATCATCACCTGATAGGGAATGAAGGCGCCGATGATCAGGATCGAGAAGAAGAATTCCGAGCCCTTGAACTTCCAGTTGGCGAGCGCGTAACCGCTGACCGAGGCAATCAGGATCGACACGATTGTCGATGGCACCATGATGCGAACGGAATTCCAGAAGCCGCGCGACAGACCATCGCAGTTCAGACCCGTGCAGGCATTGGCCCATGCCTTGACCCAGGGCTCGAAGGTGATTTCCACCGGCGGCGCGAAGATGTTGCCGAGACGGATTTCCGGCATGCCCTTCAATGATGTGACGACCATCACGTAGAGCGGCAGCAGATAGTAAAGCGCTGCGACTATGAGCGTGCCGTAGAGAATGATGTTTCGACGCGACAGCGTCTTGCGCGGTTTGCGCCCGCGAGGGCCGCTCAGCTGATCGGAAACGGCATCCGCGCCAGCGGCAACGGTATTGAGAGTGCTGATATTAGCCACGCTTGCGCCCTCCGAATTCGAGGTAAGCCCATGGAATGATGATGATGGCGACGGTGAGAAGCATCATGGTGGAAGCCGCGAAGCCCTGCCCCAGATTCTGTGCCTGGAACATATAGTCATAAACGTATTTCGCAGGCACTTCCGAGGCGATGCCCGGACCGCCGCTGGTCTGCGCCACCACGAGATCGTAAACCTTGACGATGCCGCTGGCGATGATGACGAGAGTGGTGATGAAGACCGGACGCATCATGGGAATGACGATCAGAAGATAGGTCTTCCACATGGGAATACCGTCCACCCGCGCAGCTTTCCAGATATCCTCATCGATGCCACGCAAGCCTGCGAGCATGAGGCACATGACGAGGCCCGTGCCCTGCCAGAGCGCCGCAATGAGAATGCCGTAAATCACGATCTGCGAATTGTAGAGCGGATCGAAGGTGAAGCTTTCCCAGCCCATGGAGCGCACGACGGATTGAATGCCGAATTCCGGATTGAGCAGCCACTGCCAGACAAGGCCGGTGACGATGAAAGAAAGCGCAAAGGGATAAAGGAAGATCGTGCGGAAGGTGTTTTCGAACCGGATCTTCTGGTCCATCAATGCCGCAAGCACGAAGCCGATGACGAGGCTGAAGATAAGCGACAGCACGCCGTAAATGGCGAGGTTCTGGATAGAGACGATCCATCGCGGGGCCGCCCAAAGGCGTTCATATTGCTCGAAACCAATGAAGGTCGCCCGCGGAAGCAGCTTGGAATTGGTGAAAGAATAAACGACCGTCCAGATCGTGCCCCCTAAAAAGATGACCATTGCGGTCAGTATCAAAGGAATAGATGCAATCTTGGAATTGAGATTGCGAAATAACTGGTTTGGACGCCCGGAATGGCTTTTTGCCGCCATTTGACACTCCTATCAATCGTTGCCGGATGCGCCGAAAACATCGACTACATCGTTACAGGTGCAATTAAAGCACCATATTCGGTGAGAGACCGGCAGGTTTTCGGCCTGCCGGTTTCGCTCGATTGATCCTCAGTCGGCGGAGGAGATAATGCCCGCGAAGCGTTTCTGCGCATCAGCAGCCGTCATGGACGAACTCGCGAAGAATTCAGCCATCAGGTCTTCCTTCTGCTTCTGCGTATCGGCAGAAATCAACTGGTCGGTGCTGGTGAGCGCGTTGCCCTTGGAAAGAATGGCAAGACCCTTCTTCATGCAATCGTTTGCCGAATTGAGGTCCACGTCGCCACGGATAGGCAGCGACCCTTTCTTGAGGTTGAAGGCAACCTGCGTTTTTGGATCGACGATGGTTTCAGCCAGAACCTCCTGCGCCTTGGACTTTGCTTCGTCCTTGAGCAGCGGGAAGTAGAAGGCGTCGCCGCCGGTCGTCAGATATTCATTGAGGCCAAGGCCCGGAAGGCAGGAATAATCCGTCCCGGCTTTTTGACCGGCCAGCTGGAACTCGCCCTGTGCCCAGTCACCCATGACCTGGCCGCCAGCCTTGCCGGTAATGACCATGTTGGTTGCCTGGTTCCAGTCCTGTACGTTGGAGCCCTTGGCAAGCTTGCGCGCCTCATCGGCGGCAGCGAAAATCTTCGCCATCTCCGGGCCCGCCGCCACTTCGGCGTCCTTATCCTTGTAAACCTTCTCGTAGAGGTCCTTGCCGCCGAGCGACAGGGTCAGCGTATCGAAAAGACCGTTTGCCTGCCACGCCTGACCACCGAGCGCCAGCGGCTGGATGCCCGCTTTCTGCAATGCAGGACCTGCGGCGATGAATTCATTCCAGTTCTTCGGAACCTCCACGCCAGCCTTTTTGAAGGCTTCATTGGAAAGCCACAGCCACTGCCAGGAGTGGATGTTGACCGGCGCGCAGTAAATCTTGCCATCGATAGTGCAGCTGTCGAGCAGGCTTGCCGGCTTGATCACTTCCTTCCATTTGCCCTTTTCGGCAACGTCGGAAAGGTCACGCATCAGGCCGGATTGCACCAGTTCTTCAGCCTGACGGCCATGGTTGAACTGTGTGGCACCCATAGGGTCGCCGCCGGTGATGCGACTGATCATGATAGGGCGCGCCGTGCCGCCGGAACCGGCAATGGCTCCATCCACCCATTTATTACCGGTTGCATCAAAAGCCTTGGCAAGTTCAGCCACCGCAGCGGCTTCGCCACCCGATGTCCACCAATGCGTTACTTCAAGATCCGTCGCTCCGGCAATGCCCGCCGGCAGTATAACACTTGCCGCCAAGGCGGTCAGGATAGAACGAATGCGCATGAGTCTCCTCCCTCACTGAAACGTTGCCGTAAAACCGTATGCGAATCATATTCGTTGTGCAACAGGGCAAAGGGTAAATTTTACGTTTTTATAATATTGTTATAAATCAATAGTTTGACAGGCGCTTTAGCGTTATTTGTCGCTGCAGTGTCGATTTGGCTCCGCATCGCGCTGGCCAACCGAACTCAGGCCCGATGATTCAATCAGACAACAATACAACTTTGTACGCATTGCAACCATAGAGAAGTAAAGACACAATCGCCACACGCGAATTTATGAATAAATAGCTGAACATGAAAGTCTAATTCGCTTTCAAACTACCTTCTCATAAACATGTCGTGATGAGGGAAGTGCATTTTCGGCGTGAGACATCAATATTCTACGCGGATATCACTTACAACTTCGCCCAATTTGAGCCTCACTGCTTAAAAAGTGTAACTTCTCGTACTCCTAATTTACACCACCTTAACCATTCGGATATTTAATCGGCGAAGACAAAACCGCCCCTACCGCGCACTTCCTGTGCGCTCAGGTTGCCAACAATGTCGCTCTGGGCGCATGACGCATGCCCACCATCTCAAAAATGTTTAGCCATTGAGAACACCTGCTTCGGATCACCCCGAAGACGGTGATGCTGTTTCATATTTTTAAATTGCCTGGAGCCAACGTGAAAGTAGTCCTTGTAGACGATAGCAAGTCGGCACTTTTTGCGCTTGAAACTTCGTTGAACGACCTCACGGGCGTCACCCTCATTTCATTCCTCCTGCCTGAGGAAGCAATCGCCTATTGCCTTAGTCATCCCGTGGATCTGGTTTTCACGGATTATGTGATGCCGGGCCAAACAGGTATCGATCTCATAAAAACGCTCAAGCAGTCTCCCGATTATGCTCATGTGCCCATGGTCATGGTAACCGCGGAGCAGGACCGCGGCATCCTCATCGGCGCAATCGAGGCGGGTGCGACGGAGTTCATCGCCAAGCCCTTCGATAAGGTGGAATTGCAGGCGCGCGCGCTCAATCTTCTACAGCTTCGCCGCGCGCATCGCGAACTTTCCCGCCAGACGACGATACTCGAGGACGAGGTTGCGCGCGCCACGCAGGAATTGGCGGCGCGGGAAGAAGAGATGATCTGGCGGCTTGCCCGCGCAATCGAATTCCGCGATGGCGCAACCGGCGACCATATTTCCCGCGTGGCGCAGATCAGCCAGTTCATCGCCGAAGATCTCGGTCTCGATAAGGAAACATGCCGGATGATCTATCTGGCAGCACCCCTTCACGATGTCGGCAAAATCGGAATTTCCGACAGCATTCTCCTGAAACCCGGTCGCCTCACACCAGAAGAGATCGAGGAAATGCGGATGCATGTCGAATTCGGGGTGCAGATCCTGGGTAACGGCACATCGCGGCTTTTGAAGATTGCCGAGGCAATTGCCGCCGGGCATCATGAAAAGTGGGACGGCACCGGTTATCCGAAGCGCATCGGGGGAGACGCCATTCCTCTGGTGGCCCGTATCGTGGCCATTGCCGATGTCTTCGAGGCATTGTGCACCGAGCGGCCATACAAGAAGGCCTGGCCGATGGACAAGGCCCGCGCCCACATTGTGGAGCAGAGCGGGCAGCATTTCGATCCGGCCTGCGTGGCGGCATTCGAGCGGCAGTGGCCGCGCATCGAGGCTCTGCTGACCTCGAAAGATGCGGCGCCGACTGCCTCTCCGTCTCTCGTTGCAACCACCGAGGATTACGCCTCCCTCACCTCCCCCGAGCGGCAAAAACAACCCGAAAAACTTCAGGAAAGCCGATGACACCCGAAACCATCACACTTCCCGCCGCCTTGTCGATCCGGGGCATCAGCGCAATCCATGAGAGCCTTGTTTCCGCCTTTGCGGATCACACCGCCATCGTCCTCGATATTCCCGAGGATGCGACCGTCGATTTGAGCTTCATCCAGCTCGTCGAGTCTTCCAGACGCCATGCCCGTGAACAGGGCAAATTCATCACTTTGAAAAAGCCAGCAACGCCGGGCGTGGTGGAAACGCTGCAACGCGGCGGCTTTCTGGCGAACATGGACGAGGCCTCCCGCCTCTTCTGGCTGCATGGAAAGGAAATTCAATGAGCGCCAACATTCTCACCGTGGACGATTCCGCAAGCATCCGCATGACCACCAAAATCGCCCTGACCAACGCTGGCTATCAGGTGACGGAAGCGGTTGACGGCGCGGACGGTCTGACAAAGGCGAAGGCGGGCTCGTTCGACCTCATCGTTACCGACCTGAACATGCCCAACATGAACGGCCTCGAAATGATCGAGGCGCTTCGCCAGTCGCCCGCCCATACCGGCGTTCCGATCATCTTCCTGACGACGGAATCCGATGCCGACATGAAGGCGCGCGCGAAAGCCGCGGGCGCCACAGGTTGGGTTACCAAGCCATTCGACCCGGAAAACCTGGTGAAGATCGCAAGAAAGGTTCTGGGTAGATGACCATACTGGACCCCATTCAGGTTTTCAGAACAGAGGCCGCAGAGCTTTTCGAGCAGATCGAAAGCGGCCTGCTGGATCTTCTGCATGATCTCTCCAACCAGAGTCAGATCGACGCCGTATTTCGCGGCCTGCATACCCTAAAGGGGTCCGGCGCGATGTTCGGTTTCGAGGCGCTTGCCGCCTTTACCCACCATTGCGAAACCGCATTCGACCGCGTGCGCAAGGGCGAAGTGCCAGCCACCAGCGAACTCGTCGCTGCCGTGCTCGAGGCGCAGGACCATATGCGCCGCCTGGTCGAAAACCCGGCTGCGGCCTTCCCGGAAACGGGCGACCGCCTGCTCGCAAAGTTGCAGGCGGCTGTTGGCGAGGGAGCGGCACCCGCTGCCGTTGCGCAGCAGGCTGCGCCCGCAAAGCCAGTGCAGACCAAAGGCACCGCTACCTGGCAGATCAAGTTCAGCCTGCCGGAAAACGCCATGGCCAACGGCACCAACCCTCTCGGCCTGCTCGATGAACTGGCCGAACTCGGCGATTGCGAGATCGTCGCCAATACTGGCGCCATTCCGCCGCTCAGCGAATTCGATCCGAAGCAGCTTTATATTTCCTGGGTCGTGACGCTAACCACCGAACAGCCACGCTCCGCCATCGATGACGTCTTCATTTTCGTGATGGACGACATGGAGCTGGAAGTGACGAAAATCGAGGAAGAGGTTTCTTCCGAAGAGATCGTTCCGCTTCCCTCCCCAGTCGAAGAGGCGGCCAAAGCCAATCCTGCTGCCGCGCAGGCAAACGAAGGAAAGCAGGGCAAAGCTGCTGAAAACGTTCGCGTACCTGCCGAGCGTCTGGACGAGTTGATGGACCGCGTTGGCGAACTCGTCATCGCCCAGTCCCGCCTTTCGCAGCTTGCCAATACCAGCGTGGACATTCAGCTGCGCGCCGTGTCCGAAGATGTGGAGCGTCTTTCGGGCGAATTGCGCGATACGATGATGGTTCTGCGCATGGTGCCGATTGCGCAGCTGTTCAGCCGCTTCCGCCGCCTGACCCACGACCTTGCACGCGAAACCGGCAAGCAGATCGAGCTGGTGACCGAGGGCGAAAGCACCGAGGTCGATAAGGCCGTTATCGAGCGTCTTGCCGATCCTTTGGTTCACCTCGTGCGCAACTCCTGCGACCACGGACTGGAAACACCGGAAGAGCGTATTGCCGCTGGCAAGAACCCGACGGGCCGCGTCACGCTCGTTGCCCGCCAGACCGGCGGTGACGTGACGATCATGATCCGTGACGATGGTCGCGGTATCGACCGTCAGCGCGTGCGGGCAAAGGCAGAATCCTCCGGTCTCATCGCGCCCGGCGCAACGCTGTCGGATCAGGAACTTCTGCAGATGATCTTCGAGCCCGGCTTCTCCACCGCCGCTGCGGTTACGAACCTTTCCGGGCGTGGCGTGGGCATGGATGTGGTCAAGAAGACCATCGAAACGCTTCGCGGCACGATCAACATCACCAGCAATCCCGGCGCCGGTTCCGATATATCGCTCGCCATTCCGCTCACGCTCGCCATCATCGACGGTCTTCTCGTGCGTGTCGGCAATGGCTGCTACGTCATTCCGCTGTCTGCGGTGGAAGAATGCCTTGAGCTTTCGCCGGAAGACGATCTCAAATCGCGCGGTCGCTCCTTCATCTCGCTGCGCGAAAGCCTCGTGCCGTTCATTCGCCTGCGCGAACTGTTCAACAGCGGCACCAAGCCGGATCAGTTCCAGAAGGTGGTGGTCATCTCCACCGGCTCCGAGCGCGTCGGCCTCGTGGTGGACCAGATCATCGGCGACCACCAGACGGTTATCAAGGCCATGTCCAAGCTGCACCATGATGTGGCGACCTTCTCGGGCGCGACCATTCTGGGCGATGGCAGCGTGGCCCTTATTCTCGATGTCGCACATCTGGTGGCGGCAGGGCAGCAACAGGAGGCGCAGATGCGCATCGCCGGATGAACCAGCCGCTTTTGAAACAACCCGAAGACTTCTGGGCGGAACGCGAAGATCTGGAAGTTCTGACCTTTTCGATCGAAGGCGAAACCTTCGCAATCGAAGCCATTCAGGTGCAGGAAATTCTCGATCTTTTGCCGGAAACGGCAGTTCCCGGTGCCAAGGCATTCGTCTCGAGCGTCATCAACTTCCGCGGCAAGGTCATTCCGCTGGCAGACATTCGTCTCGCCTTCGGCATGCACGCAGCCGAAAAGACCATCGACAGCCGCATCATCGTCATCGAGCTTCCGCTGGAAGGCGAACGCACGCTGATCGGGCTGAGAACGGACAAGGTCTATGAAGTGACCACCTTCTCCAAATCCGCAAGCGAACCCCCACCAAGCGTGGGGATGCGCTGGAGGCCAGATTACATCAATTGCCTCATCAAACGCGGATCGCAGTTCGTGATCATGCCAAACCTGACCGCAATTTTTACTGCCCAACGCACTCCTCACTGATGATCAATACAACCGGTAACAATCTGACTAACCCCACGAAGGGACTGTGACATGCGGTTCACAATCAAAATGAAATTGGCCATCGCGTTCGGCTTTTTGATCGCGATGCTTGCTGGCACGGCGGGATACGGCATTTACAGCCTTGGCGTTGCGAAAGACGCAATGGACCAGGTTGTCGAAGGTACCGTTGTACGCCTTGATAAGGTGCACCAGATCAACGCTCTTGCGCTGGTAACCGTGCGGTCTCAAAAGAACATCATCCTCGCCTCTTCACCAGAGGAAGTGCAGCAGCACAAAGCCACCGGGAACGAGAGCCGCCAGCAGTTGACGGCGCTCATCGATGACATGGCGCGTACCGCTCCGCCTGAAATGCAGAGCACATGGACCGCACTTCAGGCCTCCACAAAGAAGTTTGAAGACAGCGACGACCGTGTCCGCCAGCTCGTTTCAGAAGGCAATACGTCCGCAGCAGCAGCTTACTCTTCAGGCGAAGGCCGCGCTGCCGCAAACGAACTGACCCAGAAGCTCGATGAGACGGTGAAGTACAATCGCCAGCGTTTGGAAAATGCGAAACAGGCTGCGGCAGCAGAGTATGAAAGCACGAGAACACTGCTGATCACGGCCTCCATCATTGCCGTCGTCATCGCTGTCGTGACCGCGCTTTGGATCGCCATGGGCATCAGCTCCGGTCTGCGCAAGATCATGGTCGTTGCCGAGGCCGTTTCGGTTGGTGATCTCGAGCAGGACGTTGAAATCAAGACGAATGACGAAATCAAGGATCTTGTCGACCGTATCAACGTCATGACAGGCAACCTTCGCAACACCGCCAGCGTCGCAAACGAGATTGCCGACGGTAATCTGACCATCACGCCAAGACCGCTTTCCGACAAGGATACGCTTGGACTTTCTTTGGAGCGCATGGTTGAGCGTCTGCGCGGCGTGGTCTCCGATGCGCTTGCAGCAGCCGACAACGTATCCACCGGTAGCCAGGAACTCTCCTCCAGCTCTGAGCAGTTGTCTCAGGGTGCAACTGAGCAGGCATCCTCTGCCGAAGAAGCCTCCGCTTCGATGGAGCAGATGGCTGCCAACATCAAGCAGAACGCCGATAACGCCGCACAGACCGAAAAGATCGCACGCCAGTCTTCCAAGGATGCTGAAGCCAGTGGCGATGCCGTTGGTCGTGCCGTCTCCGCCATGCGCACCATTGCCGAGAAGATTTCCATCGTTCAGGAAATCGCTCGTCAGACCGACCTTCTCGCGCTGAACGCAGCCGTTGAGGCAGCGCGTGCTGGCGAACATGGCAAGGGATTTGCGGTCGTTGCTTCTGAAGTTCGCAAGCTGGCAGAACGCAGCCAGGCGGCGGCTGCGGAAATCTCCTCGCTTTCCGGTGAAACCGTGCAGGTTGCGACGGAAGCCGGTGAGATGCTGAACCGCTTGGTTCCCGACATCCGCAAGACGGCTGAACTGGTCGCCGAAATCTCCGCTGCCTGCCGCGAGCAGGATATCGGTGCAAGCCAGATCAACGAAGCGATCCAGCAGTTGGACAAGGTGACACAGCAGAACTCCGGCGCTTCCGAAGAAATGTCTGCAACGTCCGAAGAGCTGGCTGCACAGGCAGAAGAGCTTCAGGCCAGCATCGCCTTCTTCAAGGTGGAGCGCGGCAACTCGGCCCAGGCGCCTCGCGGCCATGCTCCGGCCCGGACCGCTGCCCCGGCACCTCGTCAGGCTGCACGCCCGGCAGCACCTGCCCGTGCCGCAGCGCAGGATCATTCGATCCGCGCCCAGCAGGCTCGTGCCAAGGGTTTTGCTCTGGACATGTCCATGGGCGGACCGGATGCGGATGACGCTGACTTTAGGGAAAGTGCTTAAGGCTTACGAACTCGGTTGGGCCCGCTCATCGCAGGCCCAGCCCCCTTGTTCAATAAAACCCTTTTGATGAGAGTTATTGGGAAATGACCAAAGCCAACTCACGCCCGATTTTCCGTTCGATCGGCTCCAAAATCCTTGCGATCCAGATCACTTCCGGTCTGTGCATCGCAGCCGCGGTTGGCGGTGCAGGATATTACGGCATGAGCAGCATGACTGCCTCAATGGCATCGATCTACGATGACCGCGTCCTGCCGCTGCAGCAGCTGAACGTTGTCGCGGATGCATACGCGATCAACGTTGTCGACACCACACAGAAGCTTCGCACCGGCGCTCTCAGTTTTGACGATGCGCTGAAGAATGTTGACGACGCGATGGCTGCGGTGAAGGAGAAGTGGTCGGCTTACCTGTCCACACAGCTTACGGCAGATGAGGCCAAGATCGTTGAGCGGGTCAAAGAGGACATGAAAGCCTCCAATCAGGCCGCATCGGAATTGAGGAAAATTCTGGTCGGCAAGGATATGCAGGCACTGGACCGCTTTGCGACCAATAATCTCTATCAGGCGATAGATCCCACAACAGAGGGCATCTCCGAACTCTCCGACTATCAGTTGACGCAGGCGGCGCAGCTGAAACAGGACGGTCTGGACCTGTTCAACAGGCTGACCCAGATCATGATCGGCATCAGCATTGCCATCACTCTGCTTGCAATCGCAATCGTTGTCCTGATCACGAGAGCGATCAAACGCAACATCGTCGCTGCGGTGGAACTGGCAAACGCGGTCGCCATCGGTGATCTCAGCCAGACTGCCCAAATCAAGTCTGCCGATGAAATACGCGATCTGGTGGACAGCATGAACACCATGACCAGCAATCTGCGCGCAACCGCGGATATTGCAGATACGATTGCGACGGGTAATCTTTCAGACGACGTGCAGCCATTGTCTGAAAAGGACAAGCTTGGCCACGCAATGCGCAACATGGTCACGAATCTGCGCGCAACGGCGTCGGTTGCCAATACCATCGCAGCAGGCGATCTCACCAAGGACGTCATACCGCTGTCGGAGAAGGACACATTGGGTCTTGCCATGTACAGCATGGTCGCCAACCTCAGAGAGACTTCCAACGTGGCCAACAAGATCGCCAATGGTGATTTGACCATCGTTCCGCAACCGCTTTCCGACCGGGATGTTCTGGGCTTGGCGCTGAAGTCCATGGTCGAACGTCTGCGCGGCGTCGTCAGCGACGCAATTTCTGCCGCCGACAACGTATCCACAGGTAGCCAGGAACTCTCGTCCAGCTCTGAGCAGCTGTCTCAGGGTGCGACCGAGCAGGCGTCTTCTGCCGAAGAAGCCTCCGCTTCGATGGAGCAGATGGCCGCCAACATCAAACAGAACGCCGATAACGCCGCACAGACCGAGAAGATTGCCCGCCAATCTTCCAAGGATGCCGAATCCAGCGGCGCAGCTGTTGGCCGCGCGGTTGCTGCCATGCGCACGATTGCCGAGAAGATTTCCATCGTTCAGGAAATCGCTCGTCAGACCGACCTTCTCGCGCTGAACGCGGCTGTCGAAGCAGCGCGTGCGGGCGAACACGGCAAGGGCTTCGCCGTCGTTGCTTCGGAAGTTCGCAAGCTGGCAGAACGCAGCCAGGCGGCTGCCGCGGAAATCTCTTCGCTTTCCGGTGAGACCGTACAGGTTGCGACGGAAGCCGGTGAGATGCTGAACCGCCTGGTTCCGGATATCCGCAAGACCGCTGAACTGGTCGCTGAAATCTCTGCCGCATGCCGCGAGCAGGATATTGGTGCAAGCCAGATCAACGAAGCGATTCAGCAGCTAGACAAGGTAACGCAGCAGAACTCCGGTGCGTCGGAAGAAATGTCTGCAACGTCCGAAGAACTCGCAGCACAGGCCGAAGAGCTTCAGGCCAGCATCGCCTTCTTCAAGGTGGAACGCGGCAATTCTGCTCAGGCGCCTCGCGGCCATGCTCCGGCCCGGACCGCTGCCCCGGCACCCCGTCAGGCTGCACGCCCGGCAGCACCTGCCCGTGCCGCAGCACAGGATCATTCGATCCGCGCCCAGCAGGCTCGTGCCAAGGGCTTTGCTCTGGACATGTCCATGGGCGGACCGGATGCGGATGACGCTGACTTTAGGGAAAGTGCTTAAGCGCCGCCTACACTGACACAACGCTACCACGGCAGGCGCTGCAGCCTGCCGCCCAAGCCTCCAGAGGCTTATACAGGTGCGCAAAGGCGATGATGAGCCCTGCCTCCACAATCTCGTCCAACTGAGAGAACTCATCATGCGCTTTACGATCAAACTGAAGCTGACACTTATTTTCTCACTGCTTGTACTGCTTATGGCTGCCTGCACGATTTTCGGCATTAACGGCCTGAGGCAGATTGCTGCTCTTCAGGACAGCATGATGACGGGCCCGATCCAGCAGGATGATGCCGCCAATGATCTGGCCAGTGCATTTGACGGCCTTGGCCTTGCAGAAAGCGACCTTCTTCTCTCCAACAGCCAGCAGCGCACGCAGAAGGCTTTGGAAACGATTGAAGCCGAACGCAAGAACTTCAATACGGCGCTTGCTGAAGGCCAGGCCAATGCGCCCGAGATTTTCAAGGGCAAGTGGGCTGAGATCAAGGATTTCTGGGCCGATTTCGTGCGGTTGCAGGACCGCGTTATTGACTACGTGAAATCCGGCCAGCGCGATCTCGCACTCGAGCTCAACCAGACCGACGGCACGGTGGCGAGTGAAAAACTGGATGGAATGACGGAAAGCCTTGCGGCTCTGACCGAAACGGCGATCAACCAGTCGGACGCTGAGAGCGATGCGGCCTACAACACCACCTTCGTCACTCTTGTCGTACTCGCTTCTATTGCTGGCATCATCTCTATCATCTCGGCAATCTGGATTTCCGTGTCGATCAATCGCGGTCTCCAGAAAGTTCGTCAGGCGGCAAATGCTGTTTCGATTGGCGATCTCGACCAGAAGATCGACGTGAAGACCAATGACGAGATCAAGGATCTTGTCGACACGATGAACCTGATGACGACCAATCTGCGCGCGACCGCAGACGTGGCGGGCACGATTGCAGATGGCGACCTTTCCAAGGATGTGAAGCCCCTGTCCGAGAAGGACGTTCTGGGTCTCGCCATGGTTCGTATGGTCGGCAACTTGAGAGAGACGGCAAGCGTTGCCGACAAGATTTCGAACGGCGACCTGACCATTACGCCAAAGCCGCTTTCGGACCGCGACACGCTCGGCCTCTCGCTCCAGTCGATGGTCGAACGCCTTCGCGGCGTAGTCTCCGATGCGCTTGCCGCCGCCGACAACGTATCCACGGGTAGCCAGGAACTGTCTTCCAGCTCCGAACAGCTGTCTCAGGGCGCAACTGAACAGGCATCCTCTGCCGAAGAAGCCTCCGCTTCCATGGAGCAGATGGCTGCCAACATCAAGCAGAACGCCGATAACGCGGCCCAGACCGAGAAGATTGCACGCCAGTCTTCCAAGGATGCTGAAGCCAGTGGCGATGCCGTCGGTCGTGCCGTATCCGCCATGCGCACCATTGCCGAAAAGATTTCCATCGTTCAGGAAATCGCTCGTCAGACCGACCTTCTCGCGCTGAACGCAGCCGTTGAGGCAGCGCGTGCTGGTGAACATGGCAAGGGCTTTGCGGTCGTTGCTTCTGAAGTGCGCAAGCTTGCAGAGCGCAGCCAGGCGGCTGCCGCGGAAATCTCTTCGCTTTCCGGTGAAACCGTACAGGTTGCTACGGAAGCAGGCGAGATGCTGAACCGTCTCGTGCCAGACATCCGCAAGACGGCTGAACTGGTCGCCGAAATCTCCTCCGCGTGCCGCGAGCAGGATATCGGTGCAAGCCAGATCAACGAAGCGATCCAGCAGCTGGACAAGGTAACGCAGCAGAACTCAGGTGCTTCGGAAGAAATGTCTGCAACCTCCGAAGAGCTGGCCGCACAGGCCGAAGAGCTTCAGGCCAGCATCGCCTTCTTCAAGGTGGAGCGCGCGAATGCGACGCAGGCTGGTCGCGGTCAGGCTCCTGCACGGACGGGTGCATATGCTCCGCGCCCGGCAGCAAAATCTGCGGCTCCGGCCCGTCGCTCTGCACAGGATCATTCACTCCAGGCACAGCAGGCGCGCGCCAAGGGCTTTGCCCTGGACATGTCCATGGGCGGACCGGACGACGACGACGCCGACTTCAGGGAGAGCGCGTAATTGAACCACCGCCTCGTCTTTTGGGGGGAAGACGAGGCGGAAATCTTTTGAGTCTCATTAAGGAAATATCACTATGCGTTTTACGATCAAACTTAAGCTTGCCATTGCGTTCGGCCTCATTATTGCAATGATGGGCGGCCTTTCCATTTACTCTATTTCAAGCGTCAACGACCTTAATAATGCCATCAGCCAGGTCATTGCTGGCCCGGCCGCCCGCCTCGAAGCGGCTCAGGAAGTCGGGCGCATCCAGCTGCGGATCACCCGTTCGCAGATGAATATGTCCACCGCGGATGACCTCGCATCGGCGGAACAATCCATGAAGAACAGCGACGAATATCGATCGCAGTTCCGCGACAAGGTGGAGTGGCTGATCAACGCCAGCACCGATGATGCGGGCCGCGCATTGTGGCGCGATGTTGCGACGCGTGCGGAGGCTCTCTTTTTGGTTGACGACGAGATCCGTCGTTTGATCCGGTCGGGCCAGTCCGCCGCCGCCCTTGGTAAAGCGAAAACGGAAGGACGCGATATCACCGACAAGATCGGCGAACTCATCGATGTTCGTGTCGAGGCAAACAAGGCACTGATGCGTCAGGCTGACAAGGACACGGACGACCTCTACTCCACCACCTGGACGATGATCACCAGCGTCTCGATTGTCGCCGTTCTTATCGCTGTTACTGCCGCACTTGTTATTGCGCTTGGTATCAATCGCGGACTTCAGAAGGCAACGCGAGCTGTTCGCAGCGTAGCGGATGGCGATCTGACCAGCACGAGCGAAATCACGACCCGTGACGAAATCGGCGTTCTTCTTCAACACGTCAACACCATGATCGAGCGTTTGCGCGGCGTTGTCTCCGACTCGCTTTCTGCCGCCGACAATGTTTCGACCGGCAGCCAGGAACTTTCGGCCAGCTCCGAGCAGGTTTCGCAGGGCGCGACTGAACAGGCATCCTCCACCGAAGAAGCATCCGCTTCCATGGAACAGATGGCTGCCAACATCAAGCAGAACGCAGAAAATGCAGCCCAGACCGAGAAGATCGCCCGCCAGTCCTCCAAGGATGCCGAAATCAGCGGTGAAGCTGTCGGTCGTGCAGTTGTTGCCATGCGCACCATTGCGGAGAAAATTTCCATCGTTCAGGAAATCGCTCGCCAGACCGATCTTCTGGCTCTCAACGCAGCCGTCGAGGCGGCACGTGCCGGTGAACATGGCAAGGGCTTTGCGGTCGTTGCTTCTGAAGTGCGCAAGCTTGCAGAGCGCAGCCAGTCTGCTGCGGCTGAAATCAGCTCCATGTCCAGCGAGACCGTCAAGGCGGCGGCAGATGCCGGCGATATGCTGAACCGTCTCGTTCCGGATATCCGCAAGACTGCCGAACTGGTTGCTGAAATCTCTGCCGCGTGCCGCGAGCAGGATATCGGTGCTAACCAGATCAATGAGGCAATTCAGCAGCTTGACCGCGTGACACAGCAGAACACCAGCGCATCGGAAGAAATGTCGGCAACCTCGGAAGAGCTTGCAGCGCAGGCTGAAGAACTTCAGGCCAGCATCGCCTTCTTCAAGGTGGATCGTGCGGGCAACCCGATCCGTCACGAGCGTCCGCAGAGTGCTCCAGCCCGCGTCTCAACGATATCTGCCTCGACGCACAAGGCGCGCAGCGGTTCTGACAACTCCATCGGCGGCCAGCAGGCACGTGCCAAGGGTTTCGCGCTGGATCTTTCCATGGGCGGCCCGGATGCGGAAGATCACGACTTCCGTCAATCCGCCTGATTACGACACATGGGCATGCGGGAACGGTCTCGCATGCTCGCACAATTGACCATCGAATTCCTCGGCAAAGCGAGAGCTGACCGGCGATTTGGGAGAAACTTGAAATGGCGAGCCCATCATCTAATACCCAGTATGTGACCTTCAGTCTTGGTGAGGAAATCTTCGCGGTTCCCGTCGATGTCGTGCGCGAAATCCTCGACCATGAAGAGGCGTTCAAGATTCCGCATGGGCCCGATTATCTGCTGGGCCTGCGCGATGTGCGCGGTCAGGGCGTACCGGTCATCGACCTGCGCCTGCGGCTTGGAATGACGAAGACGGTAAAGACGCCGCATACGCGCATTCTGGTTCTCGATATTCCCTTCGGCGAAAAGGTGCTGGCGCTCGGTCTCGTCGCCGACAAGGTGTTCGAAGTCACGCCGTTCCGCTGCGAGCAGATCGAAAGCGCACCGGATATCGGCATTCGCTGGAACTCCAGCTACATCGCGGGCGTCGTTCGGCGTGAAGGCGATTTCGTCGTGATCATCGATCTGGCCCAGCTGTTTTCCAGCG
Source organism: Agrobacterium larrymoorei (assembly GCF_005145045.1). Classification (NCBI taxonomy): domain Bacteria; kingdom Pseudomonadati; phylum Pseudomonadota; class Alphaproteobacteria; order Hyphomicrobiales; family Rhizobiaceae; genus Agrobacterium; species Agrobacterium larrymoorei. The sequence continues at coordinate 692,669 of NZ_CP039692.1, forward strand.
AAGTCAGCGAACTCGCCAAGGTCAATGGCGGCCCGATGCGTGCAGCCTGAAAGGAATTTGACAGTTGAGTACCGCTGTTAGCGTCAATTTCGACGATAGCCTGAGCACGCGCGATTTCCGCCAGCTTGCCAGCTTCATCTACAATTACTGCGGCATCAAGATGCCGGAAACAAAACGTTCCATGCTGGAAGGGCGGCTGCGCAAGCGGCTGCGCGCAACCGGCCACGCCACATTCGGCTCCTATTGCGATTATCTTTTCAGCGATGGCGGGCTTCAGGATGAGGCCATCTTCCTGATCGACGTGGTTACGACGAACAAGACCGATTTCTTCCGCGAGCCGAGCCATTTCGACTACATGGAAAAAACGGCCCTGCCTGCGCTGGCGAAACGAGGCATCAGCCGTGTTCGTGCCTGGAGTTCCGCCTGCTCGACGGGTGCCGAACCCTATACGATGGCGATGGTGATGTCCGAGGCTGCCGACAAGGGCGTCATCTCCGATTTCAACATTCTTGCGACCGACCTTTCGACGGAGGTTCTACAAAAGGCGCATAGCGGCATCTATCCGCGTGACCACGTTGACCCTGTGCCCACGGAGATGCGCCGCAAATATGTGATGCAGGCCAAGGACAAGCAGCGGGGCGATGTTCGCATCAACGCCAAGCTACGGTCGAAGATCGGCTTTGCCCGCATGAACCTGATGAACCAGAGCTATGATATCGGTGATCCCGTTCATATCCTCTTCTGCCGCAACGTGCTGATCTACTTCGACAAGAAGACGCAGACCCATGTTCTGACCGAACTGTGCAAATGCCTGGCACCCGGTGGATATCTGATGATCGGTCATTCGGAAACCGTGACCGGCATCAATCTTCCGATCAAGCAGGTTGCCAATACGGTTTTCATCAAGCAGTAGTATATTCATGATCAAGAAAATACGCGTCCTTATCGTCGATGATTCCGCCAGCGTCCGGCAGACGCTGACTGCTGTTTTAGAGGCAGATCCTGCCATCGAAGTTATTGGCGCGGCTTCTGATCCCTTCATGGCTGCGAAGAAGATTCAGGAAGACGTTCCCGACGTCATCACACTCGATGTGGAGATGCCGCGCATGGACGGCATCACCTTCCTGCGCAAGATCATGTCGCAGCATCCGATACCGGTCGTCATGTGCTCATCGCTGACCGAGGCAGGCTCCGAGACACTCATACAGGCGCTGGAGGCGGGTGCCGTGGACGTGATCCTCAAGCCGCGCATCGGCGCGGCGGATCACCTCGCCGAATCCGGCATGCGCATCTGCGAAGTGGTCAAGAGCGCTGCACAGGCGCGGGTCAAGAACGTCAAGGTATCGTCGCGCTCCGCTTCCACGCTCGGCGTTCAGACGAAATTGACGGCGGACGCCGTTCTCCCACCGCCTTCCGGCAAGGCGATGGCCCGAACGACGGAAATGGTTATCTGCGTGGGCGCCTCGACAGGCGGCACGGAAGCCCTTCGCGAGATGCTGGAGAAACTGCCCTCCAACGCTCCGGGCATTGTCATCGTTCAACACATGCCGGAGAAATTTACCGGCGCTTTCGCCCGTCGCCTGAACGGTATCTGCGATGTGGAGATCAAGGAAGCGGAGGATGGCGACCCCGTTCTGCGCGGCCATGTTCTGATTGCGCCCGGTGACAAGCACATGCTGCTGGAACGGCAGGGCGCGCGTTACCACGTTTCCATCCGAAATGGTCCGCTCGTTTCGCGGCACCGGCCATCCGTCGATGTCCTGTTTCGCTCTGCCGCACGGTCTGCAGGTGGAAATGCCATGGGCGTGATCATGACCGGCATGGGCGACGATGGCGCGCGCGGCATGCTGGAAATGCATCAGGCCGGAGCCTACACCATTGCCCAGGACGAGGCCTCTTCCATCGTGTTCGGCATGCCGAAGGAAGCCATTGCGCATGGGGGTGTGGACAAGGTTGTTTCGCTGGACCAGATCGCCCGCGAAATCATGGCGGAAGACCGCAGACGCTGATTTATCTGACCGCGTCTTCAACCCCTGTTAACCATATTGCTGAATGATCGAACCTGCACCATGAAGCAGGTGCTTTTCCATGCGCGATGATCGCCTCCCCTCTTTTGTTCGGGTTCATTATGGCTGTTATCACGTTTGCCAACACCAAGGGCGGTGCGGGAAAAACCACCGCGGTTCTGCTGCTTGCTTCCGAGCTTGCCCGACGCGGCCTGCGCATCTGCGTGATCGACACCGACCCGCAACGCTGGCTTTCCAAGTGGCGCGAGAATGCGGATTACCGCGTGAACCTGTCCGTGATCACCTATGTATCCGCATCGAGCCTGCAGCAACACGTGCTGGATAACCGCAAGAAATTCGATCATGTCATCATCGACCTTCCCGGCGCGCAATCTCCGCTGCTGGCAACCGCTGTCGGCCTGTCCAACCACGTGCTGATCCCGGTTCAAGGCAGCACGATGGATGCACAAGGCGGCGCACAGGTTCTGGAACTGCTTCGCTATCTCTACGACCGAGCCGAGATCAAGATTCCGCATTCGGTCGTCCTGTCGCGCGTCAATTCCATGGTGACGACGCGTGCCCTGCTGGCGGCAAAAGCGCTGCTGGCGAAGCGCGACGTCCACGTTCTCGACACGCCCATCATCGAGCGCGCCGCCTTCCGCGACATGTTCGAATTCAGCGGCTATCTGCATATGATGAACCAGTCGCAGGTCAGTAATCTGGATAAGGCGCTTCAAAACAGCATGGCCTTTGCCGATGAGGTCCTGAAGCTTTTGCCAAACCAGACGGCGGCGCGTTCATCCTCCGCCGCCTGAACCGGTCGCGCCTCGATCATTCTCGCTTGTAGTCATCCTGCAAGCGAATGATGTCGTCTTCACCGAAATAAGAGCCAGTCTGGATTTCGATCAGCTCCAGCGGAATCTTGCCGTCATTGGCGAGCCGGTGGGGCTTGCCGATCGGGATATAGATGGACTCGTTCTCCGTCACCAGCCGCGTATTATCGTCAATCGTCACCGTTGCCGTGCCGCGCACGATGATCCAGTGTTCCGAGCGGTGATAGTGCTGCTGCAACGAAATGCGGTGGCCGGGCTCGACCTTGAGATGGCTGACGCGATAACGCGGGCCTGAATCCGTCTGCTCGATGTGGCCCCATGGGCGATAGACCCGCTTGTGCTTTTCCGTTTTCAGCGAATGGTCGCTGTCCTTCAGCGTCTCTACCAGACCTTTGACGTCCTGAACCCTGTCCTTCGGAGTTACGAGCACGGCGTCTTTCGTAGCAACGACCACGAGATCTTTTGCACCGACGACGGTGGTCAGAATACTACTGGAATGGATGAGGCAGCCTTCGGAATCCAATAGCAGCCCCTGCCCCTCCACGGCATTCTGGTTGCCCTGCTTGTCCGCGATTTCCCAGATGGCATCCCAGCTGCCAATGTCCGACCAGCGGAAGTGGCCGCGCACGACGGCCATCCGCTTGGTATTTTCGATCACTGCATAGTCGATGGAATTTTTGGGCGACGCTTCGAAGCTTTCCTTGTGCAACCGCACGAAGCCAAGATCGCTTTCGTAATTTTCGACGGCAGCGGTAACGGCCTTCAGGATTTCCGGCGCATATTTTTCCAATTCGCCGATCATGATGTCCGAGCGGAACAGGAAGTTGCCCGAGTTCCAGAGATAGCCCTTTTCGACATAGCTGACGGCGCGCTCCTCATCCGGCTTTTCGACGAAGGCCTCGACGATGCAGAGATCCTCATTGCCGTTGATCGGCTCACCCGGATTGATATAGCCGTAAGAGGTGCGCGGCTCGGTGGGCGTCAAACCGAAGACTACGATATTGCCATCCTCAGCCGCTTCCGCGCCAAGCTTTACGGCGTCCGCAAATAGATCATTGTCCAGCACGACGTGGTCGGCAGCGAGGGCCAGCACGAGCGAGCCCTTCTCGCGGCGCTCTGCCAGCACTGCGGCGGCGGCCATGGCGGCTGCGCTATCGCGCCGCGCGGGCTCCAGAACAACAGTCGCTGGAATATCCACTTCTTCTGCTTGACGGCGAGCGAAAAAGCGGAAGTCCTCGTTGGTGATTACCAGCGGCTCCGCGTAGAGCGCCTTATCACCAACGCGTTTCAGCGTTTGCTGGTAGGTGGAAAGATCGCCCACCAGTGGCTGGAACTGCTTGGGCAGTTGATCTCGTGACACCGGCCAAAGTCTCGACCCCGCTCCACCTGCCAGAAGTACCGGGGTAATCTTTCGCACCTGCTCACTCACAACTCACCTCTATGTTTACCGCATCCATACGACGTCGAGCCGCAACAAAACACGCATGACGGCAAATGCCAAGCGCGCATTGCGACACGCAAACAAACGACCGCCAAGGATGACGGTTCCGAAATCTAGCCGCATTGCAGTGGATAACTCCGCTCACGGATGATCATTCTTAGGACACCTAATCGATTGAAGCGTTCGCTCTTGAAGAAGATCGAGCGAATTGTTGCAGTGAACAACATCGAACGCTTGGCAGCGCCAATAAAAATACAATAACAACGGCCTCCATTCGAATTGATTTTGAGAAGGCGGGGCGCATGTCTGACAAAACGAAAGTGGCAACCGGAAAGACTTCCGTGACCGATCAGGAAGCTCTGGACTTCCACTCGCAGGGCCGTCCGGGCAAGCTGGAAATTACGCCGACCAAGCCGATGGCGACCCAGCGCGATCTCTCGCTGGCTTATTCTCCGGGCGTTGCCGTTCCGGTAAAAGCCATCGCCGAAGATCCAGCCACCGCCTATGATTACACCACGCGCGGCAACATGGTTGCCGTCATTTCCAACGGTACGGCCATTCTCGGTCTCGGAAACCTTGGCGCGCTGGCTTCAAAGCCAGTCATGGAAGGCAAGTCCGTTCTGTTCAAGCGCTTCGCAGATGTCGATTCCATCGACCTTGAAGTGGACACGGAAAACGCAGACGAGTTCATCAACTGCGTGCGCTATCTCGGCCCGTCCTTCGGCGGCATCAATCTCGAAGATATCAAGGCGCCGGAATGCTTCATCATCGAAAGCCGCCTGCGCGAAATCATGGATATTCCGGTATTTCATGATGACCAGCACGGCACGGCCATCATCGCAGCCGCTGGCCTTATCAACGCCATCGAGTTGACCGGGCGCGATTTCAACACGACCAAGCTCGTCTGCAACGGCGCGGGTGCTGCCGCCATCGCCTGTATGGACCTGATCAAGGCCATGGGCTTCAACCCTGCCAACATCACGCTCTGCGACACCAAGGGCGTAATCTATCAGGGCCGCACCGAAGGCATGAACCAGTGGAAATCCGCCCACGCGGTAAAGACCGACAACCGCACATTGGCTGAGGCCATGAAGGGCGCGGATGTCGTGTTCGGCCTTTCGCAGAAGGGTGCATTTTCGGAAGAGATGATCCGGTCGATGGCTCCGAAGCCCATCATCTTTGCCATGGCGAACCCGGACCCGGAAATCACGCCGGAAGAAGTTGCGCGTATCCGTGACGATGCCATCATGGCGACCGGCCGTTCGGATTACCCGAACCAGGTGAACAACGTTCTCGGCTTCCCCTATATTTTCCGCGGCGCGCTGGATGTTCGTGCCAGCCAGATCAACGAAGAAATGAAGATTGCCGCCGCGCAGGCGCTTGCCGATCTTGCGCGTGAAGACGTGCCGGATGACGTTGCAGCCGCCTATCAGGGCAACCGCCCGCGCTTCGGGCCGCAATACATCATTCCCGTGCCGTTCGATCCGCGCCTCATCTCCGCCATTCCGGTGGCTGTTGCGAATGCGGCAATCGAAACCGGTGTCGCGCGCCGGGTGCTGCCTGATCTCGACGCCTATGCCCGCGAGCTTTCCGCCCGTCGCGACCCGATGGCGTCCACGACGCAGCGCCTTTACGAGCGCGTTCGCCGTTCGCCGAAGCGCGTCGTATTCGCCGAGGCCGAAGAAGAACAGGTCATGCGTGCGGCAATCTCGTTCACCGCGCAGGGTCTTGGCACCGCTATCCTTCTCGGTCGCGATGACATCATCAAGGCCAATGCCGAACGGGCCGGTATCGATCTCGACCGCCCGAACATCAAGATCACCAATGCCCGTCTTTCGGAGCGCGTCGATGTCTATATCGACTATCTCTACGCGCGCCTTCAGCGCCAGGGCTTCCTGTTGCGCGACGTTCAGCGCCTCGTTCACAACGACCGTAACCACTTCGCCTCCTGCATGGTAGCGCTTGGCGATGCGGATGCCATGGTGACGGGTACGACCCGCAATTACTCCACGGCACTGGAGGATGTGCGCCGCTGCATCAACGTCAAGCCGGGGCACCGCGTGATCGGCGTTTCGCTGGTCGTATCGCGCAATCGTACCGTTTTCGTGGCCGATACTGCCGTTCACGACATGCCTTCGGCGTCGGACCTGGCGGATATCGCGGAAGAAGCAGCGGGTCTGGCGCGCCGTTTCGGGTATGAGCCGCGCGTCGCGATGCTGGCCTATTCCACCTTCGGCCATCCACTGGGCGAGCGCTCCGACAAGGTGCGTGAAGCGGTGAAAATCCTCGACAGCCGCAACGTCAACTTCGAAGTCGATGGCGAAATGTCGGCGGATATCGCGCTCAATCATCAGAAGATGCAGAGCCAGTATCCGTTTGCGCGCCTTTCCGGCCCTGCAAACGTCCTCGTCATGCCCGCTATCCACTCCGCATCCATCTCCACGAAAATGTTGCAGGAGCTTGGTGGCGCAACGGTCATCGGTCCACTTCTCGTCGGTCTCGACAAGTCGGTGCAGATCACCTCCATGGGTGCGAAGGACAGTGACATCGTCAACATGGCAGCGATTGCGGCCTACAACGCCGGTCGCTGACATTTCAGGGTGCCCGCCCGTGCGGGCACCCTCTCCCGGACACGTCATCCACAGGAAGTTTCATCCGGCTCCCGCCCTGACACGTTTCAGCCACATAGTTGGAATTGCGTCTGCGCAGATTTACAGTTTTCCATAAGCTGTCTAAGCATGGCGCGCAGATTTGCATCGCGTCGTCGCTGAGACGGCATGCGGATGCTGTAGACCGTGCCGCATGACGAATGGCTGGATTCCCTATGACGATGTCGAAATGCCTGACCGAGAAAATGTCCGGCGATACTACCCGCTCCGTTTACAGGCGGCTGTCCGAATGCCTTCTGGGCAACCCGAACGCGGTCATCGCGCTGTTCGGCCTCTACTACATCATCCAGATATTCGTTCGGCTGGCGATGCCACCGGCACTGCGCATAGACGAAGCACAACAGGTGCTTTTCGCGCAATGGCTGGCGCTCGGTTACGATGCGCAGCCGCCGCTTTACAACTGGTATCAGCAGATCGTTTTCAGCCTCTTCGGCACATCGATGGCGACGATTGCCATTGCCAAGAATTTCATCCTGTTCCTGACCTTTGCGGTTTACATAAAGCTCGCCGATCTTGTGCTGAAGGACAAACGGTTCGTCCTGATCTCGGCACTCGCGCTGTTTCTCAGCCCGCAGGTATTCTGGCAGGCCCAGCGTGACCTGACCCACACCGCCATGCTGATGCTGACCTGCACATGGCTGATTTATCTGAGCGTTCGCCTGATCCAGAAGCCAACGACCTGGGGATATCTTCTGGCAGGCCTGGCCGTTGGCCTCGGCATGCTGTCGAAATACAACTTCGTGCTGATCCTGCCTGCCGTTCTGGCCGCCGTCTGGTTTCATCCCAACGGGCGCGAGCGCATTCTCGACCGCCGTTTCCTTTTGACGATTGCCGTCAGCCTCATCGTCTTCATTCCCCATGCGATCTGGCTTTTCGAGAACTTACAATTCGCCTCCGAAGTCACGCTGAAGCGCATGGCCGAGGCGGCGCCGGACAGCCGCATGATGCAGATCGTGATGGGGGTGCTGCGCGTTATCCTGGGCTCGCTTGTCATCATCGCCATTCCAGCCCTGATCCTTTTCGCATCGAGAGCCAAAAACAAAAGTGCTCCGATTGGGGAAGCGGCGGAGGCGCATTGGATGCGCTTCTTCCTGCACTACTTCCTCGCACTGGCCGCCTTGCTCCTGCTCGTTATCGTCACCACTACCATGACGGAGGTGCGCGATAGATGGCTGCTGCCGCTGGTAATGCCGTTTCCTATTCTGGCAGCCCTCTGGTTCCAGAATGGACGGCTGGATCAGGTAAAATTCGTGGCAAAAGTCCTCCCTGTCTGCCTCGGCATCATGGGCTTTTTGCCTATTGCGCTGATTTTGTCTGTGCCTGTTCAGGCTCTTGTTGGTGATAGTTCGAAGTCCAACCGCGACTGGCAAAGCCTGCGCCACCATCTTCATGATGAGAAAGGCATCTCCCCTTCGCTGATAGTGACACCTGATTGGCTGACGGGCGGGAATATCCGCTTCATATTCCCGGAAACAACCGTCGCAACTGTCATCTATGACGACTTCGATCCGTCGTTTCAGCCATCCTTCGACCACCCTATCCTCTTCGTTTCTTCAGGCGATGGTGACACGGACAAGATGACCGCGTGGCTGGAAGGCCAGATCGGTGTGAAGCTGAAGAACGTAACGGTAAATAGTTTCTCATCGCCCATGTACTATCCGATAGAAGGCAGGATGCAGAATTACACCTACAGCCTGATCACACCGGACAATTTCGAAGGCACGCCACGGCAGCCATAGTCGACAAACAATATGCAAAGATGTTAGGCAATCTCTGGCGCAGGTGTGCTGGTTTCGTCGTGGGTGGGTGAAGAATGGATAGAGGCGGCTCTTTCGGCAAATGCGAGGTGTTGGTCATCGGCACCGGCATCATAGGCGCCATGTCGGCGCTCTATCTCCAAAACGCTGGCAAAAGCGTAACGTTTCTGGAACGTGGTGATGTCGCACGCGGCGCGAGCGCTGGAAATGCAGGCATTCTGGCCTTTCCCGAAATCATTCCCATGGCAGCGCCCGGCATCATGAAGAGGGCCCCCAAGTGGCTGATGGATCCGCTCGGACCTCTCAGCGTGCCGCCAGCCTATGCGCATAAGATCGCAGCTTGGCTTTGGCGCTTCTGGAAAGCCAGTTCGCCACGCATGTACGAACACGGCCTCAGAGTTCAGACCCGGATGATGGCGCTTGCCTCTGCAGAAATGCAGCACGTTGCCGCCATGCCTGAACTTTCCCGTTTCGTCTCCAACACCGGCACGCTTGATCTCTACGACAGCAGAGCGAGCTTCGATGCCTCCAGCCCTCATTGGGAGGAAAAAGCCAAGGCGGGTTTTGACTTTTCGCGCATCGACAGAATGGAAATCGATGAGCTCCAGCCCGGGCTTGCACCGCAGTTCAAGCATGCGGTTTTCACGCCTGCAGGATTGCAGGTCAGCGATCCGCATGAGTTCACCAAAGCAATCGCGGAACTGGTCATCGCCAGAGGTGCGACGCTGCGCAAGGGCGAAGCTCTCAGGATCGAAACCGTCGGTGAGAGTACCATCGTCACTCTTACCAATGGTGACAAGATCGATGCGGACCGGGTTATCGTTGCGGGTGGCGCATGGTCGAAACCGCTTGCCGCGACGCTCGGCGATATCGTGCCGCTGGAGACCGAGCGCGGCTATAACACGACGCTGCCGGTTGGTGCATTCGATCTGAAAAGACAGATTTATTTCAACGACCACGCCTTCGTGGTGACGCCGCTTTCTTCCGGCGTGCGCGTCGGTGGCGCGGTGGAACTTGGCGGCTTGGACCTGCCCGCAAATTTCCGCCGCTCGGAAGCCATGTTGAAAAAGGCAAGCCAGTTCCTGCCAGGACTGAAAACGGAAGGCGGAAAGCAGTGGATGGGTTTCCGTCCCTCCCTGCCGGACAGCCTGCCCGTGATTGGCCGGTCGCGCGCGGCACGCTCGGTCATCTACGCCTTCGGCCATGGGCATCTGGGCCTCACCCAATCCGCAGCGACGGCACGTCTTGTCACGGAACTCGTCGGCGATCGGGAAACGTCCATCTCTACCGACCCATTCCGCGCCAACCGATTTTCCTGAAAAAAAAGGCCCGCTTGAAGGCGGGCCTCTCTTGCTCGGGTTTTTCGCAGATCAGAATGGCGAATCCGGGAAGTAGAAGTCCTTCGCGTTATCCTTCGTCACCAGCGTAGCGTCGAGAATATAGGTGCCACGAACCGGGACCTGATCGTAGAAGTTCGCTGCCGTCAACTCCATTGCGGTTGCCACCATGGATGGCGGATAGAGAACGTCGACCGGGATCATCTTGTCGCCATCCATGACCTTCTTGATCATGTCCTTCGAGCCTGCACCGGCAACGACATATTGAATGTCGGTGCGCTTGGCCTGTTCAATGGCCTGAAGAACGCCGACAGCCATGTCGTCATCCTGGCACCATACGACATCGATCTTCGGGTATTTCGTCAGGTAATCCTGCATGACCTTGAAGGCATCGTCGCGGTTCCAGTTGCCGAACTGGCGATCCAGAACCCTGACCTTGGAACCGGCAATGCCCTTGTCGAAACCATCCTGGCGCTGCTGGTCAATCGGGATCGGCAGGCCGCGAATGACGACGACCTGAGCATCGGGCGTCTTCTCGGCAATGTATTTGCCTGCGACTTCACCAAGCGCCGGGTTGTTACCGGCCACGTAAAGATCGCGAACGGTATCGTCATTGACGCTCGGTGCGCGGTCTACCAGCGCGACGAACTTGCCATTGCCCTTCACTTCCTTGATGGCGTTGACCAGCGGATCCGGATCGGATGGCAGGATGACGAGGGCGTCGATACCCTGCGTCTCGAGATCCTGTACGGCGTTGGCCTGCGTCGCGGCATCCGGCGATGTCTTGACGATGACGTTGAGGCCGGGATGCTCCTTCATCAACAGCTTGGCAACGCGTTCGGCATGGAACACCACGCCCGCGGTCCAGCCATGGTCGGCAGCGGGGATCGAAACGCCAATCGTCACTTTCTTGTCCTGCGCCTGCACTGCCCCCGCAAGTGCCACCAGCGCCACGGCCATTCCAAACAGTCTTTTCCGCATAAGTCTTCCTCCCAAAAGATAAGGTCTCTATTTACGAAGCCGGGAGACCTTTCGACCCGGTATTTCTTAGAGCGCCGTGCGTCCGGTGGGACGCACTAAGGACGCTCTAACATCTTCAGTATGCGCATCGTGCTTTGCGAAATCGATTCCGATTTCGCGCCGATGCGCTAGCGCTGGCGCATCAATGAGCGCTGCACCAGCATGGCGATGATGATGATCGCACCCTGAATGGCGCCAATCAGATATTCGCTGATGAAGTTCGACAGCAGCATGATATTGCCGACGAGTTCGAGGATGAAGGCGCCGCAGATGGTGCCCCAGACGCGCCCTGCCCCGCCCTTCAATGCCGTTCCGCCGACAACGACAGCGGTGATGGCCTGCAATTCCCACATCATGCCCGTTGTGGCCGATGTGGAGCCGAGGCGCGGCACGTACAAAAGAACGGCGATGGCAACGCACAGACCCTGAATGACGAAAGCGATGGTGCGGACACGGTTGACGGCAATGCCGGAATATTTGGCCACATCGCGGTTCGAGCCGACGGCGGTGACATGGCGACCGTAACGCGTGCGGTATAGAATGAAGGCAGCGACGCAGGTCACTGCGATGATGACGATGATGGGCACCGGCACGCCGAAGATCGTACCGAAATAGGCAGGGCGATACATGCTTTGTAGCTGGGGTTCGCGCAACGTTATGGCGCCGCCTTGCGAAAGCCATGTCGTCAGGCCGCGATAAACGCCCATCGTGCCAAGCGTCGCGATAAATGGCTCGATCTTTCCGACAGTCGTGATCAGGCCATTGGCGAGACCACAGAGAGAACCGGCAATGACGGTAAACACGATTGCCGTCACCAGCATCAGCGCCGGATCGGTTATCGTGCCGGAATTCATCAGCAGGATCATGAGACTGGCAACAAAGGCGACCATGGAGCCGACCGACAGATCCAGATCACCCGCCGAAATGACGAAGGTAGCACCTACCGCGATAATGGCGATGAAGGCGCTTCGGGTGGCAACGTTGGCGAGGTTGTTGATGCTGATGAAGTTCGGGTTCACCAGCGCGCCGACGATCAGCAGCAGCAGAAGGGCGACGAAAGGGGCGACCGCGCGCAGGTCCACATCGCGAAACGAGCGCGACCGCCGGTCACTTTTTTCCTTGCCGTCTTCACTTACACTCATACCCAAAACAGACCTCCCGTCCTGCCTTATCGCCTGCAACGATTCCCCTCGTGATCAGGCTGCTATTTTTGTTTTCAATCCGGCGGCGTAGCGCATGATTTCCTGCTCGTTGATCTCATCTCCCTCGAGCATCCCCACGATCCGCCCTTCGCGCATCACTGCAATGCGGGTGCAGAGGCCGATAACCTCCTGCATTTCCGAGGAAACGACGATGATGGAGTGCCCGTCGCGCGCAAGCGCCGAGATGAAATGATAGATCTGCTGCTTGGTGCCGACATCGATGCCGCGTGTGGGCTCATCGATAATGATGATCTTCGGCTCGGTTTCCATGACCTTTGCCAGAAGAAGCTTCTGCTGGTTACCGCCCGACATACGGCCAACCACGACATTGCCATCGCGCACGCGTATATCAAATCGGCGGCGGGCTTTTTCCAGCGCGCGGGCTTCGCTGCCGGAACTGAGATAGCCAAAACGGCCATGACGGTCGAGCGATTGAAGGGTTAGGTTAAGTCCCATTCCCGCTGTCAATAGAAGCCCTTTGGACTTCCTGTCCTTGGTCATATAGGCAAGGCCCGCATCGATGGATGCATGAAGATCATGCGAGGGAAGCGATGCGCCGTTGACATCCACCTCTCCGCCGTGCCGCGCCTTGAGGCCGACAATTGCCTCCATAAGCTCGGTGCGACCAGAGCCGATGAGGCCGGAAAAACCAAGAATTTCACCCTTGCGCAATTCAAAGCTGGCGTCGTTCACGTAACGGGTCGAAACATTCTTTACGCTAAGAACAACCTGCTCATCGACATTGGGCTCATGCTTTGCCGGATAGAGACTGGAAAGCTCACGCCCCACCATCAATTGCGCAATGGCTTCACCATCCAGCATGGCGGTGGGTGCAGTCTTGACCCAATGACCATCCCGCAGCACGGTCACGCGGTCGGTGAGTTCCATGACTTCATCGAGCTTATGCGAGACGAACACGAAGCTGGTGCCCTGGTCGCGCAGCTTGCGGACCTGCTTGAACAGATAATTGGTTTCTTCCCGAGAAAGAACGGCGGTCGGCTCATCCATGAAGACGATGCGCGCTTCACGACTGATCGCCTTTGCGATTTCAACCATCTGCTTTTCAGCAATGGAGAGGCTCGAAATCATCGCATTTTCATCGACGTGGCAATTCAGAAGATCGAGAATGCGGCGCGTTTCCGCGCGCATGAATTTACGATCCAGAATGCCGAAACGCGTCACTTCGCGCCCGAGGAAAATGCTTTCCGCAACAGTGAGATGTTCCGCCAGATTGAATTCCTGGTGGATGATAACGATTCCCAGAGCCTCCGCGGCGCCATTGGGCGGAAGCTTGATTGGCTTGCCGTCCAGCAGAATCTCACCGGAGCTTGGCTGCTCGAAGCCGGATAAAACCTTGACCAGCGTGGATTTTCCCGCGCCGTTTTCACCCATCAAAGCGTGGATTTCGCCAGCCTTCAGCTCGAAATTGACGCTGAACAGAACCTGCACACCATTGAATGATTTTGAAATGCGTCGAGCGCAAAGCACCGCGTCGCCATTATCGGCGGTCTCCATCCCCATTCCTCCATGCGGCTCCATCCGCATGCTTTATGTAAACCTTTACATCACCTATGTAAAGGTTTACATTCGCCATAATTACGCAGATGTGATCAATCCGTTTGACGCAACGGGCGGCGTGTGTAGTGTCCGGTCGCAGACAGACCCGAGGCTTACCTTTGTCCCATTCCTCCCCAGCCACCATTGAAGATGTTGCCCGAATAGCGGAGGTATCCATTGCCACCGTGTCGCGCGCCATCCACACGCCTGAAAAGGTGGCCAACTCCACGCGGCTGAAGGTCAATCAGGCCATTGCCGTCACGGGTTACACAACGAATGCGATGGCGCGCAGCTTGCGCCTTGGCCGATCCAACATGATTCTGGTGGTGGCGCCGGATATTGGCAACCCGAATTTTTCCAGCATTCTGATCGGACTGGAAAACGAGGCCCGTGCGCATGGTTATGGGATTTTGATCGGCCATACGCAGAACGACGCGCAGCGTGGCCTTGAATATCTGAAATTTCTCAATTCCAACCAGGCAGCGGGACTTATTCTCTTCACCGGCATCCTGCCTTTCGGGCATCAGGATATGACGGCACGGCTTCCCCCAAGTGTCGGGGTTTTCGAGCCCGTCTTCAACGGCGGCATTCCCTATGTGGGTGTGGATGACACGGTGGGCGCGCGGAAGATCGTGGATATGCTGATTGCCGAAGGCCATGAGCGCATCGCCTTCATAGGCGATTCCCGCGTTCGGCTTGCCTATACACGTAGGCGTGCGGGTTTCGAGGAAGGCATGAACGCTGCCGGGATCGGCACCTCATCCCGCATGATCCTTGAAGGTGATGGAACGTTGGAAAGCGGGCGTCTCGCGGTCGAACAACTGTTCATGCGCGACAAGCTGCCCACCGCTTTCATGTGCGTCAACGACCAAACTGCCGTTGGTGTGATGATCGGTCTTTCCGCGCGCGGATATGATGTGCCGAACGATTTTTCGGTGACGGGTTTTGACGACATTCCGCAGGCTGTCTTCATGTCACCGGCGCTGACGACCATTCGCCAGCCGCGCAGCGCAATCGGCAAACATGCCATGGCGCTTCTGCTCGAATTGCTGAATGGCGAGATGCCGAAACAATCGGAAATCCTTCTCACGCCCGATCTGGTCGTGAGAAACTCCGTTGGTGCGCCAAGCCGCCGACGGAGTTAAGAGATTTCAGTAGCTATCGCGACGGGCAGCTTCTTCCGTCTGAGAAGCGGCCCAGAGTTGCATCTGCACAGCGTTCTGGAACTCCATGACTTCGCGGCGCATGGCGCCGTCTTCGTAACCGAGATCGGTCAGATGGGCAGCGAGTGCGCGGCACTCATCCCGCCAGAAGCGGTCGGCTTCAGCACCGTGAAGCACTTCCAGCATTTGGACGCAACGGTTGATATCACGAACGCGATTTTTGGCAGGAAACGCAATTACTTCAGAACGCTTGGTCACACGCACACCTTGCTGCTTGGGAATCGGTTCCCCAGTTTTAAGGGCTGCATAGTTAACGAAGTCTGCAACCTGCTCGCATCCATGTCTCATCATCGGCTCATCCTCTGATCGCTTCACAACGCGAAGCTGTCAAAAACCATAAAAACTATAACTGTGCACCGAGCCAGCAGCCGGAAAAAACCGAAAATTCGCGTAAACTTTACCATTAAACATTACCGAAATTTCATTCCGCATAGGCTATTGAAAGTATAACTCGGTTGAAACGGTACTCGTTTCATAATATATTTGCTTGAAAAAGAACCAATGAAAAACGCCATTCCCTACGGGAGTAGACATCTAGCGGAGGACAGAGATATGCAAGCGCCACGCGTTTTCATCAGCATGATCTGTGCTTTGCTTGTGTTTGCTGTTGCAACATATTTTATCCACGGCTCCTTCTATACCGCCTTTATCCAGACGCTGATCTGTCTTGTGATTATTCAGGTCGGTTACTTCATCGGTGTGGTTTATCTTGTATCCCGCGAGAAGAAGCGGATGCGCAAGACATTGGAATTCCAAAAGGAAATGCCTGCGGCAAACGAGCCGTCGGTTGCCGAAAACATGTCTGCCGTAACCCGGCATCGCCCGAAGTTGACCGATATTTGAACGATTTACCGCGCGGCCAAATTTTTGCAGGTGCGAAATAAAATATCAGGTTCCACATCCCTGACATTTTCTGCCCCCACAAAACGTTCAGGCAACGAAGCAAGGGAGCAGGCATGACAAGCGGTTCGCAATCCATTTGCGTGATAATTGCTGCAAAGAACGCATCCGACACCATTGCGCAGGCTATATTTTCTGCGCTTGCTGAGCCGGAAGTTTCGGAAGTCGTGGTGATCGACGATGGATCGACCGACGCGACGGCGGCAGTTGCAACAGGATGCGACGACGGTTCGGGGCGATTGAAGGTCGAGCGTTTCGACGTTAATCGCGGACCATCCGCTGCACGCAATCACGCCATCGCCATCTCTTCAGCGCCGCTCATCAGTATTCTGGATGCGGACGACTTCTTTTTCAAAGGCCGCTTTGCAGCAATGCTGGAGCAGGATGACTGGGATCTGGTGGCCGATAACATCGCCTTCATCCAGCAAGGCTTCAAATCCGGCTCCACCATTGTTCCAGATAGCTTCGCCCCCGCCCACCATTTTCTGACCCTAACCGAATTCGTGGAAGGCAATATTTCCACGCGCGGTATCGAGAGAGGCGAGACCGGCTTCCTGAAACCCGTCATCCGGCGTGCCTTTCTGGAGCAGCATGGTCTTTCCTATGACGAAGCCCTGCGGCTTGGTGAAGATTACGAACTTTATGTTCGCGCTCTAGCCTGCGGTGCACGCTACAAGGTCATTCGCAATTGCGGTTATGGCGCCATTGTGCGCGGCGATTCCTTAAGCGGCAGGCACCGCACCGAAGACTTGCGACTGCTCTATGAAGCAGATCGCAAAATCCTTCGTGATTACTCTCTGGCTTCTCAGGAAAAGGCGGTTCTGCAAGCGCACGAACGGCATATCCGGGAGAAATTCGAACTCAGGGATTTTCTGGATGCCAAGGCAAAAGGCGGATTGGGTGGCGCGATGAGCCACGCACTGGCTCGTCTTGCGGCAGTTCCGGCGATTACGACGGGGATATGGTTCGACAAGACCGCGCGCTTCCGCAAGAAACCGAAGCCGGTTGCGGATATCCGGTATCTCCTGAAGGGAACACCGCTGTCGTCCTGAAACAACAGCGGCTTTCGCCTCGTCAGAAATAGTCCCGTTTCACGGTTTCAAGCACAGCCTGGAACCGTTCTTTTCGTTCTTCCAGCCGTCCATCAGGGCTCAATCGCGGCTCTGCGCGGCTCGCCTGCCAAAGAGCGAGAGAGGAAGGAGCGGCGAGAACCTGCTTCGCCAACTTGCGAAGCGACGGACCTTGCTGCTCTGCCCGTACTAAGACATCGCCATCTTCCTGCACATGGCTGTAAGGCTGAGAGACAACTTCGGCAGGTGGAGGCGGAGGGAAGCTCATGCCCCAGAACTTGGAGCCCTTCTTCGCGGCTTCGGCACGCGTCGAAACAGGAATGTAGCGCGGCTCATATTTCACGCCGACGCTTCCAGCCCAGTCGCTCCATTTGAAATTATTGATCGACGTCGACGTACTGACCGCCACCCAAGGCACGCGGAAAGCATCGGCCAGAATTGCACCATGCATCGATTCCGCAACGATGAATTCGGACTGTGCAATCTGCTTTATGACCGACTTCGCTTCACCTCGTGGGTCAAGATAGGTCAGTCCAGCGGGTTCACAGACATTTTCCCAAATCCCGAATTCCGCCGATTCCCAATGGGGGACGAAGGTTTTCTTATGGATTTTCCTGAGGCTCTGAAACTCCGGCATCTCCGTGACCATCACGGCCGGATCGACGATGCCCATTTCAGCGGGCAGGCCGAGCTTTGCCGCCGTCATCTCGCCGCGAACGCAACGAATGTCCCAAAGGTCCTTGTTGGACGTATCGGGCACCGCGCCGTAGCCATAGCCGCTGCCGATGATCAGCTTGCGCTGGCCGGGCGGAAAAAGCACATCGTTGAGCACGGTGCCGACGCCAACCAGCAGCACATCCGGGTGAACATCGCGCAGGCCGGGCAGCAGAAAGTCCCAGAGCCAGAGATTGAGGTCATCGCCGAAATTGCCGTGATGCGATTCCCAGTGATATGGTTTCATGGATTACTCCTGAAGAATAAGGGGATGCGACGACTGCTATTTCGGTCGCGCAAGCTTCCCTGCTCCGAGTTCTATCGCCGCGCGCAGAATGGCCGGATCGCGCACCATCCACTTGAACAGCAGCCCAAGTTCAGGAGCTCTTCTGCGCTTCAAGTTGCCAGCCTGACTCCACAAAGCCTGCTTGCGTGCCGTGTTCTTGTAAGACGCAATGGATTCTACATCCTGCGGGCGCGTGGAGAACCGATCCTGTAACGTGTCCAGCGCGACCCAGGTGTTGAACTGCTGACGCAGGAATTCCGGAGAGGTGTTATCGATGCTGTGAAATATGTTCACCCCCAGGCCGCGCGCAGCACCGGGATCGTTACACAGAAGCGTGCGCTTGGCAGCCAGCACGCAATCGCAGAAGAACAGAACGTCTTCGGCAGCCAATCTGAGAGCAGGGTCGAAGCGCACGGTTTCGATCAGCGGTCTGCCGATGACCATGCAGGAAAGATGCAGGAAGCTCCAGTTCTGAAGCATAATGCTGGCCAGATCCGGCAACTCGATGACGCGTGGTGATTCGGCCAGCCGAACCGAGCCGTCATTTTTTTCCAGCTCGGAAATAGCGAAGTGATAATAGAACTCATCACTTGCCTGCATCGAGGCCCAGTAGCATTCACCACCGAAGGTATCGAGGCTGTATTCGGCGTTCTTCAGATGATCCGGCGTCCAGATATCGTCCGAATCGAGAAAAGCGACATAGGAAGTTTCCGCTGGAACATTATCCAGCGCGGTGTTGCGAGCGCCGCCTGGTCCGGCATTGGGTTGCTTGACCACCTTGATGCGGTTTTGCTGCTCTGCGGAAAGCTCTGCCAGTTCATTTTCAATGGGATAAGGCGATTCGTCATCAACGATGACGAGATCGAAATCCTGACATGTCTGAGAGAAAACCGATGCCAATGCACGACCAAGAACGCCATGCTGTTTTTGGTAATATGGAATAACGACTGTAAATTTCGCCATTGTTTCGCCCCTTGTTCTGATCAAGAAGTGTCGGGCCCGCCGATTTGTGCGGCCCCGATGTGTGGCAATTCTCTCCCGCCAACGATGAATTCGCTGGCCTCCAAATTATAGGATGCACGTATGCCTCCAGCTCCGAGCGTCAAGACGATTACGGCCAATGTCGGCTGGAGCGTTCTCTCAAAGACAGGTACATTCGGGCTTAAATTTGTCACGGTACCAATTCTCGCACGATTACTGACGCCGGAAGAATTCGGCGTCGTTGCGGTCGGTCTCACCGTCGTTCAGTTCCTGACCATGATTGCAGGCGCGGGTTTGACCTCCGCACTGATCGTGGAAAAGGAAGAGGATATGGACACGATCCATACCGTCTTCTGGGCAAATCTTGCCATTTCCTGCACCATGGCGGCGATACTTTATTTCGGCGCCGAGTTCTTCGGCGGCCTGCTGGGCGCCGTCGAAAGCGCCTATCTGCTGCGTATCATGGCCTTCCTCATTCCGCTGCAATTGGCGGGCGATGTGGCCTATTCCCTTTTGGCAAGACGCATGAATTTCAGCAAGGACGCGATATGGAGCATGACGTCCGAGAGCGCTGCGGCAATCCTTGCCGTGGTCCTTGCCTTTGCCGGTTTCGGCGTCTGGGCGCTGATCATCCAGCTTTTTGCAGCGGCGCTCATTCGCCTCGTCGGCCTTTACGCCGTGTCGCGTTACAAGCCACGCCTCGTCATGAAGCCGAAGCGACTGATCCCGCTTCTCGGCTTCAGTTCCGGCCTGATGGGCTCGGAAATCGCCAATTTCGTTACCTTCCAGTCACCCATGGTCATCATTGCACGGTATCTCGGCCTTGCGGATGCGGGCGCCTACTCGGCCTCGAACCGGTTTGCCAGCATTCCGAATCAGGTCGTTCTATCTGCCGTCATGGGCGTGCTTTTCCCGGCCTTCAGCCGCATGATGGATGACAAGCAAAGACGGCGCGATGCGCTGATGTTCAGCACGCAGGTCCTGACCGTCATTCTGGCGCCGATGATGTTCGGCCTCTGGGCGGTTGCCGAACCGGCAATGCTGGTGATCTTTGGCCCCAACTGGGCCTATGCCTGGCCGGTGCTTGGACTGCTTGCTCTTTCCAAGGCAATTCTGACCCCTTGCAGCACCTTCATTCCCTATTTGAAGGGCGCGGGATATGGCCGCGTTCTTTTCTGGTCGGCCACGATTCGCGCCGTGTTAACGACCGCTGCGGTCTGGCTTGCCGCAATTTACGGAACGCTGATCGACGCCATGGTCTGGCTCTGCATCGTCAATGCCGCCACGCTGGTCGCCTATTCATGGGCGGTGTTCAAGGCAAGCGAGACGCCGTTTTTCTCAGGCCTTTACGTCAGCAGCCGCCCAATGATCACAGCTTTCATCATGGCGCTTGCGGTGCGGTATACACTGAGCCTGACGGAGGCCAGCCTTTCACATGCCTATATGCAGGTGCTGGTCGGCGCGGTTGCTGGCGGCGTCATTTACGGTGTGCTGGTATTGCTGACCGAGCGTGCCCTGTTGCGCAAAATCCTTGGGCTCGTGCGGGACCGAAGGGCGAAGAAGGCAATGGCACCTGAACCTGCCTGACCCAACCGCCTTATTTCCGCCTTAAATTCGCCCGGCTTGCGACATTGTTTCTGACAATTCCGTGACGCCGCCGGGCATTTATTTTGCACCGCAGCATGAACATCCACAGCCTTCGATTAAAAATCGATTGATCGTCAATTCTCTCGTTTTTAATAAAACGATTTAAAATCAGAGCCTTGTGAAAACGTAGACGTAACGTAAGGCGGGTTCCCAGACATTTACCCCTTACATCTTGAGAGACGATTTTTCTGCGTCGCCACATTTTACCCTAAACTAAAAACCAGACTTTTGGGCACGGGCTTCACGTTCGCTTTGTTTGAAACGCGGTGTAGGGGAGACACTGCCCAACCAGGGTAACTGATGTGACAGTTGATCAGAACCTATCTTCCCGTATCAATTTGATGCGCATAATCTTGATATCCGGCATTGTCTTCGTTCATGTGCCGCATAATCCCGAAACCAGCCCCTTTCTGGGTCTTTACGGTTTCTTCGACTGGCTTCGCGTCTTTCTGGGCGATGCGCTGTTTCGCATAGGCGTGCCCTGTTTGAGCGCAATTTCCGGTTACTTGCTGTTTCGCAAGGGCTTCGCTGCGTTCGATTACACGGCAACGATCAAGTCCAAGACGAAGACGGTTCTTCTGCCTTTCCTGCTTTGGAACGGCGCTCTTTTCCTTGCTGTGCTTTTGATTCAGCGCGTGGGCCTCGGCGTCGGTTACTTCCCCGACCTGTGGAACGCCAGCCCGCGCGAAATCATCAGCCATGGCGCGGCGGTTGAAGAGTTGCCGGTCAACGTACCGCTTTATTTCCTTCGTGATCTCTTCGTCTGCATTCTGCTGTCGCCCATCCTGGCGCTACTCGTGCGTCGTTTCGCGCTGCCGACACTCGCAGTGCTGCTGCTGGTGACTGCTATTCCCGATCTGACGCTGATGATCGTGCAGAAGAAATCGATCCTCTTCAGCTTCACGCTCGGCATTGCGCTGGCGCTCCATAAGGTCGATCTCAAGACGCTCGACCCATATGCGGGCAAGCTGACCGCGGCGACGCTGGTGGCTGCCGCAATGCTGGCGACGGGCCTCTATTTTACCGGCCCTGAATTCACCTTCGAGCTGAACCTGCTTCGCAATCTTCTCGCGGTATTCGGCGCAATCGGCTTCTGGGTTGCCTCTTCACTGCTGGTGAAGAGCAAGCTCGGTCAGCGCCTCGCTCAGACGGGTAGCCTCAGCTTCTGGATTTTCTGTGCCCATTACCCGCTTCTGGTCCTCATGTGGATGGTCTGGAACAAGGGCGGCCCGGACTTCTACCCCGCCTTCTACATTGGCGCGGTCCTGCTGACCTTCGCCATTCTGATTGTGACCAATGCACAGGTGCGCGCGAAGCTTCCCAGCCTTTACGCGGTGCTGACCGGAAGCCGCAGCGGCAAGCCGAAGCCCGTGCAGCATGTCACTTCGAAAGAGCCCGTGGCTGCACATCAGCCACCCGCAAATCCTGCCTACACGCAAAGACAGAGGTAATCCCATGACCAACGTCCAGCACCTTTTGGCCACAGCATTTGTGACCCTCAGCCTCGGCTCGACTGTGGCGGTTGCTCAGGAAGACAACGGCAAGTCGTTTATCGAGAACTTCGACAGTATGGACCGTTCGTTCTGGTATGTTTCCGATGGCTGGAACAATGGTCCGCATCAGAACTGCACGTGGTCGAAGAAGCTGGTGAAATTCGAGGGTGGGCAGTTGCAGCTGGGGTTTCAGGAAGGCCGAGCGGGGGACCGTAATTATTCCTGTGGGGAAATCCAGACCAAGGGGCGGTATCGTTATGGCACCTATGAGGCGCGGATCAAGACGGCAATCGGGTCCGGCCTGAACTCGGCTTTCTTCACCTATATCGGCCCGACCGACAAGAAGCCGCATGACGAGATCGACATGGAGGTTCTTGGCAAGAACAGCGGTCAGGTGCAGCTGAACCAGTATATTTCCGCCAAGGGCGGCAATGAGCAGCTGGTGGATGTGCCAGGCGGTGCAGACAAGGGGTTCAACGACTATGCCTTCGTCTGGGAGCCGCAGCGCCTGCGTTACTACGTCAACGGCAAGATGGTGCACGAGGTGACCGATCCATCGAAGATCCCGCAGACGCCGCAGAAGATTTTCTTCAGCCTGTGGGGCACGGATACGCTCAAAAGCTGGATGGGCAAGTTCGCCTATACCGGCCCGACGACGATGCAGGTGGACCGCCTGGCCTTTACCGCGCTGGGAGACAAGTGCCAGTTTCCGCAGTCGGTTGCCTGCGCCACCAACTGACGCACGCTACCTGATTGCCGCCCTCGATAACCGGACCGGATATGACCCATATTCTCTACCTCGCGCATGATCTTGCAGACCCCGCCATCCGGCGGCGCGTCATGACGCTGCAGGCGGGCGGTGCAACCGTCCTGCTTGCAGGGTTCAGGCGCGGCGAGAATGCGCTGGCGCAGGTGGATGGTCTGACGCCGGTCGTGCTTGGCGAAACGGCCGATGGCCGCTTTGCCCAGCGCATCGCTTCGGTCGTCAAATCCAGCTTTGGCCTTGCCGATAAGCTGAGGGGCGTTGCAAAGCCCGACATCATTCTGGCGCGCAATCTGGAAATGCTGGCGCTTGCCCGCCGGGCCAACGCGCTGTTCGGCGCCGATGTGCCGGTGGTCTATGAATGCCTCGACATTCACCGCCTGCTGCTGAATGACGGGCTGCCGGGAAAACTGCTGAACGCGGCACAGCGCTTCCTTGCCGCAAATGCGCGCCTGCTGATCACCAGTTCGCCTGCCTTCGTCGACAATTATTTTGCGCCGCGCTCGGGGCTTGATCTTCCCGTGCTGCTTCAGGAAAACAAGGTTCTGATGCTGGGCTCTGAAGCGACGCCTGAGCCTTTGCCGCGCGTGCCGGCTGCGGGAGAGCCGTGGAAGATCGGCTGGTTCGGTGCATTGCGCTGCCGCAAATCGCTGCAGATCCTGACGGATTTTGCCGAGCGGATGGACGGGCGTGTGGAAGTTGTCTTACGCGGACGCCCCGCCTATTCGGAGTTCGATGACTTCGACGGCATCGTCGCCAAAGCGCCGCATGTCACGTTCCACGGGCCGTACAGGAACCCCGAGGATCTCGCTTCGATCTATAATGAGGTGCAGTTCACCTGGGCGATAGACTTCTTCGAAGAGGGGCAGAACTCCAGCTGGCTGTTGCCGAACCGGCTGTATGAGGGCTGCCTTTATGGCACCCTGCCCATTGCCGTTTCCGGCACGCAAACCGCGCGCTTCCTGCAAAAGCGCGACATCGGCTTTGTTTTGCCGCAGGCCGATGCGGACACGCTTGCGACGCTGTTCACCGGTCTGGATGAGCGGATCTATACCGACGCCTTCGAAGAACTGTCTGCCGTCGACCGGCATCAATGGGTAACGGACCGGGATGATTGCGAGCAGCTCGTGCGCAGGCTTCAGGCGCTGTCTTCGCCTGACGGCCAACGCGCTGCCGATGCCGCGCTTTCCACGGTTTGAGCTGGGGACAAGAGATGAAACTACCGACCATTCCCGATATCAAGACGCTGATCGTCATCCCCTGCCTCAATGAGGCGAAGACGATCGACGATCTTCTCCTGAAATTCTCCAGCACGCTGAACGGCCCGGATGATCGCATCGTGGTGGCCGATGGTGGCAGTACGGATGGCACGCGCGATATCGTCGCCGACTTCTCGCGTCAGGACCCGCGGGTCATTCTTCTGGCCAATCCCAAGCGCATTCAAAGCGCGGGCATCAATCTTGCCATCGACGTGTTCGGCAAGGATTACGACTATCTGATCCGTATCGATGCGCATGGCGATTATCCGGATGATTACTGCTACCGGCTGTTACAGGATGCGGTCGAAACCGGCGCGGATTCGGTCGTCGTCGCCATGGATACGGTCGGGCACAGCACGTTCCAGAAGGCGACTGCGATTGCGCAGAATTCCAAGCTCGGCAATGGCGGTTCCAAGCACCGCGAGGGCGCCAAGGGCCATTGGATCGATCACGGCCATCATGCCTTGATGCGCATCGCCGCCTTTACCGAAGTTGGCGGCTATGATGAAGGCTTCAGCCATAATGAAGATGCCGAACTGGACCATCGTTTACGAAAAGCGGGCTTCCGTATCTGGATGACCGACAAGACGCGCATGACCTATTATCCGCGCGCAAGCGTTCGTCCGCTGTTTAAGCAATATCTGGCCTATGGCCGGGGGCGTGCCAAGAACCTGCTCAAGCACCGCACCCTGCCGAAAATCCGCCAGATGATCCCGCTGTCCGTCTTGCCCGTGGTCATTCTTGCGCTGTTGGGCTTCGTGCACTGGGTTGCGCTCGTGCCGCTGTGCCTCTGGATTGCCGCATGCTTAAGCTATGGCGTGTGGATGGCCATCGGCCAGAAGAACCCTTATGGCCCGCTTGCCGCGCTGTCTGCCATGATCATGCATCTGGCCTGGTCGACCGGCTTTTGGCTGGAACTCATCGGCTCCTTCGTCGCGCCCGCACCCTTTGCGAGAAAGGCAGTGTCATGACCTCCAATTCCGCCTCTGCGACAAAGGTCGATATCGGCATCTGCACCTATCGCCGCCCGGCGGTGGTTGCGACGCTGAAATCGCTGTTCGAACTGGACGTGCCGGAAGGCGTCTCCGTCCGGCTGATCGTTGCCGACAATGATGCCGAACCATCGGCAAAGGACAGTATCGACCGGCTGCGCGAGACCTCGCCATTTGCGATCAGCTACATCCACTGCCCGATGTCGAACATCTCGATTGCCCGCAATGCCTGCCTGTCTGCCTGTGAAGCGGATTATCTGGCGTTCATCGACGATGATGAAACGGCACCGCGCAACTGGCTCTCCGAGCTTTTAAAGACGGCAAGAGAGACCGATGCGGAAGCCGTGCTCGGCCCGGTCACGGCACTCTACAAGGACAATGTGCCCGGCTGGATGAAGAAGGGCGACTTCCACTCCACTTTCCCCGTTTGGGTCGATGGCGAGATCATCACCGGCTATACCTGCAACACGCTTTTGAAGATGGATGCTCCATCGATCAGCGGACGCCGCTTTGCCCTGTCGCTGGGCCAGAGCGGCGGTGAGGACACGCACTTCTTCACCCATATGCATGCGGATGGCGGACGCATTGCCTATGCGCAACATGCGATGCTGACCGAACCCGTGCCGGATACGCGCGCAAGCTTCCTATGGCTGGCAAAGCGCCGCTTCCGCTCCGGGCAGACGCATGGACGGCTGAAGGCGGAGCAGAAGACCGGACTGAAGCGCCTGCCGCTGATCGTCGCGACGGTAGCGAAGATCGTCTATAGCGCGGTCTTCACAGTTCTGACCGCTTTCGATCCGGTCCGCCGCACGCGCTCTGCCCTACGCACGGCGCTGCATGCAGGCGCGCTCAGCGGTATCTTCGGCGTGCGCGAAATCCGTCAATATGGAACGGTGGAGGCTGCATGAGCGCGCTGCACACGCAACCGGATGTCACCTTCATCATCGCGGCCTATAATTCTGCGGATACGATCGTTCCCGCCATCGAAAGTGCGCTGACGCAGCAGGGCGTGTCGCTTGAGGTCATCGTCGTGGACGATTGTTCCTCGGATGCGACGCGCGAGATCGTCGGTGCGCTTGCCGAAGGCGAACCGCGCGTCAAGCTCCTTGCACTTGCGCAAAATCTCGGGCCCGGCGGCGCGCGCAATGCAGGCATCGATGCAGCACGTGGACGCTGGATTGCGGTTCTCGATTCCGACGACGTGATCTATCAGGATCGCAGCGCCCGCATGATCTGGCGCGCCGAGCAAGCCATTGCGCAGATCGCGGTCGATAATCTGGACGTGGTCTATCTGGACGGACGCCCGAAGGACACGATGTTCTGCCAGAAATTCCTGACGCAGAAAGAGACCTTGACACTCGAAGAGTTCATCGGCTCGAACATCCTGTTCAAGTCCACCTTCAATTACGGCTACATGAAGCCGATGTTCCGGCGTGACTTCCTCAATGAAAACGGCCTCCGGTTCCGCCCCGATCTGCGGATCGGCGAGGATTACCTGCTGCTCGCTTCCGCTCTGGCCAAAGGCGGCCTCTGCGCCATCGAGCCGACGCCGGGCTATGTCTACAACATCCGCGAGGGCTCCATCTCGCGCGTTCTGGAACTGCGCCATGTCGATGCGATGATTGCGGCAGACCGCGATTTCCTCGCCGAGTTCACCCTTCTACCCGCCGCCATGGATGCCCAAAAGGCCCGCACCCGAAGCCTCATCGAAGCCCGCCACTTCCTCATCCTCGTCGACAGCATCAAACGCCGATCACCAACTGGCATAATCAATGTCGCACTCAAAAACCCACGCGCAATGCGACATCTCACTATGCCTATTGCGGTGAGGATCAAGAAACTAAGGGAGGCGATTTTTCCGTCTCAACTGCCCTCACAGGTGAAACGACAGACTTCGTGAATTTCAGTGCAGCTGGATTTCTGAATTTCAATCAAGGAGAATGCCATGGACCTAAATAATACTGTTCGAAAAGCTGTTATTCCTGTTGCCGGTAACGGAACGCGCTTCCTGCCCGCAACCAAGGCCATGCCGAAGGAAATGCTGACGATCGTTGATCGCCCCGTGGTGCAATACGCCGTGGATGAAGCGATGCAGGCCGGGATCGAGCACATCATCTTCGTCACGAGCCGCAACAAGACCGCTATCGAAGATTACTTCGACAGCGCACCGGAACTCGTGAACACACTGACAAAATCCGGCAAGACCGTTCAGGTTCTTCAGCTGGAAAAGATGCTGCCCGTTGCTGGCACCGTCAGCTACACCCGCCAGCAGGTGCCGCTCGGTCTTGGCCATGCCGTCTGGTGCGCGCGTGAACTGGTGGGCAAGGAGCCTTTCGCCCTGCTTCTGCCCGACATGGTTTCCTATGGCGCGCGCGGCTGCATTGCCGGTCTGATGGAACTTTACGATGAAGTGGGCGGAAACATTCTCGGTGTTGAGGAATGCCTGCCGGAAGAAACGTCTTCCTACGGCGTCGTCGGTGTCGGCAATCGCGTCAGCCATGGCTTTCAGGTGACTGAAATGGTGGAAAAGCCGGAACCTTCCAAGGCCCCGTCCAATTATTACCTGAATGGCCGCTATATTCTGCAGCCGGAAATCTTCGATATTCTTGCAAAGCAGGAGCGTGGCGCAGGCAATGAAATTCAATTGACCGACGGTATGAGGCGATTGGCTGAGACCCAACCCTTCCACGCTCAGAAATATACTGGCCGCACCTTCGACTGCGGCAGCAAGCAGGGTTTCATCGCAGCCAACGTCGCATTCGCATTGATGCGTTCCGACATGGAATCTCAGGTTCTGAGTTCCATCAAGGAACTGGTTCTGAACCATGAAAGCCGCGTAAAGGCGGCCTGAAACTAGAAACTGCGGGAGGCGGGAAGGCAGGAGAAGCTGCCTTCCCGCGCGCCGTTTAAAAATCACAAGGTGGTCCATGCACCAAAAGACCTTTAGATCGAATGCAAATTTCTCGGATTCCGGCAAGGATTCCGATACGTTCATCGACCTCGACCGCCTGTGGGCCGCCGTGGTGCGCCGCGCCAATGTCATCGGGGCATGCGTCATTGCAACCATGGTTCTGGCAGGACTTTATCTCGTCCTCGCCACCCCCGTTTACACCGCCATGACGCAGGTTCTTCTGGACGACAGCCTTTCCCGCTACGCGGAAGAGGAAAGCCCTATTCCTGCCGCTCAGGTTATCGACAACCGCATTGCCAGCGCGGTCGAAATCCTGAAATCAAAGGAAATGGCGCTGAACGTCGTGGACAAGGCGAAGCTTGACGAGAACGATACCATCGTCAACCCGCCCATGACGCCGATGGATCTGGTCAAGTCCTCGATCAAGGGCGTGGTCGATCTGCTGACGCCGAGTGCTCCTCCCGCCTCGGAAGAGGCGATCCGCAACGGCAAGCGCGAAAAGGCAGCCGCTGTCATCCAGCAGGCGCTGACAGTCGAGCGCGTTGGACGAAGCTCCGTTCTTGCGATTTCCATTCGCTCGACAGATCGGCAGCTCGCCACAAACATCGCCAAGACCTACGCGAATTCCTACCTCACCGAACAGCTGAACGCGAACTTCGAGGCATCAGAGCGCGCATCGGTCTGGCTTCAGGAACGGTTGACCGATCTCAATCAGCGCTCGCAGGCAGCCTCGCTTGCCGTTGAAAAGTACAAGTCCGAAAACAACATCGTGTCCTCCCGAGGCGAGTTGATGTCGGAAGGCCAGCTGGCGGATTTGAACGGTCAGCTCATCGCCGCGCAGGCCGATGCTGCGACCGCGCAGGCGCGTTATACGCAGTATAAGTCCATCATCGATCAGGGCCCGGACAACGCCGTCAACAACGCCGTCGTTTCTGCCCGCGACACGGATAACACCGTGATCCAGGACCTGCGCAAGCGCTATATCACGATCTCGGATCGCGAACGCGGTGTCGTGCAGCAGTTCGGAAACGATCATCCTCAGGCCGTTGCGCTGGAAAGCGAAAAGAAGGATGTGGCGCGCCAGATCTATCAGGAGCTTCAGCAGCTGACGGGCAGCTTCAAGAACGAGTTCGATGTAACGCAGTCGCGGGTGCAGTCACTGCGCGAAAACATCGACCGCGTTGCAGGCCGCAATTCCGAAGCCAACATGACGATGGTGAAGCTGCGTGAACTGGAACAGCAGGCCGCAGCCCTGAAGACGCTCTACGAATCCTATCTCGGCCGTTTCGAGGAGGCCTCACAGAAGCAGTCCTTCCCGATTGCCAAGGCTCGCATCATCTCCGAGGCCGGTCTTCCGACTTCGCCTTCCAGCCCGAAGAAGACCATGACCATGGCGCTTTCCGTCGTACTCGGCCTTATGCTGGGTGGAGGTCTCGCCGCCGTGCTGGAGTTCCGTGACCGTTACTTCCACACCGGCAACGATGTGCGTGACAATCTGCGCATGCGCTTCCTCGGCTACCTGCCCTTCATCGGGGAAAAAGGTGTCGAGAACGGAAAATCAGAGACCGGCGCTGCGACGCCCGATATACCCGACACGAATATCGAGGATAATGGTCAGGTCTCGTTCCAGAAGATGCTGCGGCTTGCGGTGGACAGTCCGCGCTCCAGCTTCACCGAGACGTTGCGCAATGTAAAACTTACGGCAGATGTCGTCGTGCAGGATCGCCAGTGCCGCGTTATCGGTGTAATTTCGTGCCTGCCGAATGAAGGCAAGTCCGTTGTTGCGCTGAACCTCGCGGGCCTGATCGCGACGACCGGCAAGCGCACGCTTGTCGTGGATGCCGACATTCGCAACCCGGGCCTCAGCCGCATGCTGACCACGCGCCAGTCCGCTGGTCTTGTGGAAGTGGTGCTGGATGAGGTTCCGTGGACCAAGGCCGTCAAGGTGGACAGCCGCACGAAGATGGGCATTCTGCCGGTTTCGACCAGCAACCAGTTCGCCCATTCCAGCGAACTGCTCGCCTCCTCCGGCATGCGCAAGTTCATGGATTCGGCGCGTGAGGCCTGCGATTACATCATCGTCGACCTTGCGCCGGTAGTGCCGGTCATCGATGCCAAGGCCTTTGCTTCGCAGGTGGATGGCTTCGTCTTCGTGACCGAATGGGGCAAGACGCCGATCCAGATGGTTCAGAACCTGATGAACCATGAGCCGGAAATTGCCCGAAAGACGCTCGGCATCGTGCTGAATAAGACCGATATGACGGAGCTTCAGCGCTACGCCGATCCGGGCGGTTCGGAACATTATCACGAGCAGTTCGGCGCTTACTATGGCGATGCGAAAAAGCCAGCGCCGGAAACGGTTTGAGTCGTTGAGATGCCCGCTTCGTGCGGGCATTTCTTTTGGTCGGCAGGGTAGATTTCAACACCATTTTCCGACTTGATACCGACTCAATCGATATCGCACAGGAGATGCTCATGCCCTCCCCCATCGCTTTCGTTTCCCGCTCGCCCGATGCCAATGAGGCGGAGTGGACCGATGTTCTTTCGGCTGCGATGCCTGACGAGACCATTATTTCCGTTCGGGCGATGACCGGTGAACAGCAGTCGGCAACGGAGATCGCCATCGTCGCCAATCCCGACCCGTCGGACATTGCAAAACTTGCCAATCTGAAATGGATTCACAGCCTGTGGGCAGGCGTGGAACGTCTTGTCGCGGAACTCGGTCCTGCCGCACCGCCCATCGTGCGGCTGACAGATCCCGAACTGACGCGCGTGATGGCGGAGGCCGTTCTTGCCTGGACCTATTACCTTCATCGGGACATGCCTGCCTACCGTGAGCAGCAGCAGAACAGGGTCTGGCAGGAACTGGACTATCGTCACCCCAAAGACGTCACCGTGGGCCTGATCGGCATCGGCACCCTTGGCACCGCATCCGCTACACGGCTGGTTCAGGCAGGTTTCAACGTGCTTGGCTGGAGCCGCTCCGCAAAAGCTCTCGACGGCGTGACCACCTTGTCTGGAGAGCAAGGGCTTGGTGAGCTTCTGTCGAAAAGCGACATCGTCGTCTGCCTCGTGCCGCTAACCGCCGAGACCCGTGGTCTGATCAACGCGTCCCGTCTTGCCACGATGAAGCGAGGCGCGTCGCTGATCAACTTCGCCCGCGGTGCTGTCGTGGTGGCCGATGATCTCATATCAGCACTGGATAGCGGACAGGTATCGCATGCCGTTCTGGATGTTTTCGAACGCGAGCCGCTGGACACTCAATCTCTGTTCTGGGCTCACCCGAAGGTTACGGTACTTCCCCATATTTCCGCGCCGACAAATCGAAAAACATCTGCCGCCATCGTTGCGGAGAATATCCTCAACTGGCGCAATGCAGGTGCGCTACCCAAGACGGTGGATATGGAGCGAGGGTACTGATGCATCGTTGTGTTTCGAGACATCTCCTCCTGCCGTCATCCTCGGGCTTGTCCCGCTGCGATCCGGTTTAAACTGGGTGGGTAATTTGGAACGAGAACGGCTCCCCTACCCGTCACCCCGCACTTGATGCGGGGTCCAGCAGACGTGCGTCTGCGCGTCGAAAGAGTCTTTCAGACCAAGGATTTGGTCTGGCTGGATCCCGGATCGAGTCCGGGATGACGGAAGTGGGGTTGCACCTCGCCACCCCGCAGCAAACGCCGTCAAAGCTTGTCCCAACCGGATTTGAAGAATGGAACTGCAATGCGTTCAAAACCTTGCCGCGCATCCGCACATTTAACCGGACAGCGGTGGGCTTGTCCGGGAATCTGCAAACCTATTGATTTTATTGACGTGAGAATTCCTCGGCACAAGGCCGAGGACGACGGTCGCGGTTACGCGACCTACTCAGCCCCACTCGTTGCCTGCTCGATGGCGAAGCGCACGTCGCTCTCGTTATAGGGCTTGCACAGCAGCACAGCGCCCGCCGGAGCGTTCTTTGGCAAGAAATTATCGCCCGTTGCGAACACCACACCGATTTCCGGCCTGCGTTGTTTGATAAGCACTGCTAGGTCCGCGCCGCTCATATCCGGCAAGCCCAGATCGGTCACCAGAACATCGACCTCTTCGCGGTCCAGCAGATCTATCGCCTGCGTGGCGTTGGCGGCTTCGACGACGGAGTGGCCGCCGTCGATCAGGATGTCGGTGGTGTTCATGCGAATGAGTTCATCATCCTCCACCAGCATCACCCGCACTGAATTCCGGCTTCGCATCTTCGAGATTGCGTCGCTGACGGAGCCGGTCTCGGACGTCCGGTCCCGACCGGATTCGGCACGCTGCTTCTGGTTGGCGATGACGTGGCGCAGGCGTCTGGCTAGCGCTTCACGCGTATAGGGCTTCGATAGAAGCTCTACGCCCGCATCCAGTTTGCCGCCGTGAACGATGGAATTTTCGGTGTAGCCGGAGGTGAAAAGGATGGCCAGATGCGGCAGCCTTTCCTTGGCGCGGCGGGCCATTTCGCTGCTCTTCAGCGGGCCTGGCATAACGACGTCGGTGAAAATCACATCGATCGGGATACCGCTTTCGGCCACCGTCAGACCGGCCTGCGCATCGCGCGCCGTTAGCACGCGATAGCCGAGATCGGACAGGATTTCGACAACGGTGCTGCGCACCTCATCATCATCTTCCACGACGAGAACGGTTTCGCTACCGCCGACGACCGGGCCACTATGGATGACGATTTCGCGATCTTCATCGGCCATGGAGCGTGGCAGGTAAATCTTGACCGTCGTGCCTTGGCCGAGTTCCGAGTAAATCTTGACGTGACCGCCGGATTGCTTGACGAAGCCATAAACCATGGACAGGCCAAGCCCCGTGCCCTTGCCTTCCGGTTTGGTGGAGAAGAAGGGCTCGAAAACACGGTCCAGAATTTCGGGCCGCATGCCGGAGCCGGTATCGGAGACCGCCAGCATCACATATTGCCCCGGCTCCACTTCCGCATGGGTGCGGGCGTAGTCCATATCCAGAGAAGCGTTGCCGACTTCAATCGTAAGCTTGCCGGAGCCTTCCATCGCATCGCGCGCATTGATGGCAAGGTTGAGCAGCGCATTTTCCACCTGTGTCGGGTCGGCATAGGTGTTCCACAGCCCGCCTGCGGTGATGACCTCGACCTCTACGGCCTCGCCGATCGAGCGCCGCAGAAGATCGTCCATGCCTGCCACGAACCGCCCGACATTGATGACGCGCGGCTCCAGCGCCTGGCGGCGACCGAATGCCAGAAGCTGGCTCGCAAGCTTGGCGCCACGGGTCACACCTGCCAGTGCATTGCCCACGCGGCGCTCTGCCCGCTCGTTACCTGCGACATCCTTGGAAAGAAGCTGAAGATTTCCGGCAATGACCTGAAGCAGGTTGTTGAAGTCATGCGCAACGCCGCCGGTCAGCTGGCCGATGGCTTCCATTTTCTGCGCCTGCTGCAAGGCAAGCTCCGTCTGGCGACGCTCGGCAATTTCCTTTTCGACACGCGCCTCAAGGCTTTCGTTCAGCTGGCGCAACTGCTCTTCGGCGCGGATTCTGTGCCGGATCTCACGTTCCAGATTGGCCGCATGTTCCTTGAGCGATGCTTCGGCAGTTCGCTGCTCGGTAATATCGGTATGGATGCCAACCCACTCGATGATGGAACCTGAAGCATCCAGAATGGGCACGGCACGGATCGCAAAGGTGCGGTAAACGCCATCGCGCCTGCGCACGCGGTGTTCCCAAACATAGGTCGCCTTTGCGGCAACGGCGCGGTTCCAGCTATCGATGGAGCCTTCGCGATCTGCGGGATGAACGGCCTCGGACCAGCCGAAACCCTGATATTGATCCTGCGATTGCCCGGTCAGATGCGACCAAGCGGGCTGTTCGCCCATCATCCGGCCATCCGGGCTGTTGGTCCACAACACGCCATGAACGGCTTCGACTGCCGCACGGAAGCGATTATTGCTGACGATGAGACCCTCTTCGGCCTGCTTCCGTTTTTCAATATCGATGATGAGAATATAGCTACCGTCGACCTCACCGCTGGCATCGCGGCGCGGAACATAACGAATTTCCGCCGCATGGACCGTGCCATCCGCACGTCTGATGCGCGTGTCGCTGACGACCTCTTCGCCCGCCATGGCCTTTTCGATGAAAGGCTGGCGCTCCTGATAAAATTCCTCGCCAACCACTTCGAGAACACGCCGTCCGAGAACATCCTCCGGCGCCATCCCGAACCATTCGAGATACCCCTGATTGGCAAACCGGTAGACGTAATCTCGGTCGATGAAACCAACGAGAATGGGCAGCGCTGCGGTCAGACGGCTCAGCTCTTCCCGGCTTGCGGCAAGAGCCTGAACGGTTTTGACCTTTTCCGTATTTTCCAGCACGGTGCAGAGTACGCCCTCCACCACGCCTTCATCATTATGGATCGGCGTGTAGAAGAGATCGAATATTACATCTTCCGGGGTGCCATTGCGGTGCAGAACCAAGGTCTGATCCCGGAAAGACTGAACTTCTCCACGAAAACCTGCCTCAAGTATCTTCTGGTTCCAGTCCCAGATTTCCGGCCAGATTCCGGGCACCGTATCGCCCAGTGCGCGAGGATGATAATTCCCGGCAATTTCGATATAGCCGTCATTATAGATCATCACATGATCCGGCCCCCACATGAGAACCTGCGGGATCGGAGAATTGACGACGGAATTGACCTTAAGACGCAGGATGGATGACCAGTTCGAAATCGGACCCAGCGAGGTCTTGGACCAGTCAAAAGCGCGAACGAGCGCGCCCGCCTCTCCACCGCCGATTGGCCAATTGGCAGAAACATCCATATCAGTCATGCGAATTCACCAAAAGAAAAAGACCCAGCCACAGGCATCGTGCCGTAAACCATAACAGAAACAGTACCATGCGGTCTATTCGAACGCACTTATCAAGCTTGTTTTCGCTGACTATGCAAGAGGCATAACAATTATGTCAGTGACCGTTACGGTTTAACCACGAAACGACACCTCGCGCGGCAGCTTTTCCGGTGGCGAAACAGGCCGTTAGCAGGTATCCGCCAGTTGGCGCTTCCCAGTCCAGCATCTCACCGCAGGCAAACGTGCCGGGCATGGCTTTCAGCATATAGTTGTCATCGATGCCATCCCACCTGACGCCACCTGCACTCGATATCGCTTCGCTGATCGGGCGCGGTGCAGTCACTGTCAACGGCATTGCCTTGATCAACTGAGCAAGAGCTTCCGGCGGCAACTCGGCAGCATTCGTGTGGCATTCGCGCAGCAGAGAGGCTTTTACCGGGGGCAGCCCTGCGGCCTTGCGCAGCCTGTTGGAGAAGCTGTCCTTGCGGGACGCGCGCGCCAAATCTTTGCTCAAGCGTTCAACCGAGCGCCCCGGCGCGAGATCGACCAACAGTTCCGTGGCCTCACCGCGATTTAAACTGTCTCTAAGCGCAGCAGAATGTGCATAGATCAGGCTACCTTCCACGCCCGTTCCGGTGATGACGAACTCCCCTTCGAAGCGTCCGGCGGCCGAACTCGTGCTGACGGATTTGACCGGCTCTCCGGCGAAACGCTCGCGAAAATGCTCGCTCCAACTCGCGTCGAACCCGCAATTTGCGGGCTGGAACGGCGTGGTATCAACCCCGACTTCCTCCAGCCTGGGCAGCCACTCACCCGTTGACCCAAGGCGTGGCCAGCTCGCGCCGCCAAGCGCCAGCACCGCGGCATCCGGCTTTACCGCAACCTCGCCATCTGGCGTTTCGAAAAGGAAGGCTCCGGCTTTCATGCCGGTCCAGCGATGCCTCACGCGGATCGTGACGCCATGCCCTTCCAAACGGCGCAGCCATGCACGAAGCAATGGAGAACCTTTCATCGCCTTGGGAAAAACGCGGCCAGAGGTGCCGACGAAGGTTTCCTGACCCAGATCGTCAGCCCAATCTCGCAGCATTTGAGGCGTAAAGGCATCGAGCGCGGCCTTCAGCCTTGCTTCCGCAGCGCCGAAACGGCTGGTGAAGAGAGCATATTCCTCGCCATGCGTGATGTTGAGGCCCGACTTGCCTGCCATCAGAAACTTGCGCGCAACTGTGGGCATCGCCTCATAGACCGTGACATTGCAGCCTGCCGCAGAGAGCTTTTCCGCAGCCATCAACCCTGCGGGGCCGCCACCGATGATCGCTACCTGTTTCATGCCCATGCCAGATGCCGTTCCTTCACGCTTTGCACACTCTTAATCCGATTTGCGTCCACCCGTATATGCGCTATTGAGGCAGCATGTTCACGCTGACCAGAACCGAAACCTACGAGCAGGACGCCAAGAAAAGCCGGTTTATCGCTTTCGCCGGGCCTGTGGCAAATGAAGAGGCTGCAAAGCGCTTCATTGCCGAGCATTCGGATGGTGCAGCGAACCACAATTGCTGGGCATGGCGTGTGGGCCAGAATTACCGTTTCAGCGATGACGGAGAGCCATCCGGCACAGCGGGAAAGCCGATCCTGCAGGCCATCGACGGTAACGAACTGGACGGCGTTGCCGTTGTGGTTACCCGCTGGTTCGGCGGCATTCTTCTTGGCAGCGGCGGGCTGATCCGGGCCTATGGCGGAACCGCTGCGGTTTGCCTGAAGACTGCCGAGAAAACTGCGATCATTCCAATGTACCAGACCAGCATCGAATGCGGTTTTTCCGATCTGGCACTGGTAAAGGCGCGGCTGCTATCCATTAACAACCTCTCGCTGGATGGCGGGAGCTTCGGCGCATCAGGCGCGGAACTGACCCTTTCCATTCCGGTCGAAGCGGTTGCCCAAGCTGCTCAGATGCTTCGCGATATCACCAGCGGACGCGTTCAACTAACCCTGCCGGAGTGAACTTACACGCTACTGGCGGGCTGCGGAAAACATGCTATGAGGCTTCACATGTCTTCCGAACTGTCGAACCCGATCTACCATCCGCCACTGGAGCCCTATATCTCGATTGTGCACCGGGATGAGGACCTGCTTGTGCTGGACAAGCCAAGCGGCTTGCTATCGGTTCCGGGCCGCGACCCTGCCCTTTTCGACAGCCTTCTGACGCGTGTGCAGAAAAAATTCCCAAAGGCCTTGATGATCAACCGGCTGGACAAGGATACATCGGGCATCGTGCTCATGTCTCTCAACCGCAAGGCCCATGCGGCAATCGCCTCGCAATTCGAGAACCGGACGACGGAGAAGACCTATTGCGCCATCGTATGGGGCAATGTGGAGGGCGGGAGTGGAGAGATCGACCTGCCGCTTGCCATCGATCCGGAAAACAAGCCGCGCCACCGGGTAGACCATGAGAATGGCCGCGCCTCGCAGACGGAATGGCATGTGCTGGAGCGCCTGCCACTTCCCGCAACGAGACTGAGACTTCACCCTTTGACGGGTCGGACACACCAGCTGCGCGTCCACCTCAAAGCCATAGGACATCCCATTCTCGGCGATGAATTTTACGCGCATGATGCAGCGTTGAAGGCGGCTGACCGGCTTTTGCTGCATGCGGAAGAGGTTCGCTTCAAGCA
Organism: Agrobacterium larrymoorei; assembly: GCF_005145045.1. Classification (NCBI taxonomy): domain Bacteria; kingdom Pseudomonadati; phylum Pseudomonadota; class Alphaproteobacteria; order Hyphomicrobiales; family Rhizobiaceae; genus Agrobacterium; species Agrobacterium larrymoorei. Next base: position 730,235 of record NZ_CP039692.1, read on the forward strand.
CCCCGATGGCCGCGACGTCGCCTATCGCGTTCCCGCACCTTTCTGAGAGAGCCATGGCAAAGAAGGAACCGACGGAAAGTTACGTGGTGGACTTCGTAGGCGGAGCAGTCGGCCACCGTCTGCGCTCGGGTGAAGGGCGCGGACAGGCGCTGCCGAAAGCCGCAGGCTTCAGCAAAGGCCGCACACCGAAGATCGTGGACGCAACGGCAGGTCTAGGCCGCGACGCGTTCCTTCTGGCCTCTCTGGGGGCAGAAGTGATGTTGATAGAGCGCTCGCCCGAGATGCATGCGCATCTCCTTGACGGCATTGAGCGGGCGAGAGCAGCGGGTGGAGTTTACGAAAACATCGCCTCGCGCATGACACTGCTGCATGGCGATTCAAGGGAACTTTTAAAAACGCTGGATCCTGAGGTGGTGATCGTGGACCCGATGCACCCGCCACGTCAAAACACTGCTCTTGTGAAGAAAGAAATGAGAGTTCTGAGAGACGTCGTCGGATCGGATCCGGATCAGAGAGAGTTGATGGAAGTCGCCTTGGAATGCGCCCGCAAGCGGGTCGTTCTCAAATGGCCGCTACGGGCCGCGGCGATGGCCGGTATCCAAAAACCCTCTCATCAGATTCTAGGCAAGAACACACGCTACGACGTATTCATGATATTCGGTAACGAGAGCGAACCCGATTAACGAAACACCGGTTTGCGCTGCGCATTCATCAGCAACTCGTGACGAGATGCGAAATCCCCAAACAGCTTGCGCAGACGTCGCTCTTCTGTCTCATCGAGACGGTAACGACGACAAAATTCCACGACGCTGAGTATCGGCTTGATTTCTGTCGCTTCAAGCTCGTGGCTATCTATAATTTGCATGAGACCCTCCATAACCGGCATCATCAAACGCCGGAGGAGCGAATACGTTCCCAACTAAATTAGGGGGATGAGAATTAATACCCATCCGCACACGCTCCCATCAAGTTTTCTTGAGAGGGGTAGTTGCAACTAAATAAGTGCCCAAATGTTCCCGGTCCGCTCATTTATTTGGAAGGGAGATCCATGCCGCGCGCTCGACATTTGCTCACCACGACAGTTCTTTCCGCCTTTCTGGCGATACCTTCTCTCGCCTGCGCTCAGGGCGCCGGTCCGGTTGAAACCAACCCGCCGCACGGTCAAAACCAGAAGCCAGCTTTCGAAGGCCAGACAAGGGCCCCTCAACCGGAAAAAATGCCGTCTCTCCAGAAAACGGTGGTAGCCGACGATCTTCCGCATCTGTGGTCCATGGCTCTTCTGCCGGATGGTCGAATGCTGGTGGCTGCCAAGGAAGGCGCGATGCATATCGTGCATGAGGGCAAGGCCGGGCCTGCACTTGAAGGTGTGCCGGATGTGGCATCTGCCGGTCAGGGCGGCCTTCTGGACATTGCCCTGGCACCCGATTTCGAAACATCCGGCATGATCTATTTTTCTTTTTCCGAGCCGCGTGATGGTGGCAACGGAACATCTGTCGCATCAGCCAAGCTCGTAGAGAGCGAAGGCAAGGCCGTGCTGGAAGACACGAAGGTCATCTTCCGCCAGATGCCGACATATGATGGCGATAAACACTTCGGTTCGCGTCTGGCTTTCGGCCTGAACAATGAACTCTACGTCACGGTGGGTGAACGCTCAGACCGTGAGCCACGGGTCCAGGCACAGGATCTATCGAGCGGCCTCGGCAAGGTTTTCCGCATCGATACCGAAGGCAAAGCCATCGAAGGTAATCCCTTCATTGGCCGCGAGAACGCGCAGCCCGAGATCTGGAGCTACGGCCACCGCAACATCCAGTCTGCTGCAATCGATGGCGAGGGTCGTTTCTGGACCGTAGAACACGGCCCAAAGGGTGGCGATGAGCTGAACCTGCCGAAAGCTGGCCTCAACTACGGTTGGCCGGTCATCACCTACGGCATCGAATATAGCGGCAGCAAGGTGGGCGAAGGTCAGACGGCACAGGAAGGCATGGAGCAACCCGTCTATTACTGGGACCCCGTCGTCGGCCCCTCCGGCATGGTCTATTACAATTCCGACACCATACCGGAATGGAAGGGCTCCTTCCTGATCGGCGGACTGGTCAGTCAGGGTCTCGTCGTTCTCAAGGTAGAAGGCGACAAGGTCATCTCCGAAGGACGCCTACCGCTTGAAGCCCGCATCCGCGACGTGCAGCTGGGCAAAGACGGCTCCGTCTACGCCGTCACCGAGGAACGCGGCGGCGGCAAATCCCAGATCATCCGTCTGGCTCCGGAAGCCTGATAAAAATTAAAGGGAGCGGGCATGTCCCGCTCCTTTTTCCGGGAACGGACGCCTTTCCAGACAGTTATTCGGTACGTCACGCAAACAGTATCGAATAGCCATGAACCAGCACCCCGCTCAACTGCTTCGGAAAATTGGATTGACCTATGTCAGCGACCAGGAGCCCGGTATTGCCCGGGAGCGTCGTGGCAAGGGGTTCAGTTATCGCTTGCCGGATGGCACGCTGCTTGCGGACACGATTGAAATCAAGCGCATCAAGACACTCGCCATTCCCCCCGCCTATCAAAAGGTATGGATCTGCATCAATGCGGCTGGCCATTTGCAGGCCACAGGTTTCGATGCGCGGGGGCGAAAGCAATATCGGTATCATCAGGATTGGCACGCCTATCGCGGCGAGACGAAGTTCTTTCAGTTGAAGACGTTTGGGGAGGCTCTGCCTGCCATTCGCCGCCGTGCGATTTCCGATATCGAGAAACAGGTCAACAGCCAGAACCGGACGCTTGCGGCGCTGGTTCTTCTGCTCGATGCGGCTTATTTACGTGTTGGAAACAAGACCTATCTCGAGAGCAATGGCACCTATGGCGCAACGACACTGCTCAAGCGCCATGTTTCCTTGGGTGAATCCATAGAGCTTCGCTTCGTTGCCAAGGGCGGGCAGAAGGTGCGCAGAAGCCTGCGGCATCCGCGGTTGCAGAAGATACTGGAGGAGATCGCGGATCTTCCCGGAAAGCAGCTTTTCGTCTGGCAGGATGAGAACCACATGGTTCATCCCATCGATTCCAGCGCGCTGAACAGCTATCTCTCGGAAACTGCAGGCGAAGGGATTTCCGCAAAGACATTCCGAACCTGGGGCGGGACGCTGGCAGCCTTCAGCCATGCGGTGGAGCGTTTCACCAAGGACAGCACACCGACGATCAAAAGCATGTGCGAGGCGGCGGCGGAAGAACTGTCAAACACTCCAGCCATCTGCCGCAAGAGCTATGTGCATCCTTCCGTTCTCGATCTCGCCACAGAACCTGCTTCGATAAAGCGTCTTGAAAAGGTGCTCGAAGCACCGCTGAAGACGACATCGGGATTGCGTGCGGACGAGCGCAGGCTAATTGCCTATCTGCCTTGAGGTTAGCGTTGTGCCGTCACCATCTTGGCGGGCACGATGATCTCATATGTGCATTCGAATGCAGGGCGGGCTACGCGGTAGGTATCCGATTCATCCGACGGCACCTGAACGATTGCGTCCCCCGGAAGTGCGACCATCATCTCGCCCCAAGGTGCCTTGAAGTTGAAGGCGCCCCATTCATCCGGCACGATGAAATAATCCATCTCGGCACTTTTCGGCTTGAACGCCCGGTAGCCCGATCTGTCCGAATCCGACAGCGGCTCCCCATAGCGCTGCGGAAAGTTCTTGGCTTTTACCAGAATTTCCTCATTGCCGGTTTCCTCGCAGCGGTTACGCACCACCCAGTCACCCTCTTCGGCGGGCTTGGAGCGGGTTTCCACACCCTGGCCCTTGATGAAGGTGATGACGATTTCGCCCGGCATGGCGGGACGCGCATCCACCTCCCGCGTTTTCTTGGCCTTGCCGACCAGATCGCCCTTTTTGGCAACACCCATGAGCGCGATCTGATCACGCGCGGGAAACTCCTCGATTGCCTGCGCGGTAACAGGCAGGAGAAGAGACACGCATAGCAAAGTCTTTGCCAGGGTGAGCACAGTCATCTGTAATTCCATCTCGTTGAGCGGTGATCGGGCTTATGAAGTGACCCGACTGAAAAGGCAGACGCCGGTGCAGGCTTGGCCACAGCCCACACTCACGCAGAAGTGAGATTACAGATATCGGCACGAAGGAAAACCACGCATTTTTAATGGTAGATTTTAACCGTTTGCAAACACTCGCCTTCTGGCGGTTGTAATTAGCGGGCTACCGAACGTTCAGCTTGGTGTCAGAAACCCTCTCCAAAGGAAGATCTTTAGCCGGAAAAACAAACCGATTCACGATCGGCTTGCCGCCGGCGATGCCTCATTCGGCACAGGGGAGTAAGTATTTTGGCGCTTCTAGCAACAAATTTCGACCGCGGTTTCATCCGGCGCCCGGAAATCGGCAGCGTGACACTCAGCATCATCACCGCGCTTTATCTGCTGTTTTTCACGAATCATACGTTCTGGTCGAAAGTCCACACGCATCTGGCAGCCTATCCGGTAGCCATTTTCGCGCTTTACATCGCCATGATCGCGCTGTTTTCGGCACTGCTGATCATCCTCTCCGCAAAATATGTGATGAAGCCGATTTTCATGGCGCTTATCGCGATTTCCGCCCTGTGCTCATGGTTCATGGATCGCTTCGGCGCCGTTATCGACAGCGACATGGTTCGCAATGCCTTCGAAACGACGACCGGCGAGGCGAACAACCTCATCACTTTTGCATTCATCATGCATCTCGTGATCTATGCGCTGGGCCCGATCTTGCTGCTGGCCTTCGTCCGCATCCAGCATCGGGGCATCCTCGGAAAGCTGTTCTGGAATACGGTCAGCGTTCTGGCCTGCCTCGTCGTCGTGGGTGGCATCGGCGCGGTCAATTCCAAGACCTTCACGACGGCGATCCGTCAGCACCGCGATATCATCAAAAGCCTCAATCCGATCACTCCCATATCCTCGACCATTCACTACCTACGCATGGCGGATAAGGAAGCGCAGTTGACCGTGACCCCTACAGGCCTCGATGCGAAGGTGATGCCAGCACTGGCAGGTGTTACCAAGCCGAGAATCACAGTCATCGTGACCGGCGAAACGGCGCGCGCAGCCAACTTCTCCCTGAACGGCTACGGGCGCGAGACGAATCCTGAACTGAAAAAACGGGACATCATCTATTTCCCCAGTACGGTAAGCTGCGGCACCTCCACAGCCATCTCCGTCCCCTGCATGTTCTCCCGCTTCACGCGCTCGGAATATACCCACAGCAAGGCTCTCGCCAATGAGAACCTCATGGACGTGCTGACCCATGCGGGTGTGGACGCCAAGTGGCTGGACAATGATACGGGCAGCAAGGGTGTCGCGGACAGAATTCCATATTTCGATCTCAACGCCACCCATGACGCGGCATTCTGCCCGACCGGCGAATGCAGCGACGACATATTCCTCGACCGGTTGGACAACTGGCTGGATCAGGTCAACAAGGACAGCGTGATCGTCATTCACCAGCTTGGCAGCCACGGCCCGTCCTATTTCCTGCGCTATGGCGACCAGTTCAGAAAGTTCACGCCGGATTGCCGCACCTCGGAGCTTGGAAACTGCAAGGACTCGGAAATCGTCAATTCCTACGACAATACGATCCTCTATACGGACCACTTCCTCTCTACCATCATCGACAAGCTGAAGGCGCGGTCCGGCAAGCTTGCGACCGGCATGATCTATGCATCCGACCACGGCGAATCCCTAGGCGAAAACGGTCTCTACCTGCACGGCGCGCCATACCTTCTGGCACCTGCGGAGCAGACCCACGTTCCCTTCCTCGTTTGGGTGGATGATGATTTCTCCAAGTCCATGGGTCTTGATAAATCCTGCATGGTCAATGAGGCCAAGGCCGGAGGCCGCTCGCATGACAATTTCTTCCACAGCATCCTCGGCATGATGAACATCTCGACATCGGTCTACGATCCGTCTCTCGATGTATTCAGTGCATGCACGCAGAAGCGCACCTCCTGATTGGAGGTGCCTTGACGGCAGACCGCGCAAGACGATACGCATTTCCCAATTGGGAGTGAGGTGAGCTTGCGGGTTCTGCTTGTTGAAGATGATCAGGTGCTGGGAGAAGCGCTGCGGGACCACGTAGCCGCGGCCCGGCATGCGGTGGACTGGTTCCAGACGCTGAACGACGCCATGGCCGCGACGGAAACCGTGAGCTACGGGCTGATCTTGCTGGATCTGCGCCTGCCAGATGGTGAGGGCCTGACCCTGCTGCGCGCGCTGCGCGGCCTGAACGATCCCACGCCCGTCATCATTCTGACGGCCCATGATCAGGTCTCCGACAGAATTGAAGGATTGAATGCCGGTGCGGACGATTATCTCGTCAAGCCGTTCAACCTCGGCGAACTGACTGCAAGAATGCTTGCCGTTTCCCGTCGCTATGAGGGGCGCTCTATGCCTGTCGTGAAGCTGCCGGGCATCGAGATCAATCAGGTGGCGCGAAACATCGTCGTTGACGGCAAGTCGCTCACATTGAGCGCGCGGGAATGGGCCGTGCTGGAAAAGCTGGTCGAGCGCCCCGGCGCAATCGTCTCGAAGGCGCAGCTTCACGAAACGCTTTATGAATTCGGGGCGGAGATAGAGAGCAACACGGTTGAGGTCTATATCAGCCGCTTGCGTAAGAAGATCGGATCGGACCGCGTCGAAACCGTGCGAGGACTTGGCTATACGATACGTTGATTTCACCCGCTGGAACAACAGCATGACGCGCAAGATGGTGATTGCGCTGGTCAGTGTTCTATCCGTGTCCTGGCTGGTCGCTTCCGGCCTCGGCGTCATGGTCATGCAGGATGAATTCGCCGAAATCTTCGATAGCGGCGTGCAGGAAACCGCCGAACGCCTGCTACCGCTCATTGCCGCAGATTTTCGCGAGCAGAGCCCGGAGGCACAACGCCGCCTCACCCAACCCTCTACCGGCGAGGAATACCTGACCTATCAGGTGCGCGACCGGGAAGGCGAAGTGGTCCTGCGCTCGCATGATGGCGCCATCGAACCATTCGACGTGCCTTTGACGCCCGGCTTCGCCGATACGGATACGCAACGCATCTACACCGTCGTAACGCCTGAGGGCGATCTCTACCTTCAGGTCGCGGATGCCTTTGCCAACCGTCGCGAGGCGATTGTCGAGGCGGCGAATGCGCTCATTCTTCCCGTGCTCGTGCTTATACCAGCCAGCATCATCGCGGTCATTCTGGTCATTCGGCGAACGCTGACGCCTATTCAGGAATTGCGAGACGACATCGGGCGCAAGGATGGCGGCAATCTCGCGCCTGTCGGCACCGAGCAGTTACCGACGGAACTGCATCCCATTGCCCGCTCCGTCAATCTTCTGCTCGAACGATTGCGGTCCGCGCTGGAGTCCGAACGATCCTTTGCCTCCAACAGCGCGCATGAATTGCGCACACCGATTGCCGGAGCGCTTGCGCAGGCGCAGCGTCTGAAAGCGGATATTCCCGCCGAATTTGCGTCCCGGGTCGATCAGATCGAACTATCGCTTTCCAACCTTGCGCAGCTTTCAGAGAAACTGCTGCAAATGTCCCGCGCGGAAGCGGGCATCGGCATAGCGGAAACCACGATCGATCTCGTGCCAGTAATTGAACTCGTCGTGGAAGATATGAGCCGAACCGAGATCGGAGCGGGGCGAATCCATCTTCACCTGCCCATCGATGGCACATTGAAGGGCATGATCAACCCGGATGCCTTCGGCATCGCTCTGCGAAATCTGCTGGAAAACGCGCTCGTTCACAGCCCGGAAGACAGTGAAGTCGATATCCATGTGGAGGCGAATAAGGGAATTCGCGTGGTGAACGGCGGAACGCCGGTCGAGCAGAGCCTGCTGCCACGCCTGACGACCCGCTTCACGCGGGGACCGACCCAAGCATCCGGTTCGGGCCTGGGTCTCGCCATCGTCAAAAATCTGGTGGAAAGGATGAACGGGACGCTCACCCTTTCCTCACCTGCACCGGGCCGAAGCGACGGTTTCGAAGCGCGCATCGACCTGCCGAAATGATCGACCTCAATCCTCGTGGATGTGGCTGTGGTCTCGCGTATCGCGCATCTTCACATAGACGATGAGCGAGAGTGCAATCATCAGCGTCACGTACCAGAAGAACCAGCTTTCGTGGCCGATCTGTTTGAACTTCAGCGCCACGAATTCCGCTGTTCCGCCGAAAATCGTATTAGCCAGCGCATAGGGCAGCGCCACACCAAGCGCGCGGATATGGGCGGGGAACATTTCCGCCTTCACCACGGCGTTGATGGAGGTGTAACCCGTCACGATCAACAGTCCGGCCAGCACCAGCGCGAAGGCCGCATAGGGATCGGTCGTCGTGGAAAGCGTGCTGAAGATGATGTAGGTGAACAGCGTTCCGAGAATGCCGAACCCCACCATCAGCGGCTTGCGCCCCACCCGGTCGGACAGCGCACCTGCAAGCGGCTGGCACAGCATGAACACGAAGAGCGCCGCCGTGGTGATTTCCGTAGCCGCTTCCTTGCTGAAGCCTGACGTGTTGACGAGGAACTTCTGCAAATAGGTGGTGTAGGCGTAGAAGGCCAAGGTGCCGCCGGAGGTCAGCGCCATCACCATGAAGGCTTCGCGGGGATAATGCTTGAACAGCGCCCAACCGCCGGATTTCGGCTTATCGGCAGCACCTGTTTTCGCGTTCTCGAAGGACTGCGTTTCCACCAGACCACGGCGAATATAAAAGACCGCGATGGCAAGAATGCCGCCGATGAAGAACGGAATACGCCAGCCCCACGCGCTCAGCTGCTCCGGTGTCAGCGCACGTTGAAGAACAAGGAGCACGGCAAGTGCCAGCAACTGGCCTGAGATCAGCGTGACATATTGGAAGCTGGAAAAGAAGCCACGGCGGCTTTTGCCTGCCATTTCCGAAAGATAGGTAGCACTCGCTCCATACTCACCGCCAACGCTGATGCCCTGCAAGAGGCGCGCGAGAACGAGAATGGCCGGTGCGGCGATGCCGATGCTTTCATGACCGGGCGTGATCGCAATCATCAGCGAGCCGAGGCACATGAGCGTAACCGAAAGCGTCAAGCCAGCCTTTCGCCCTTTGCGGTCTGCGTAAGTGCCCATGACCCAGGCGCCGATGGGGCGCATGAGAAAGCCCACGGCAAACACCGCTGCAGCGCTGAGCAGCTCAGCCGTCTGATTTCCGGAAGGGAAGAAAATAGGCGCGAAATAAAGGGTGAATGCCGAATAGACATACCAGTCATACCACTCTACCAGATTACCCGCTGAGCCGCCGATAATCGACTTCAATCGGGTTTTCTGATCCGGTGACGAACTGGAAACGGCTGGGTTTTGAACAATATTCAATTGCAACTCCATTCAATTCTGGCGGAAAACAGATCGCAATTTCACAAGCTTCCGCTTGCCAGTGGCTATATACCCGCATGGACGCACAGGGCAAGATAGTTTGTACTACTTACTAATTTAGTGCTTCTCTTGCTTTCCCTTGCCCCTCTTCTTCACGAAAAAGCTTTTGAAACAGAACCTGCATCATTGCTTTCACTGCACCGGTTCTCCTAAAAGAATCCAATGACCTATGAGTTCACCACTCTTCCAACATCCAGGCTCGTACTTGCGCTGACGCGAGCGGGCGAGGCCTTGGCGCGTCTGGACGAAAGAATTGCCCGCTCGCCCATCAGGAACGGCTTTCTGGAGCGGCAGGATTTCGGCGATGCGGTGTCCTCTCTTTGGGTCGATGGTGAGTTGGTTCACATGGAAGATCTGGTGCTTCACGATGCCAGAATGGACATAAGATCACCCACCAATGAAATCGTGAATGCGCATCGTATTTTGCGCTCAAGACGGTTGATCTACAACAACTTTCCGCAATGGCCCTTCACCGATCAGGGCCTGAACCTGCTGCGGGGCAAGGGTTGGGTTCAGGAACCGGACGAAACCTCCACAGTGGCAGAGTTAAATCCCGAACATGAGCAGGATGCGGAAGAGGATACGGGCGACGATGCTCTGTCCGACGAACTGGCCGAGATGGATGCACTGCTCGCGCGCAGCAGCGCGACACTGGATAATGTTATTCACAACGCCAGAGCGAAATCACCTGCGAACGATCTTCTATTGCACGAGCCTGAGATTGATGAGGATGCGGTTTTGCGCCAATGGCGCGATCTTGTCGATTCCTGCAAAGATCATCCGCCGCTGCTCCAGGCCGCCATTATTCTGGATGCCTGGGGTGAAATGCAGGTTCTGGAGCGAAGCCCGTGGCTTGGGCGGCAACTGGCTGCGGCCCTGCTGCGCGGCAACGGTTTCACGCATCTGCCTGCCCTGAACATCGGAATAAGGACGATACCGCGAGAACGACGCAGGTCGCGCCAGCAGGGGGAGCGGCTCTGCGCTATCCTCGATGGAATTTACGAAGCCGCACTGCTTGGCATGAAAGAACATGACCGGCTTCTGAACGGCAAAAGCCGCATGGAGCGCCGCCTCGTCGGGCGTCGCTCCAACTCGCGGCTGCCGGATCTTATCGAGCTGGTGCTGGCGAAACCCGTCGTCTCCACCTCTATGATCGTGAAGGCGTTGGGCACGACCCCACAGGGCGCGGTGGGACTGGCCAACCAGCTTGAGCTTCGGGAAATGACCGGGCGCGGACGTTTCCGCGCCTGGGGTATTCTCTAGTAACTCGCTGCCTCAGCTGGCCATCGCGTATCGACCATACGGATCCTGATTACGCGTATTCTCCGCACCAACCCTGAAGCGACCGATCATTGCGGCGAGGTTTTCCGTTTCCTGCGACAGGCTTTGAGCGGCGGCTGTGGTTTCTTCCACCATGGCGGCATTCTGCTGGGTAACCTTGTCCATCTGGTCTGCGGCGGAAGAGACTTCCCGCAGGCTGACGGCCTGCTCCCGCGCATTGGCGGCAATCTGGTTGACGGTCTGGCTCATGCCCAGCACCTGCTCGACGATCTTTCCGAGAGACGAACCTGTTTCCTCGACCAGTTGCACACCGGCCTCGACCTGGGTGGACGACATGGAAATCAATTCCTTGATTTCCTTTGCCGCCTGCGCGGAGCGCTGCGCCAGTTCGCGCACTTCCTGCGCAACGACGGCAAAGCCCTTGCCGGCCTCGCCAGCACGCGCTGCTTCCACGCCTGCATTCAGCGCCAGCAGATTGGTCTGGAAGGCGATTTCATCGATGACGCTGATGATATTGCCGATCTTGCTGGAAGAGCCCTGAATTTCCGTCATGGCCGCAATGGCGCGCGCCACGACTTCACCACCCTTTTCTGCATCGCCACGTGCAACATTCACAGTTTTCTGCGCATTAGACGCACCATCTGCCGTGTCGTTGACGCCACGGGTAACCTCACCCAGAGCCGCCACGGTTTCTTCCAGCGAAGCGGCCTGCTGCTCGGTGCGGCGCGCGAGGTCATTCGACGCGGTGGAAATTTCGCCAAGACCGGAGCGGATCGTATAAACCGCATGTACGACATTGCTGATCGTTTCCTCGAGTGCGGAAACCGAAACGTTGAAGTTCTGCCGGATGGCATCGAATTCAGGCGCGACGCGCTCGTTCATGCGAACCGTCAAATCGCCAGCGGCCAGAACATTGAAACGGCTCTGGACGAGCTCCACGAAGTGGCGCAGATCTTCGGCCTTGGCGCTATCGAGATCGCTCTGGCGCTTCCGGTCGGTTTCAATCTGCTGCTGAAGCTCTTCCTGCTCGGACTGCATCTCTTCGCCACGGGCAAGGGCAAACCGGAATTTTTCAAGCGCGGCGGTAAGGCTGCCAAGCTCGTCCTTCTTGCCCGTCTGGGCAATCTGGTCTTTGTAATTGCCATCCGCCATCTTGCGCACGGCGCCCAGAACCGCCGTCAGCGGTTTCTTGATCAGCATCTGGCTTGCCAGAAGAATGACGCCGAGTGTAACGGCAAGGATCAACACGCCGCCGATGAGCGTGTTATAGACCTGCTGCCACACAGGCGCGGAAAAGACTGCCGGTGGAACATCGAGCACCGTTGCCCATGTCGTGTTCATGCCAGACGCGGTGAACGGATAGATCAGACGCACCGATCCATCCGGCAGGCCGGTAATGACGCGCATCTTGCCATCGGTCAGCGATTGCTTGACGTCGTTGGCTCCGACATCGGCATAATCCTTCATCAGATTATCCTTGTTCGGATGCGTCAGCCACTTGCCGTTGCTGGCCAGCAGCATGACGCTGCCGCCTTCGAACGGCTTCATCTGCGCAAGGCTTGCGGTGAGATCGTCAAGCTTGATATCGACACCGGCCATGCCAACAACGTTGCCGTCGATCTTCACCGGCACCGATACCGAGGTGACGAGCTTTTTCATGTTGGTGAGGTATGGGGAGGTGATGATGGCTTTGCCGCTTTTCAGCACGCCGCTGTAATATTCATCCTCCGGCTTGATGGTCCAGGTGGAAAACTCCATCTGGCCGTTATCGCCCTTCGTCCAGTAAGGCGTGAAAATGCCTTCCTTGTTCAGTCCATCGGTGCCAAGTGTGGGCTTGGGGCTCTTGCCATCGATCAGCTCGCACATCCACGCGCCGAAGACGTTTGGATATTGCGGCGCGACGGATTTGATCATGGCAATGATATCCGCGCGATTGCGAGAGCCATCGCCAATGATACCTGTGACCGTGGCAGCAAGCGTTGCGCCTGCCGATGTCGCTTCGGAAATGTCCGTCGCGACATGCTGGCTGACGACTGCCGCTTTTTCAGAGGCAAGCGCCATCACATCCCGCTCCGTCGCGGATTTGACGTTGACCACGTTAAGCGCCGTGTAAGCGATGATGATACCCGTAATGGCGGTCCCCGTCGCCAAGATGAGTTTCCCCGAGACGGTACTGAAAAGCTGTTTCATTTGCCCACCCTTAATATTGGGCGATATAATCGGTTAAAATTATAAATATTCTCCAAACGAAACGCTCGACAAGTCACCCCGCAACTTTGACGGCAATATCTATTTATTATGCTACCGCAAGCTAAGAGCCATTAGATTTTGGGAACGCCAAAGTGGCTTGACAATAACATGATAAAATAATTCATAATAAATTACATTTGTCCTCAGTGCGGACTTCCGAGGTGGTCGAGCTCTTTGGCTTAGACGCGCTCTTATAACCAAGCGATTTCGAGATGAGCTACCTCCATTCCATGACAGCCTATACCGAGGGTATCCGTGCCCTTCAGCCAGCGCGCTGGCTGGGTCTGGATGGCATGATGAATGTGTTCTGGGATGCCGAAGGTGAAACGGGCGCGACCGGTTATTACCTCTCCCCCGATCCGCGCATCGTCATCTTCTTCAACAATGTCGCCCCGCATATCGAAATGTCCAATCGGGATAGCGGCAGGGACGAGTATTTCAGGCCCATGACCCGGGCCGTCTATGTTCCGGCGGGCGTGCCGCTCTGGACCCGCTTTACCTCCCCACACCGCTTCTCGCATCTGGATGTTCATCTGCATCGAGACCGCGTACTGAAATTCCTCACACCCTCCTTGGGATCGTCCATGGCGCAGACGGCTTTGCGCTCGCCGGTGGAATTGCAGGATGTGGGCGCGGTGAACACATTGGCAGGTCTTCTCGTCAGCGAAGTTTCGGCCCCATCCAGACACCCGCTCTTCGCGGAAAGCCTCGTCGGCAGCATCATCTCCGGCCTGCTGGATATTCACGATGATGGCGGCGATCAACCTGCGGGCCGCATCACGCAGGCCCAGATGAACAGACTGGTCTCCACCGTCAATTCCCGCGGGGATTTCAGGATGACCGTGGGCGAGATGGCGGAAACGGTCGGCCTTTCCGAAAGCTGGTTTGCCAATGTCTTCAAGCAGACAACGGGCAAAACCCCCATACAATGGCTGCTGCAACGACGCATCGAACTGGTGCAGAAGCTGCTCGTGGAAAGCAACCTCCCCGTCGCCGCAATCGCCGCCCAACTCGGCTTTTCAGATCAGGCCCACCTGACAAAAACCTTCCGCCAGATAACCGGCGAAACGCCGGCCGCATGGCGGAAGATGCAGCTCAACCGAATGTAAGGCCGCCCGATGCTGCTCGGCACCGGGCGGGAGATGACTCACCAAGTCTGGCGGAGTGTCGCGTAGATTGCGCGACCGGGATTGTAGTAGTAAGCCCCGCCATCATCATTCGCGATGTGCTTCTCGTCAAAGATGTTGCTGGCGTTCAACTGAAACGTCGTGTTCTCCTTGATCGCGTAGGTAAACGCGGCATCGAATACGACAGCACCGTCCGATTTGCGTGTGTTGGCGTTGTCGAAGTAGTAGGAGCCCACATACCGCGCACCCAAGCCAAACGTCATATCGCCTCGCTTGCCCTCGCCTTCCCAGGTGTATGTGCCCCAGATGGACGCCATATGTTCGGGGACTTGGGCAAAGCTGTTACCGGCAAGGCCATTAGAGTTGCCCGGTTCTTTGATCTCCGAGTTGATATACGAATAAGCAGCGATCAGATTGACGTTGTCGTAGACTTCGAGCTTTGCCTCTAAATCAAGACCACGATGTCTCACACTTTCTACGGTGCTTTCGAGATAAACAGGGGCTTCACGCGTCGTTATGTTTTCAAGCGTCAAATCGTAGATCGAGGCAGTGATCAAGCCCGGAAAAGCATCCGGCTTATATTTGACGCCAGCCTCATACTGCTTACCGGTGGTCGGTTCTACACCTGTACTTGGGGGCGCGACTGATTCAGCATAGCTGGTGTACACGGCAAGCTCTTCGGTGAGTTTGTAGCTCAGGCCGAACCGCTTGCTAAACTCACTATAATCGCCACTTTTCGTCGTGCTGTTCAGTCGGTTGGTCTCATCGAGATTGAGCCAATCGTTCCGAAGTCCGACACTCGCCGTCAGCTTGTCGAACAAAACAAAGTCCTGCTGGAGATAAATCGCCTTGGTCGTCTGATCTTGAACTTTGCTTTCGGTAACAGGAATGGTCCCGGGAACGCCCGTGAATATTGGATTTTGCCAATCAATGCCAGGTGCCGTTCCGCCCCATACGGGACGATAAAGACCATAGCTAATGGAAGTGGCATCTACTTTTTTGAAATCCGAGCCTGCCAACGTCCGGCTTTCGACGTTGTCAAATTCGGTTTCGTAAAGAAAATGAGCATCTATAACGAACTGCTTGTCCGCACTGTCACCTCCGAAGAAGTTACGATCAACGACGGTATCCGACGTATCGCTGGCACCTAGCTCGTCATAAATATAGGCATAACCGAACTTGTTCTTTGAATTGCTGTACCGTGCGTTGGAGTTGAACTTCAATCCGCCGCCGAAATCATGATCGAACATGACACTAAACGTGTTTCTATTTGTCTCATCGAAGTTATAGCCAGGCTCGCCGAAGAACTTTTCCCTATCAAAATCCGTAAATCTCGGATGACCACCGCCACTGGGTGTCCCATCCTTGTCTAAATGGTCGAAAATAAATGACAGGCTTGTCGCGTCCGTTGGACGCCAAGTCATGCCGCCCATGATGAAATTTTCGTCGTTCTGTGAGTAATCATATTCAGCATCGGAACGCTGGAACTTCCCCGTCAAGCGGTAAGAGAGGGTGTTGTCTTCTGTGACGTTGTCTCCAAAATCAAAACCAGCTTCTTTGTGGGCAAATGACCCTGTCGTTCCATAGATTTCACCAAAACGCTCACTTTTTGGTCTCTTTGAAACATAATTAACGGCACCACCGGGGTCGGATACGCCAAAGCCGGTCGAATTCGCGCCTTTCAAAACTTCAATGCGCTCAAAGGAATAAGGCTCTTCGAGAACCCCACCCCAGCTTCGACCGATGGCTAAACCATCACGGTACATAAATGGGCTGAATCCACGTATTTTTACATAGTCGTAACGATCGTCAGAACCATAAAAGTCGGTCACTACGCCTGCAGTATATTGTACCACCTCCTCAATGCTGCTTGCAGCACGCTCCTTGACTTCCTTGGAGGTGATAACCGACACTGACGCAGGCGTCGTCAAAATTTCACCGGGCATCTTTCCGACAGCAGTAGACTGTGTGGCAACAATCGACCTCTCATCATCGTCCCCACCGCTACCCTGCACGGTGATTGCCTCCAGAACAGTCGAACCTCCAGCACCCTGCGCCTCTTGCGCACTCACATGGAAAGGCGCAAAGGCAACAAGTGCCGTGCAGCCGAGAAGGATCGCGTCGCGGTAGCCGCGATGTCTGTTTTTGCGCTGTTCCCCGATAGTCATCATAGTCATTCCACGATCCAGAAGCGTTTGACTGCCCGAGCCGGACTTGCGGGTCCATGCGGCAGTTAGTGAGGCGATGGCGCTGTTTTTTTGAAGCGGATAAGGATCGTTTCCCCTCTCCCGCCCGACTTCGAAAGCACAGCGCAACTGGCAGGGCTATAACTTGAGAAAAGTAATCCGGTATTGTACTTTTCCATCGTTTTGTACAAAACCACGGAAACTTCTAGGGCTTTGCAGCACGCGTGCCACATGTGGGTTGACGCGGAAGAGTGAAGCTGAGACTGACAGTCCACTTTAAACCGTTCAAGAGGGTTGCGAAATGTTGCGCCTGTTCCGGGTTACCTTGTGGTCCGTCTTCACCTGCCTGCTGGCCTTCGCCTTCAGTGCGCATGCGCAGGATCAGGCCTATCCGATCACCATCAAGCACGCCTTCGGCACGACGACGATTGAGAAGAAGCCGCAACGGGTAGCGACCGTGGCCTGGGCAAACCATGAAGTTCCGCTTGCGCTGGGCGTTGTGCCCGTCGGCATGGCAGCGGCGAATTTTGGCGATGATGATGGTGACGGGCTTCTGCCATGGGTGGCGGAGAAGCTGAAAGAGCTGGGCGGAGAAAAGCCGGTGCTGTTCGATGAGGGCGACGGAATCGATTTCGAGGCAGTTGCTGCCACCGAACCGGATGTCATTCTCGCCTCCTATTCCGGGCTCAGCCAGGCGGATTACGATACATTGAGCCAGATCGCGCCTGTCGTTGCCTATCCCGAATCCCCTTGGGCAACGGACTGGCGCGATATGATCCGCCTCAATAGCGCGGGCATCGGCATGGCCTCGGAGGGCGACGCCTTGATCACGACGATCGAAGGCGAAATGGCTGAGGCCGTTGCCGCGCACCCGGAATTGAAGGGCAAGACGGCCATGTTCGTCACCCATCTGGATACGACCAATCTCAGCATCGTCAATTTCTATACGGCCAACGATACGCGCGTGAAATTCTTCGCGGACCTCGGACTGAAATCGCCAAAGAGCGTGGTCGAGGCCACCAAGCCGGGGCAGTTCGCTGCTGCGGTCAGTGCCGAACGCGTGGATGCCTTCGATGACGTCGACATCGTCGTGACCTATGGTGGCGAACAGTTGCTGGAGGCCGTGAAAGCCGATCCACTGCTCTCCAGAATGCCCGCCGTCCGGCACAATGCCATCGTCATGCTCGGCAGAAACCCGGTCGGGACAGCTGCGAACCCAACGCCGCTCTCCATCTCATGGGTGCTGAAAGACTATGTGGCGCTGCTGGCTGAAGCCGCCGGGAAGTCCAGCGGAAAACCCTGATGGCCGCAGGCAGCATGACAGAAAGCGATACTCCAACCTATGCCGGGCGTTCGAACAATGTCCGGCTGCTCTGGCTTTTTGCGCTTACCGGCGCCTTTTGCGTTTTCTGCATTCTCTCCATCGCCGTTGGCACGCGTGATGTGGGGTGGAGCGACATTGCTGCAGCACTGACCGGACAGGCAGAAACGATAGCGCAGGCTGCCGTTACGGTTCGCATTCCGCGCACGATCCTCGCCGCTCTCGCCGGGGCCGCGCTTGGTCTGGCGGGCGCGATCATGCAGGGTGTCACGCGCAATCCCTTGGCCGACCCGGGCATTCTCGGCGTCAACATGGGCGCATCGCTTGCTGTCGTCATCGGCATCGTATGGTTCGGCATAGCGTCTGCCAGCGCCTATATCTGGGTCGCGATTTTCGGCGCGGGCGTCACCGCCGTCTTTGTCTATACCATAGGGTCACTCGGGCGCGGCGGGGCCACGCCGTTAAAGCTTGCGCTTTCAGGGGCCGCCACCTCCGTCGCGTTTTCCTCGCTGGTCATCGCCGTTGTGTTGCCGCGCAGCGATATTGCCGGTGGCATTCGCTCCTGGCAGATCGGCGGCGTCGGCGGCGCCACTTTCGACCGGCTCTATTACGTTCTCCCCTTTCTCGCAGTCGGTTTCGCCATAAGCCTGCTCTCGGCGCGGAAGCTGAATTCGCTGGCTCTGGGCGATGAACTTGCCGCAGGTCTGGGAGAACGGGTCGCCATCGCGCGTGGCTTTGCCTCTCTCGGCGCGATAACACTGTGCGGCGCAACGACTGCGATCTGCGGGCCAATCGGCTTCGTGGGCCTCGTCGTACCGCATCTTTGCCGCCTGCTTGTCGGCGTGGATCACCGTTGGCTTTTGCCGTTCTCGGCACTCAGCGGTGCCTGCCTTCTGCTGGCGGCGGATGTGTTCGGGCGCATCATCGCGCGCCCTGCCGAACTCGATGTCGGCATCGTCACCGCGCTGATCGGCGCGCCATTCTTCATCTGGATCGTCAGACGCCAGCGGGTACGTGAGTTGTAATATGCTGCTGGAACCCACCGTCCGAACCATCGTCACAAACCGCAATGCGCGCGCCCGCAGACACCGCGCAGTCGTCCTCACCCTCTGCGCCATCGTCACTATCCTTTTTGCAATCACACTCTCGGTCGGGCAGAACATAACGCCGCCGGGCGATGTGCTGCGTGTTTTGATGGGAGAACAGGTTGCGGGAGCGTCCTTCACCGTTGGCCAGCTTCGCCTTCCGCGCGCGGTTCTTTCCGTGCTTGCAGGCTTGAGCTTCGGGCTTGGCGGCGTGGCGTTCCAGATCATGCTGCGCAATCCTTTGGCCAGCCCGGATATTATCGGCATCAGCTCCGGTGCCAGTGCGGCTGCCGTTTTCGCCATCGTCGTGCTGTCCATGAAGGGGCCAATTGTTTCGGTCTTTGCTGTAACGGCAGGCCTCGGTATTGCGCTTCTGGTTTATGGCCTGTCCTTCAAGAACGGCGTGGCGGGCACCCGCCTCATTCTCGTGGGCATAGGCGTCTCGGCCATGCTGGAAAGCGTCATCGCCTATATCCTCTCCGCAGCCCCGGCATGGACGTTGCAGGAGGCGATGCGGTGGCTGACGGGCAGTGTCAATGGCGCACAGCTGAGCCAGTCGGCTCCACTATTTGCCGGGCTCGCCATCTTCGGCTCGCTTCTGCTTGCCAAGAAACGTGATCTCGATGCCTTGAGACTGGGAGACGACACGGCGGCAGCGCTCGGCATTCGCGTCTCGGCAACCCGCATCATCGTCATCATTTCCGCGGTTGGCATGATTGCCTTCGCAACCGCAGTTACAGGGCCGATAGCCTTCGTCGCCTTCCTCTCCGGCCCCATTGCAGCGCGTATCGTCGGCAATAGCGGTTCGTTGCTCATCCCGTCTGCACTTGTTGGCGCCATTCTGGTTCTGGCGGGCGATTATGCGGGCCAGTTCCTGCTGCCCAGCCGTTATCCGGTTGGCGTCATCACCGGCGCGTTGGGCGCACCTTACCTGATCTATCTTATCGTGCGCGTTAACCGCTCAGGAGGCTCACTATGACCGTCCACTCCCTGACTGCGGAAAATCTTTCTGCCGGATACGGCGATACGCTGATTTTCAGCGATCTCGATCTTGCCGTTCCGCCTGGCAAGATCACGGTCATCGTCGGTGCCAATGCCTGTGGCAAATCCACCCTGCTCAGGGCCATGTCTCGGCTTCTCGCACCGAAATCCGGCCATGTTCTGCTTGATGGAAAATCCATACACAAGACGCCGCCGAAGGAGCTTGCCCGCACGCTCGGCCTGCTTCCGCAATCACCCATTGCACCGGAGGGCATCGCCGTTGCGGATCTCGTCAGCCGCGGCAGGCACCCGCATCAGGGCATGTTCTCCCGCTGGACGAAGCAGGATGACGAGGCCGTTGCCACAGCACTCCTTGCCACGAAGACGGATGGGCTTTCCGAGCGCCCGGTGGACGAACTTTCCGGCGGGCAGCGACAGCGCGTGTGGATTGCCATGGCACTGGCCCAGCAGACGGACGTGCTTCTGCTGGACGAGCCGACGACGTTTCTGGATATCAACCATCAGGTCGAGGTTCTCGATCTGCTGACCGATCTCAACCACACACGCGCAACAACAATCGTCATGGTGCTGCATGATCTTAATCTTGCAGCGCGTTATGCGGATTATCTCGTGGCCATGGCAGACGGAAAAATTCTGGTTCGGGGTGCCCCTGAAGATGTGCTGACAGCGGCCAATGTGAAGCAAATCTTCGGCCTCGAAAGCCGCATCATCGCCGACCCCACCTCAGGCCGCCCCATCATGCTGCCCATTGGCCGCCATCGTGTGAGCGCTGTGTAGGTTTCAGACTGCTCAAAAGCTGTCCTTCAGTCACCTAAGTTTCACACAGAAACATTAGCAATTGCAAAGATGCATGGTGGTTGCTTATGCTCCGCCACGTCCGCAACGGTCGCCGCATTGCGCGGTAGACTATTGCGCATATCGCAATACATTCGAAATTATTATTGCAATTCCGCCCTGCCGAAGTCCAGTCCAATATCACTCCATCAGACAACGAAACGCGACACGGAACGGTCGCTTACTGAAGGAGCAGACCATGACAGACCTTCTTACCCTAAGCCGCCGTTGCGCTCTGCTTGCCGGAGCAACAATGGCAGCAGCCGCAGCTTTTCCAACCCGCACGACCTTCGCAGCAACTTCCACAAATATGTCAGCACAAGGAGAAACCAACATGGGCTATGTAACAACCAAGGACGGCGTTGAAATCTTCTACAAGGACTGGGGTCCGAAGGACGCACAGCCCATCGTTTTCCATCACGGCTGGCCGCTGTCTTCCGACGATTGGGATGCGCAGATGCTGTTCTTCGTCTCCAAGGGCTATCGCGTCGTAGCGCATGACCGCCGC
The DNA here is from genome assembly GCF_005145045.1 of Agrobacterium larrymoorei. NCBI lineage: Bacteria > Pseudomonadati > Pseudomonadota > Alphaproteobacteria > Hyphomicrobiales > Rhizobiaceae > Agrobacterium > Agrobacterium larrymoorei. The sequence continues at coordinate 751,236 of NZ_CP039692.1, forward strand.
GGTCACGGTCGCTCGGCCCAGGTTTCGGAAGGTCATGATATGGATCATTACGCTTCCGACGCCTTCGCCGTCGTCGAAGCACTGGACCTGAAAAATGCCGTCCACATCGGCCACTCCACCGGTGGCGGCGAAGTTGCCCGCTACGTGGCAAAGCATGGCGAACCTGCCGGTCGCGTTGCCAAGGCGGTTCTCGTTTCCGCCGTGCCGCCGATCATGGTCAAGACCGATGCCAACCCTGAAGGCCTGCCGATGGAAGTTTTCGATGGCTTCCGCTCCGCTCTCGCTGCCAACCGGGCGCAATTCTTCCGCGATGTTCCGACAGGCCCTTTCTATGGCTTCAACCGCGATGGCGCGACCGTGCATGAAGGCGTGATCCAGAACTGGTGGCGTCAGGGCATGATGGGCGGCGCAAAGGCCCATTACGATGGCATCAAGGCCTTCTCTGAAACCGACCAGACGGAAGACCTGAAGAATATCAGCGTCCCGACGCTCGTTCTGCACGGCGAAGACGACCAGATCGTTCCAATCGCAGACTCCGCTCACAAGTCGGTCAAGCTGTTGAAGAACGGCACGCTCAAGACCTATCCCGGCTTCTCGCATGGCATGCTGACGGTCAACGCCGATGTGCTGAATGCCGACTTGCTGGCCTTCATAAAGGGCTAAGCCGAACATACAAAAAAGCGATGCGGCTGGAGACAGCCGCATCGCTCGTTTTACTGTCCGACTTTTACCGCTTAAGCCGGGTAGCGAGACGCATACCAGTTGCGGAACAGGTCATATTGATTTTCCAGATGGCGGCGCTGGGACGCGCTGAGTTCATCCGTTTCGTTGAAGTGCAGCGTGTATTCCTGATCGCCATTCAACACCATCAGATACTTGTAGTGCAGAACGAGGTCCGGGCCTTCATCATAGGTCGAGAGCACCGTCAGTGCCTCTTCCAGTTCCCGTGCTTCCGCGCGGGCTGACGCATCGCCCTTTGCTGCCTTTTCGCACAGGGCTACGAGATGCAAAACTTCTTTCGGCAAGGCGTTGCCGATGCCGGTGATTGCACCGCCTGCACCGCAATTGACGAAGCCATGATAGACGCCCGTATCGACGCCGACCATCAGCGTCAGATCGTCATCGCCAGCCGTAATATTTTCCGCGGCGTAGGTCATATCCTGCTTGCCGCCGAATTCCTTGAAGCCGATCAGGTTGGCATAGCGGGAGCGGAGATCGAAGAACAGATCGGCGCGGGTGGCAAAGCCATAATAAGGGCTGTTGTAGATAACCGCTGGCAAGCCGTTTGCCGCTTCCAGAATGGCGGAAAAATGCGCCTTTTGAGCTGAGACGGAAGACCCACGCGAAAGCACGCGCGGAATGACCATCAAACCCTTCGCGCCCACCTTTGCGGCGTGAGCCGCGTGGCTGACCGCAGACTTTGTGTTGATAGCGCCGGTGCCAACGATAACCGGAACGCCCGCTTCGGCCAGACGGCGAACGCCTTCCTGCCGCTGTTCATCCGTCAGCAGAGGCCAGTCGCCCATGGAACCGCAATAGACGACAGCCGACATTCCGGCAGCAATTAATTCCTTGCCCTTCTTAACGAGAGCATCGAAATCAGGCGTCCGGTCCGCCTTGCAGGGTGTCATGAGGGCCGGAATGCATCCAGTAAAAATCGTGCTTGCCATCGTTCCCAAATCCTTTCGCGGTATGCGATCCGCTTTTCATGAGATGAGCATTAGCACCGCGACATTAATTTGTCGACAAATAAAATACAAAGAATGACGACGTGCGCTTTTCGCTTGTTCGCTGCCCTCTTTTAAAGAACCAGACTTGAACTATGCCGTGCATCCGCAGTGATATAAGATCTAATCTGTGTCACGATCTGATCCGCATGGGCTCTGGCGATCTTGTCGGCTTTCTCGATATCCCGGCTAATAATGGTCTGGATCATCTCTTCATGCTCCCCGACATATTGCTTGGGCAGCACATCGTTGAAGGACGAATAGTAGAGCCGCAGAATACGCCGTCCCTCATCGAGAAGTCGGGTGAAGAGTTCCACATAGTGCCGGTTGCCACCGGCCTGGGCGATGGCCACATGGAAATCGCGGTTGGTCGCGATCATCGCCAGCGCATCGCGCTTTTCAACGGCGTCTTCGAACTCGCGCTGGAGCGCGCGGATTTGGACGATATCCGCCTCCGTGTGCTTGGCGGCGGCAAGCCGTGTCGTGACGCGATACATCAGCGTCAGCGCATCGAAGAATTCCGGCAGACCCAGAAAATCGATTTGCGAAACGATTGTCGCACGGTTCGTCAGCGTCGTGATCAGCCCCTCCGCCGAAAGGCGCACCAGCGCCTCGCGAATGGGTGTGCGGGACAGGGAGAAACGTTCGGAAAGCTGCAACTCATCGATGGGGCTGCCGGGTTCAAGCTTCAGCTCGATGATTTCGTTGCGAAGCGTTTCATAGACGGTGGAGACGCCAAACCCTCTGCGATGGGTCTGCTTTTCCTTCTCGTCCGCTTTCTCCGCATTCGCCATGAAACCATCCTTCGCCACTGGCTGTAAGAAGCTATTCCATAACCAACCTGCAAGCGAAGTTCAAACGCTGCAAAGAAAAACGCCGGGACGATGCCCGGCGTTTCTCGTGACCCGATTATGCTGCGCGCAGCGAGGCGCTGAGCGGAATTTCGACATCGATTTCCAGCAGCGAAACATGTTCGTCGCTATCCATCTTCACATGCACCTTGTCGTTGTCGATCTGCACATGCTTTGCGATGGCGGCCAGAATTTCCTCGCGCAGAACCGCGACGAGATCCGATCCCATGTTGGTGCGCTCATGCGCAAGCAGAACCTGTAGCCGTTCGCGCGCGACCGGTGCGGACTTCTGTTTGCGGAAAAGGCTGAAGATGCTCATGCAGCCCTCCCGAAAATCTTGGCGAAGATGCCGCGCTTTTCGCCGGGTACGGCAACAGGAATGTCTTCGCCGCACAGACGGCGTGCCGCATCGAAATACGCCATGGCCGGAGCAGACTTGGCATCCGCAAGCGTTACCGGCGCACCGACGTTGGAGGCGCGCAGCACATCCATGCTTTCGGGAATGATGCCGATCAGCGGAATGGACAGGATTTCCAGAACGTCATCCACCTTCAGCATGTCACCGCGTTCAGCCCGTGCGCTGTCGTAACGGGTCAGCAGCAGGTGCTTTTCCATGCGCTCGCCGCGCTCTGCCTTCAAAGTCTTGGAATCGAGCAGGCCGATGATGCGATCGGAATCGCGCACCGAAGAGACTTCCGGGTTGGTGACGACAACGGCCACATCCGCATGGCGCATGGCAAGCGTTGCGCCGCGCTCGATGCCGGCGGGGCTATCGCAAATGACCCAGTCGAAATGCTTCTTGAGTTCGCCGATGACCCACTCCACACCTTCCGGCGTGAGGTTGTCCTTGTCGCGGGTCTGCGAAGCGGGAAGCAGGAAAAGTGTGTCGAGACGCTTGTCGCGGATCAGCGCCTGCGTCAGCTTGGCATCGCCCTGAATGACGTTGACCAGATCGTAAACGACGCGGCGTTCCGCACCCATGACCAGATCGAGGTTACGCAGGCCGACATCGAAATCCACGACGACGACTTTTTCTTTTCTCTGCGCCAGCGCTGCGCCAAGGGCCGCAGTGGACGTCGTCTTGCCAACGCCTCCCTTGCCGGAGGTAACGACAACTACCTTCCCCATCCTGATCTCCTGTTTCCTGCCGCTTATGGCTTAACTAAGTTTGTCCGCTTTGATCGTATCGTTTTCCAGCCATAGCTGGACGGCCTGCCCCCGAAGCTTCGGGTCGATATCTTCCGCGACCTTGTAAACACCGTCGATGGCGAGAAGCTCTGCTTCCAGCTTCTTGCAAAAGATGCGCGCCGAAGCATTTCCGAGCGAACCGGCCATGGCACGGCCACGCAGCGCGCCGTAAATATGGATTGATCCACCTGCAATCACTTCCGCACCGGAGGCGACCGAACCGACAATCGTCACATCGCCTTCCGGAAAGATGATCGACTGGCCGGAACGAACCGGCTCGCTGATCATCAGCGACTGAACGACGCTCCTGATTTCCGTTACAGGTGCCGCAACCTGCTCCTCAGGTGCTTCGACCTGCGTGAGCGTAACAGGCTCCACCTCGACATCCGAAGCTGCTTTGCCGCCTTTCAGCGCAGGTGGCATTCCCGTTTCGATCATGGAGGGGCGTGCGCCCTCAATGCCCATGATCGCGACATTTCGGCTGTAAAGCTCGGCCAGAAGGGCCTTCAGCCCCGCCTTGTCCAGCTTCAGATCCGCCACATCCAGCACCACCGGACGTGACAGAAAGAACCCGGCAGACCGCGCTGCCAGATCGTCCAGTCGCTCCAGCCAGACATCCAGCGGCGACTCGGGGGAGAGAACGACCGCCAGAAAAGAGCGGCCTTTGATACGGATCGAGCGGGAATCTGTTAGCACTTTGGTCATCTAGGTAAACAATTCGTTGATACAGAGGTACTGGTGATTTGGTTAACAAATGGTTAACGCGGGCAGTCGCAGGAGCTCAAAATTAACTTCGTGACACCCCTTGACGGAGCATCAACCTGAGTCGTTTTGGAGCATGAAAGCCGCCTCGCTGGGCAGCTGGAACCGGCGCATTCCCTCGCAGTTATACGCATGATCGGGGGAGGAAGATGGCAGGAAGCGCAAGCAAATATTCTTCGAAGCAAAGTGAGTTTCTGATTGGGCTTGCGCGTGGCGTCGGGGGTGCCCTTCTCTTTGCGCTGCCCATGTTCATGACGATGGAGATGTGGTTCCTGGGCTTCTACATCTCTCGCGAAAAGCTGCTGCTGCTTTGCGTGCTGAACTTGCCCCTGCTGTTGATTCTGGCCAAGCGCGTCGGTTTCGAAAAGACCTCCTCCTGGAGGGAGGCGGCCCGCGATGCGATTACGGCTTACGGACTGGCCATCGTCGTCAGTGTCGCGATCCTCGCGCTGTTCGGCATCATCAACGACCAGATTACAATGAGCACAGTAGTCGCCAAGGTGGCAATTCAGGCCGTTCCCTCCAGCATCGGCGCGCTGTTGGGCCGCAGCCAGCTGGGAATGCATTCTGAAGATGAGGATGAAAGCGAAGAGCCGGAAACGGAGACAGGCTATTTCTACGAGCTCTTCATGATGATGGTCGGCGCACTGTTTCTGGGTCTAAACGTTGCCCCGACCGAGGAGATGATCCTGATCGGTTACAAGATCACGCCCTATCATACATTGCTGCTCGTTCTCTTGTCCCTCGGCCTCATGCACGGCTTCGTTTATGCGCTTCATTTCAAGGGCAGCCACGCCGAGCCGGAGGATAGCGTCTGGTGGCACACATTCATTCGCTTCACGGTGCCGGGATATGTCCTCGCCTTGGGTATCAGCGCCTATTGCCTTTGGACTTTCGAGCGGCTTACCGGCACGTCCGCGTCGCAGATGATCGCTGCCATCGTCATTCTCGGCTTTCCCGCCGCCATCGGCGCGGCTTCCGCACGCCTCGTCCTATGAGCAGATCATGACCAAATCCTCCCCAGACGGCCACATCGAAACATCATCGCCCCACTGGATCGAGTCGGTCACGGGCATCCTGTCCGTATTGCTCGTCTCAGGCCTTCTTGGCTGGATCGCATGGGATATCTACCGCTATGAGGATGATGTCGCCGACTTCGAGCTCTTAGTAATCTCCGTACAGCGCTCCTCAAACAGCTTCCGTGTGAACTTCGATATTCACAACACGACCCAATCGACCGCGGCAAAGGTGCATGTCGTCGGTAAATTGCAGTCAACGAGCGGCGAAGCCGAGACCGCCGATGTCACCTTCGATTATGTGGCATCGGAATCGCACGATAATGGCACGCTGTTTTTCACCCGCGACCCGGCGCAAGGAAATCTCACACTGAATGTCGTCGGCTTCACGGAGCCTTGAGATATGGGATAGATCATCAGCCGCAGAAATCGCGGCTGATGATCAAACGTCAATCACTACGCCTCAAGCCAGCGCAGCTGTTCGGGCGTCAAGGTAATGTCGAGTGCGGAAAGGCTGTCTTCCAGCTCCGCAATCGTGCGAGGGCCGATCAACGGGATGACCGGGAACGGTTGGGCGATCACATAGGCAAGCGCAATGTGGATCGGGTGGCGGCCAAGTTCTTTTGCAAGCTCGATTGCCCGGTCACGACGCTCGAAATTGCGTTCGGAATACCAGACGCGAACGATCTCCTCATCGTCGCGCTTGTCGCGGCCTGCCCTGTCGGTGAAGAAACCGCGGCCCTGGCTGGACCAGGCGAAGTTGGGGATTTGCCGTTCCTTGGCCCATTCCTTCCACGGCTCGTCCGAGGCCGCCACGCATCCGGCCCAGATCGGGTCCAGCATCTCGGCCAGCGAGAAATTGTTGGATAGGGCAGCAGGTGCCGCCTTGCCATTTTTCTGAGCGTAGGCGATTGCCTCATCCATGCGCTGACGCGTCCAGTTCGAGCCGCCGAAAATGCCGCGAATGCGCCCGCGCTTTACCTCGGCATCCATGGCATCCACGAACTCGCCCACCGGCACATCCACATTGTCCCGGTGCATGAAGTAGACATCGACGTAATCCGTCTTCAGCCGGTTAAGCGACTGATCCAGTTGCTTGGCAATCATGTCCGGATAGCAGAGCGGAGAATGCGCTCCTTTGCCGATCAATACGATTTCTTCGCGCGGCACATTGCGGCTGGTGTGCCAATCACCAAAAATTGCCTCCGTCTTGCCGCCGCCATAGACGAAGGCCGTATCGAACAGATTGCCGCCTGCTTCATAGAATGTATCGAGCGTCAGAGATGCGGAGGCGAAGTTCGGGAAGAACTCGAAACCGAGCGCAACCACGGAGGCCGGCTTGGAAAGGCCGGGGATCTGCCGCTTCGGCACGGCGTTGCCGGGCGTTACCTCGCCGCCCGCAATGTTGAGCAGCCGCTTGGTGGCGGTTTCCACGCCGTATTCGAGACCGACTGAGGCACGCCATTGATCCATGACCCGCAGATTGCCAAGCGTGTCTGCCCAGCTCATGCCGGGATAGGCAAACTCCTGCGCGCCATTGCGAATGGCCTCTCCCGCCGCATCCACTTCGAAGGAATAGAGCCAGCGATCCTCGGCAACCTCGATTGTCTGCCGTTCTTCCTTGCCCTTGAAGACCTCGATCTTGCCGACGCCGCCTTTGTGGCCTGCGGCAAACCAGAAATCCTGCACTTCGATCCGGCCTTCTGAGCCGATGATGCGCAACACATTGTCCTGATTGGCCATGATGGAGCAGGAGACTTCCGCGATGATCTCATTGGGGAATTTCAGCACCGCGGAGGCCCACTCATCCACGCCGGATTGGCCGAGATGCGCGACACCGGCCACCTTGCTCGGTTCCAGAAATGGCTGGCCTGCAACTGCCCCGGCAATGAGGCGGGCCATCGAAACCGGATAGCCGCCGACATCGAGAATGCCGCCGCCTGCGCTGTCATTGGCAAACAGGCGATGATCTGCGCGGAAGCTGCCCATGTTGAAACCGAAGCTGGAACGGATGATCCGCACCTCTCCGATAGTTCCGCTCTTGACCAGTTCCACGATTTTCGCCGTCTGCGGATGCAGGCGGTACATATAGGCCTCTCCGGCAAACACGCCTGCCTTCTTAGCCTCATGGAAGATCGCATCGGCATCGTAAGCTGAAAGCGCAATCGGCTTTTCCACCAGCACATGTTTGCCAGCGCGGATTGCCTTGATGGCCCATTCCGCGTGCCCCGTGTGCGGCGTGGCGATATAGACCGCATCGATTTCAGAATCTGATAGCAGGGCGTCATAACCGTGAACGATCCTTGCGCCGGGAAAGCCTTCGCTCAGGCCCGAACGTTCCGGGTTTCGTGTCGCGATGGCCACGAGCTTTCCCGTGGTGGAATGGGCAACACCTTCGGCAAAGGTCTTGGCAATTGTGCCGGGTCCGATGATGCCCCAGCGGACAGGTTGATGGTCGGGCATGATATTCCTCATTTGCTTTTCAAGTCTTGGGGAGTTGTTTCAGCGCAGGCGTTTGCCATCGCTATCGAAGAGAAAGGCCTTGTTCGCCGGAACAGAAACCGTCAGCCGGTCAAGCTTGCCGACATGCCGAGATTCCGGCCGCTCGACGATCAGCGGCAGATCACTTGCCAGATGCGCGTAGACATAGCTCGTATTGCCCAGATGCTCGGCCACATCGACCTCGACCGTAAGATCGGCTGCACCATTGCCCGCATCCGTGAAATGCTCCGGGCGAATGCCGAGCGTGACGCTTGAGCCTTGGCCCGGACGGGCGCTGATCGGCAGCGTCAGTGAAAAGGATGGCGCATGGTCGAGTGTCACGGTGACGCCTTCCGCGCCCTCGCTCATAACCTTACCCGGCAGAAAGTTCATCTTGGGAGAGCCGACGAACCCGGCGACGAAGCGGTTTTCAGGGTCATCATAGAGATCGAGCGGCGCACCGACCTGCTCGATATTGCCTGCTCTCAGCACCACGATCTTGTCCGCCAGCGTCATCGCCTCGGTCTGATCGTGCGTTACATAGATCATCGTCGTGCCCAGCTGCTTGTGCAGCTTGGAAATCTCCACGCGCATTTGCACGCGCAATTCCGCATCGAGGTTGGAGAGCGGCTCATCGAACAGGAAGACTTGCGGCTCACGCACGATGGCGCGACCGATGGCGACGCGCTGCCTCTGCCCGCCGGAAAGCTGCTTTGGCCTGCGCTTCATCAACTCGTTGATCTGCAGGATTTCCGCAGCGCGCCGCACCCGGCCTTCCGTATCGGCCTTCGGGTTTCCATTCATCCTGAGGCCAAAGGACAGATTGTCCTCGACTGTCATATGCGGGTAGAGCGCATAGGACTGAAACACCATGGCGATGCCCCGGTCAGCGGGCTCCGCATCGTTGACCACGTTGCCGCCGATGCTGATTTCTCCGCCGGAGATGTCCTCAAGCCCCGCGATCATTCTTAAAAGCGTGGACTTGCCGCAGCCCGAAGGGCCGACGAAAACGACGAATTCGCCGTCCTTGATCTCCAGATCCGCGCGGTGGATGACCTCCAGCGCACCGTAATTTTTGACGACGTTTTTGAGTGAAAGTCCCGCCATGCGGCTCCTCCCGGATTACTTGACGGCACCGGCAGAAATGCCGGCGATGAAGTGGCGCTGCAAGAGCACAAAGACGACGAGAATGGGCGCGGTGAGCAGCATGGCGCCCGCCATGATCCCGCCCCAGGAAACCTTGGTCAGCCCGATCAGCGTGCCCAGCGCCACCGGCGCCGTCATCATTCCCGGTCGGGAATTGATCAGCAGCGGCCAGAGGTAGTTGTTCCATGAAGCGAGGAAGAGAATGATCGATAGCGCCGCCATGGTGGGACGCGCGAGCGGCAGCGCGATGCGCAGGAATATCTGCCACTCCTTCACCCCTTCCACCCGCGCGGCATCGAAAAGCTCACCCGGCATCATGGAAAAGGACTGCCGCATGAAGAGCACACCGAGCGAGTTGAACAGCGGCGGCACGATGAGCGCGACCCATGTGTTGGCAAGCTTGAACTCGCGCGCCACCATGATGAATTGCGGAATAACCACCACGGCATAAGGCAGCGTGATCGTCCCTAAAATGATGGCAACAACGAGCGAGCGCCCGGCGAAGCGATAGCGTGCCAAGGCCCATCCGGCCATAGAGGTCAGCATGACGGAGAGAAAGGTGTAGATCACCGCCACCGTAATCGAGATGAACATTGCCCTCAGGAAATCCGTATCCGCCTGAAGATTGCGGAAGTTTTCCAGAAAATGTGTGGAGGGAATGAGCTCGATATTGGGGCTGAAAATGCCGTTATCCGGCATGGTGGAAAACACGAACATCATCCAGAGCGGAAACAACCAGATCAGGGCCAGCGGCGTCAGCGCCGCGTGCAGCGCGATCTTCTGCCAGAGAAGCGATCTCGATTTCGATTTCATTTCTGCTCCCTCCCGAACCAAAGATTGAACAGCGATATGAAGATTGCGAGCGCCGCGATCGTATAGGCGATGGCAGAGGCGTAACCGAAGTTGAGCGCGGTGAAGCCCTGTCGATACAGGAAGATGCCCAGCGTTTCCGTGCCTCCGCCCGGCCCGCCCCTGTTGGTGATGAGGAAGGGTTCGGTGAAGAGCTGCATGGTGCCGATGACCGAGAGCACGAGGCAAAAGATGATGATGGGCTTGAGCAGCGGCAGCGTGATGTGGAAGAACTGCTGGCGCTTGCTGACGCGATCCAGCCGCGCCGCCTCATAAACATCGCCCGGAATGGATTGCAGCCCGGCCAGAATGATGATGGCGTTATAGCCCGCCCAACGCCATGTGACCGCGATGATGATCAGCGCCATGGCTGCTGTTGCATTGTCGAACCACGAGATCGGCGGCAGGCCGATATTGATGAGTATCTTATTGATGACGCCGAAATCCGCGCTGAACATCAGGCGAAAGACGGCGGCGTAAGCCACCTCTCCCACCACGACGGGTGCGAAGAAAGCAAAGCGGTAAAGCGGACGGGCTTTCAACAATGGCGAGTTGAGAAGAACCGCCATCAGGGTCGCAAGCGCAATCATCACCGGAACCTGGATAACCAGAATGATCAGCGTGTTGTAGAGCGCGTTGTAAAATGCCGGATCGCCGATCAGACGGCCCCAATTCATCGACGGGGCGAGGCGCCACGGATTGACGCGCGTATTCTGGAAGGACAGGAGAAACGAATTGATGATCGGCCACAGCCAGAACGTGGTGAAGATCAAAAGATAGGGCGCAAGAAACGCATAGGCGACCCTGGTCCTCAGCGGCATCTCAACCTCCCGAAGCATGATGATGGAATTTTGCCGAGCGGCCCGGGCGCCCCGTGCAAGGGGCGCCCGGCTCTGGTTCAGCCTGGGAGATTATTGTGCGGTCGTCAGACCCGTTGCCGCTTCAATCTGCTTTGCAGCATCATCGAGTGCCGTCTTGGCATCGGGATAGCCACCTGCCAGATATTTGGTCTGCGTTGCGCGATAGATGCCTTCCGCGTCCGATTGGAACGCCGTGCCTCGGCTGGGGACGATTTTAGGCAGCGTTGCCAGAATATCAGCCCAAACCGCCTGACCGCCCCAATATTTCTGAGGCTCTTTCACGAAAGGATCATTGACCGCCGAAAGAAGTGACGGAACGAGACCGAAGGATTTCAGCATCGTCACCTGCCCCTCATTCGACAGCAAAGCGTAATCGATGAATTTCCAGGCGGCTTCCTTGTTTTCGGAAACGGAACTGATGGCGAGCGAAGAACCGCCGAGATTTGCCGCGTGCGGGCCATCCGCCGTCAGGCTCGGCATTGGATAGACGCCCCATTTGCCGGAAAGATCGGGCGAATTGGAACGGATGGAGCCTTCATACCAGCCGCCATACATCTGGCTGGCAACCTTGCCTGCCGTGTTGGCCTGAATCTTCTCATCCCAGATTGCCGCCGTGATGATACCGGCGTCCTTCATTTGCTTCAGCTTTTCCAAGGTCGCAACGCAAGGAGGCTGGTTGATGGTGATGTTCTGGCCATCTGTCGAAAAGTAACCGCAGCCCTGTTCATTGGCCATCATGCGGAACCATTCGCTATCGCCGTTGAAGTCAGCCTGCGTCATCACGGTGCCGGGATTTGCCTCCATCACCTTCTTGCCTGTGGCGATGAAATCATCCCATGTCTTGATGGTCGCCGGATCGACACCAGCCTTCTCATAGAAATCGCGACGGTAGAACACTGCGACGGGACCAGAATCCCACGGCACAGCGTAGGCAGCGCCATCTACTTCCAGTTCGGTGCGCTTGAATTCAGGGAAGAGTGCCTGTTTTTCAGGCGTATAACCCAACGCCGTTACATCCGCGAAGCAATCAGGAAAGCGACTCCAGAAGACTTCCGCTTCGAAGTTTTCGACTGTCACGATGTCCGGCAGCCCTTCTCCACCAGCAGCACAGGATGCAAGTGCCTTATCGTAGACCTGGTTGTTCCCGAGGTCCTGAACCTCGATTTTGATATCCGGATACCTTTTGTTGAAGCCTTCGGCAGCAGCGCGCAGCGACGATGCAGCGACGTCCCAGCTCCAGATTCTAACTGTGGTAGACTGCGCAGAAGCAGGCGCGGCTGCAAGCAGGGCAAGCGACACCGCAGCGCCTGTGATTTTAAAGCACATTGAAAACCTCCCTTTTTCAATTGCCGTTCTTAAGCGAACATGCACAGATTAGCCGTGTGACGAAATCTGTCTCGTAAAAAGGGAACGTGAAATTGTCGAAAAGTAAGATCGCCGAAAGAGCTTTCTACCAGCCGGGCGCAAGCAGCATCGAAGGCTGGCCGACGACCCTGCAATTCTTTTACGCCCACCCTTCCATCATGCTCATGCCGCACTGGCACGCGCAGGTGGAGGTGAATTACGTCATGTCAGGCAGTGTTCACTATCGTATGGGCGACCATACTTTTCGCATGAAGGCCGGGCAGATGTGCCTCTTCTGGGGTGGCCAGCCGCACCAGATGGACGAGTCTTCCGACGATTCTTTTTACGCCGGTGCGCATCTGCCGCTCTTCCATTTCTTCCGCATGCGTCTTCCCTCCGCCGTCTCGGCCATGCTGATGGGCGGGGCGACCATGGTGACCGACATCACCGGCAAGGCGGATGAGGAAAATTTTGCGCGGTGGCGGCGCTATTTCAAATCAGGCGATTCCACGAAAGCGGAAAACGCCGTGGAAGAACTGATGCTGCGGGTGGAGCGCATGTTCATGGAGCCCTATAGCGTCGTTTCATCAGCGCCATCCGCACAGTCTGCAAACATTCAGGAAAGCGCGGCCACCGGTGCCGTCGTGAAGATGTGTGACTATATCGCGGCGAATTATCTGGAGGATATAGACGCGACCGACATTGCGCGCGCAGCGAATCTGCACCCCAAATATGCGATGAACGTCTTTCGCAAATCGACGGGCATGACGCTCATCAAATATCTGACGCTTCTGCGCCTCTCTCGCGCGCAGGCCATGCTGATAAGCGGAAAAGACAATATTCTAAGCATCGCCATGGAAAGCGGCTTCGGTTCCGTCAGCGCTTTCAACAAGGCTTTCCGACAGATCGCAGGCATGCCGCCTTCCGGCTTCAGGCGCGGCTCAAGCGGCTTTTTTCAATGAGTTACGGCGGTGGAACCGCCAGCCTATCAAAGCCGTTCTTGTGGCTGAAAAGACCGCTGCAGAATCCTTACCAATAATTAACTGTTGCGTACCGGGCAAACATGGCTATTTTCCGTGCTGCGCTGCAACATGCATCTCTCCACTGTAGCGCGGTCGCATTCTTTTCCGGCGACGGCTCCCGCCGCCGGCATATTCAGTGTCCATATTCCTAGGGAGATTCTTAAATGACGATATCCGTCTCCAAGCCTTCCACCGGCAGCAAAACAAGCGCTCCGTTCGCAGGCAAAATTCTTAACGCACGCAATGCCGCCGGCTACACGGTCGACCAGCTTGCACTGACCTGCGGACTGACTTCGCAGGAAATCACCGCTCTGGAAACCGGAGCAGACAGCGATCCGATGCGCATCAAGCGCGTTGCCACCGCTTTGCAGATTCCTCTGCCGACTCTGATGTAATCTTTGTAAACCGTCTTGACCGGCGGCATTTGCGGCAGAATTGAGTTCCCGCATTTGCCCCGGCCACCCCTCATTTCTTCTAGTCATATCGCCTCTTCACATTTCGGTTATCGCGCACCACATGGGGCTCAGCACCTGAAATGCAGGAAATAGCGCTGCCCGCTCGATCAAGCCCGGCAGCAATCACCACGAGGCGAGCGCGATGGCTCTGACGAACGAAATGGGTCTCTCCCGACATGAGGCTGAGACCGCTGGCCTCTGGCCGCCCCACCGCAGCGATGTCTTGAGTTGGCTGGTAACCGAAACCAGCGATAACCGCTTCATCGACGTTATCTTTATCGAACTGTGCGAGAGACTGCGAAGCCAGGGCATGTCGCTTGCACGCGCATCACTTCACTTTCTTGTCGAACACCCGCAGTGGCGAGGTGCACGTATTCTCTGGCGACCGGGGCAAGAGGAAGCTGAATTCTCCACCTATGCTTATGGCTCCGAGACAACTGCCGGATATCTGGGCAGCCCGATCCATGACATTCATCTGGGAGCAGCCGAAGTAAGAAGAAAGCTCGACGGGCCACTCGCCGCAAAGCTCGATCATGAACTATACGAAGAGTTGAGAGCCGAAGGCTTCACGGATTACGTTGCATGGCCTCTTCAACACACATTCGGAAAACGTCATGTCGTGGCTTTTTCCAGCGACAGGCCGGGCGGTTTTTCGACCTCCGAGATCGAAACGCTTCAAAGTCTTGTCCCGGCAATCTCTCTGGTATCGGAGATTCGATTGAAAAATCGCATGGCGCGGACGCTTCTGGAAACCTATGTCGGACCTCACGCCAGCCAGGAAATTCTCGATGGCGCCACCCGCCGCGGCAGCGGCACCACGGTTGGCGCTGCAATCCTGATTTGCGATCTGCGCGATTTTACCCGCATTTCCGACATGTGGCCGCGTGACGACGTGATCGAACTGCTGAACGGCTATTTCGACGCCATGTCCGAGCCGATCGAGAAACACGGCGGCGAGATTCTGAAATTCATGGGAGACGGGCTGCTTGCGATCTTTCCGCTCAGTAACAAGAATGCCGGTTCGGGCTTGATCGCCGCCATCCGCGAAGCACAGGTGGGGCTGGAGCAACTGAACCAGAGCAATATCCAGAAGGGTCACGAGCCGCTTGGATATGGCATCGGCGTTCATGTCGGCGATGTCATGTACGGCAATATCGGCTCAAAGACGCGGCTGGATTTCACCGTCATCGGCCCTGCGGTCAACATCGCCTCAAGGCTGGAAAGCCTGACCAAACTCGTGGGCAAACCCGTTCTGCTTTCGGAAGATTTCGTCAGTAAGCTTTGCAGCAGAGATGAGTTCGAGAGCCTTGGGGCCCAGCAACTGCGCGGCCTGGAGCAGCCGATCAACGTCTACTCGCTTCGTCCACTATGAAGACACCGGCGGCACGAAATGCCGCCGGGATCTTTTTTTAAACTGGAAATGCGCGGATGTTTCCGTCTCAGATCGAGCGATCCGAAACGGGGCCAAGCCACTCCTTCGGATTGCTGATGACGACGCGGCTTCTGATATCGCCAGCATTGGCGGCAATCAGAATTTCGTATTCACCCGCTTCCGCCCGGAAGGACTGCGCATCGATATCGAAGTAGCTCAGATCGCGCGGCTTGATCGTCAGCGTTGCCGTGCCGGTCTCGCCGGGTTCCAGCTCCAGCTTTGCGAAGGCTCGCAACTCCTTTTCGGGCCGTGCGACGGTCGATGAGGCGGCCTTGACATAGAGCTGCACGACATCCGATCCGCAACGTGCGCCCGTATTAGTCAGATCGACCGTCACGGCGATGCCTTCCGGCAGCATCTCGCGGGAAGATAGCGTCGGTTCGCTCCATGTGAAGCTGGTATAGCTGAGGCCAAAACCGAAGGGGAAGAGCGGCGCAATCTTGGCTGTGTCATGGTGACGATATCCGACGAACACGCCTTCGCTATAGCGAACATGGCCGTCGACGCCAGGATAGGTGAGCTTGTCATCCGTGATCGCGGAATTGTCTTCAAGCCGCTGCAGGAAGGTCTGCGGCAGACGACCGCCCGGCTCCGCATCGCCGAAAAGCACATCGGCAACGGAATTGCCGAGTTCCTGCCCCGGATACCATATCTGAAGAACCGCGCGAACTTTGCCAAGCCACGGCATCTCAACCGGTCCACCTGTTTGCAGCACAACCACCGTATTCGGATTGACCGCCGCAACCGCCTCGATCAATTCCTCCTGCCGTCCCGGCAGACGCAGGTCTGGAAGGTCGAGACCTTCCGTATCCCACTGCCCATCCCTGCCGACGAACAGCAGCGCGACATCGGAAGACTTGGCCGCATTGACCGCCTCTTCGATGGCCGCTTCGCCAAGCGGCTTCTGCACGCCAAAACGGATCGCCGTCAGGTGAATGCCATCCGCCGTGGCGGCGGGAGAGACATATTCGACCACGACCTCATAGGAACGACCCGCCTCCAGCGAGATGGAGGCGCGCTGCTCGTCATTGGCAGTGCCGAAATAATTCTCGCCCTTCTGCCAGCCGTCATAGCCGTTGACCAGAATTTGACCGTCGACAAACAGCCTGGCCAGACCGGCATTGGTCATGCCGAAAACATGATCGCCGCTTTCTTCGGGTTTGAAGGAGGCAGTGATGCGCGCTGAAAAGTCGGCAGCGTCCAGTTCTGCCGAAGGCAGATCGAACCAGAAGAACTCTCCCTTATCCGCCTTTTCGACGTGGATGGGCTGGCCTTCCAGCGACCGTCCCTTGAAATATTCAACGGTCATGTCCGACGCAAAGACGTCGATCAGGCGATTATTGCTGCAGCCGACAGCATGGCGAACACTGTTGGCGTTCGATAGCGCCGTTCGGATACCCTCCAGCGGGCTAACGGTGTAATGCGCCGCGATCTGCGCGCTTCCGCCACCCATGACACGGGCCTGTGCCGCGTTCGGCCCGATGACCGCGATGCTTTCCAGCGATGTCTTCGCCAGCGGCAGAACGCCGTCATTCTTCAAGAGAACCGAGCCTTCTGCGCCGATCTTTCGGATCAGTTCACGATCCTCCGGCGTGTCGAGCGAGCTTTCGGTCAGGTCCGGCTCCGTCGCAAAAGCGCCGACCCGTTCCAGAAGCGTGAGGATTCGGCGCGCGGCCTCGCGAACCGTCTCGGCTTTCACCTTGCCGTCCTTCACCGCCTGTACCAGCTTCTCGCCACGATCACGCGTGGGCCCCGGCATTTCGAGATCGAGCCCCGCACTCACCGTTTCCACTGTGGAATGAGAACCGAACCAGTCCGACATGACGATGCCATCGAAGCCCCATTGCTCGCGCAACACCTGCGTCAAAAGCCAGGGATGCTCACTTGTATAGGTGCCGTTCAGCCGGTTGTAAGACGACATGACGGCCATGACGCTTGCGTCCTTCACCGCTCTTTCGAAGGGTGGAAGATAGATTTCGCGCAGCGACCGCTCATCCACGTCGGATGACATCGTCTGCCGCTCGATCTCCGATTCATTGCCCGCGAAATGCTTGATCGTCGCCGCCACGCCCTTGCTCTGAACGCCTTGAATATAGGCGACGGCAAGTTCCGCCGTCAGCAACGGGTCTTCGGAATAGCATTCGAAATTTCTGCCGTTCAAACCCGAACGATGAATATTGACGGTGGGTGCCAGAAGGACGGATGCGCCCTTGCTCTTTGCCTGCGCCGCGAGTGAAACGCCCATGCGCTTCACCAGTTCGGGGTTCCAGCTGGCTCCCAGAGAAATCGCGACGGGATAGCATGTGGCTTTCACCCCTGCGACCAGCGAGCCCGCGCCACGGGCGCCATTCGGCCCATCCGTTACCTTGATCTTCGGAACACCGAGACGTTCGACGGGAACCGTGGTCCAGAAATCGGCACCGGCCAGAAGTGACACCTGCTCCTCAAGCGTCATGTCGTTCAGGATACGCTCAATCATGATAACTCCGATTGTTTTGTCTTCAATGCGGGGCAGACAACGAAAGTGCCTGCCCGCTATTCAGCTTCGCCTTCAGCGAACGCCGCGAACCGGCGCGATTGCGATTGCGCCGAGGAATGCGCTCAATGCCGCAGCGGCATAGAGCACACCGTAATTCTGCCCGCCCATATTGCCGATGCCGAGAAGCAGCGGCGCGACGGCAGGTGCGATGGATTGCGGCACGGCATTGGCAATGTTGAGCACGCCGAGATTCTTGGCCGCATGGGTTTCACGATCCGGCAGAACATCCACCACCAGCGCCTGATCGACAGCCATGTAAACGCCGAAGCCGACCGAGGCGACGGCAATGCCGCAATAGAACAGGTTCAGATCGGTGGCGAAGACGATGATGAGAATGCCAAGCGCATAGGTGGCGGCAGCCAGCAGCACGAAAACCTTGCGACGCCCGGACACATCAGACAGGAAGCCGGAAAGGAAAGACGAGCCGACAACACCGATCGTCGTGATCAAGGTGGACATGAACATGATGTCGCCGATGGATGTTTCCGGCACTTTCAGGTGGTCCATCAGGTAATAGACCTGATAGGACGTCAGCACCGCGAAGCCGAAGAAGACCAGAAAGCGGCTTAGCCACGCATAACCGAAATCCGGATGCTTTGCGGGGTTCACCCAGAAGCTTCCCAACAGTTCCCGCATCAGCGGCGCTTCCGGTTCGGCGGTTGGCCCCTCCAACATGCGATCCTTGATGGTGAATGCAAAGACCAGCACCGCGACCAGACCGATGATGGCCGGAATGAGGAACATGGCATTGCTCACCGTTCCCGTCAGCGAAAGAATCGCGCTGCCGATCAAGAGCGCGACGTAGACCGACATGCCTGCAAGCGCAGATACCAGTCCACGCTGCCGCTCCGGCACCTGATCCGGCACGGTTGCCACGAGTGCGGCCAGCATGGCGTTATAGGCAATCTGGATGACGCACCAGGCAAGACCGATCATGACCAGACTGCTGGAATACGCCATTGCGATTTGAGCGACCGTGCCGACGAGTGCGCCGCCGACAAGCCAAGGCTTGCGGCGCCCGAAGCTCGATCTTGTGCGATCCGACAACAGGCCGAAAACCGGGTTTGCAATCAGCGCACACAGCGCGCCGAAGCCAAGGATGGCCCCGAGGCTCGCGCCTTTGCCGACGGGATCGAGCGCCTTGACCCGAACCGCCAGCGTCATGGCAACGGGCGTCATGACGGCGGTGTAAAAGCCGAGATTTGCGATGGCATAAGTGATAATGAAAGGAAGACCGGCGGGCGTTTCGATATTCGTATCGTCAGTGCCGGCGAGAGAATTGCTCTCGGCAATGGTCATCTGGCGTTCTCCAACTTCATGTCGAACTGCGGCTTATGGATAAACCGCTGTTAAACCTATTGGTTACTAGGTATTGTCTTCAAGTCAAGCGATCCGCTCACTCTTTAGCGCCACCTAAAGGATGACAATCGCTGAGATATCGGGTTAGAAGACATAGATGAACGTAGCATCAATGGAACCTCATGCCGCAAAGCAAAAAGACACCGAACAGCGACGATAAGCCAATCCGACGCCGCAAATCGCCAAAGGGGGAGTTGCGCCGGGAAGAAATTCTGGATGCCGCCATGCGCCACTTTGCTCATGACGGTTATCAGAGTTCATCCTTCGCCGCGATTGCAGAAGAAGTCGGCCTCACGCTGCCCGGTCTCTTGCATTATTTCCCGACGAAGGTGGATCTGCTTCTGGCGATCCTGAACCGCAGGGATATCGAAAACACACCATCGCTGACGAAGGACGGAGAGGGCTGGCGCCATTTCCTCCATGGTTTAGTGGCAGTCACACAGCGCAACCAGACCATCCCAGGCGTCGTGCGCACCTTCGCCGTCCTCAACGCAGAAAGCCTGACGAGAAACCATCCAGCCGAGGGCTGGTTCGGCGAGCGCGTCGAACTTGTTCGCTCCGCCGTCAAAAGCGTGCTGGAAGCGGGCGTCAAGGCTGGCGAGTTGAAGCCGGATCTGAACTGCGCAAATATCGCCGCCGAAGTGATTGCGATGATGGACGGCCTGCAAATGCTCTGGCTCAGGAACCCTGACGAATTCGACATGGTCGCGATCTTCGCCGATTATATCGAGCGCCTCATCGTATCGATAGAAGCGCCTTCCGCCTGATATGGAAGACAAGACGGTAGAGACGGCGCCGACGAGCCGCATGCTGACATGGGCGCGAAACTCCACCATCTACCGGCTGGAAAGGCGGATGATGACGGAGCGTCAGCTGTTCGACGCGATTTCCCGCAAGGCGAAAGAAAAATTCGAGGACATCTCGCCAGAGCAGATCAGGGCCCTGGCCGAATCCGCTGTGAAATTCGCCTATGAGATCAAGGCGCTCGATGACACGGCTTTTGCGGAGATCACGACGCGCTCCGCCATTCGCAGCGGAAAATCGAAGCGGGCCATTGCCCAGAAGCTCAACCAGAAAGGTGTGAGCAAGGACATTGCCGAACACGCTCTTCAGGAAAGCGACGATCTTTATGCGGCAGTCGTGCTTGCCCGCAAGAGACGATTTGGCCCCTTCCGGCGTGACGAAGCGGTGGATGAAAAGCGATCAAACAAGGAAATTTCAGCATTCGCAAGAGGCGGATACAGTTTCGATATCGCGGCGAAAGTCTATGCGATGAGCCTTGAGGATGCCGAAGACATTCTCGGATCGAGATAGGCTCAAGGCAAAGGCTTTGTCTTCAGATAGGCAATGATATCATCGATCTCTGTTTCGCTCCAAAGGCCGAAAAACCGCATGGATGTGCCCGGCACTTTCTTCTTGGGGCTGGACAGGAACTGCTTCAACGCTTCCTCATCCCATACCAGCCCGCCCGCTCCCGCATCTTTCATGGCCTGTGAATAATTCGGGTAATCTGGGACCGAACCTGCGGGCCGCCCGACAACGCCCATCAGATGCGGGCCCAGACGCGTGCGCGGATTATCGATATTGTGGCAGGCGGAGCATTTCGAAAATCCCTGCTCCCCGCGCGCCGGATCGCCATCGGCCATTGCTGCCGCTGCGGACAGCGCGAGCGCGGCAGGCGCCGCAAACAAGATCATCTTCATCACCATATTGCGCCCCAAAGCAAAACACCCTTTCCGCTATTTTAGCGAAAAGGGTGCTGTTTTTAATGCGGCATTTTGGCTTTCCGCAAATGCTGCGACGATCAGCCGTTGATCGGCGTCAGCGTAACGGAGGTACCGGTTGCAGCGAGGTTCAGACCGACCTGTCCGGTAACGCTGACGGTCTGAAGCTGGATGGAACCGGAGGTGCCGCCAACGAGAACGTTTGCACCAACGCCGAGACCAAGCGTGGCTTCAGCCGTTGCACCCTGATAGAGGCCGCCCAGCGAACCGCGGTGGTAGCCAGCCGTTGGAGCAAATACTGCCCAGACCAGCTTGCCCTGCGTGGTGAAGCCGAGGTCCACGCCCATCTTGCGGATTGCGCCGCTATAGTGGTCGGTGCGGCGTG
The DNA here is from genome assembly GCF_005145045.1 of Agrobacterium larrymoorei. Classification (NCBI taxonomy): domain Bacteria; kingdom Pseudomonadati; phylum Pseudomonadota; class Alphaproteobacteria; order Hyphomicrobiales; family Rhizobiaceae; genus Agrobacterium; species Agrobacterium larrymoorei. The sequence goes on from NZ_CP039692.1 coordinate 772,376, forward strand.
CGCCCATGGTGGACTGGAACGTGCAATCGAGTTCCTTGGCGGAGCCGATAACATAGCCAACGCCGCCACCAACTTCGCAGGTCAGGTAGCCGATCTTGACGCCGTTGCGGTCGTCATCAGGCGCCTGATAGGTTTCCTGATAAGTCGCCATATCGGCAGCGATTGCGCTCGCTGTGCCACCGAGGCCAAGCGTCATTGCGGCGAAGGTTGCGGCAAAAGCCTTTTTCATCTGTTTTTCTCCTGTTTTAATTATTACCCGCAGCAGCCCAGATGCCCTTTTCGGATATTCAATTGCGCACCACTAACGTTTGTTCCAAAGAAATGATCCCGAATGGAAAGATGACCGAGGAATCTCGACGTCACAGCAGGCGTTGCTAGAGGGTTAGAAATCGATTTGGGCGGGATAAGGGCGTGACGGCCCGGTATGCTGACACCTGCTGCCTCAAACCGGGGCCAGCAATGCATCCGTTCTGATGCATGCCTTGAGAGGCAGATGGTCGGAAGCCACGCGCGCCAGTGCACTGTCATGCGCCTCCACCTTCTCGATCAACCCCTCGCGGTTGGAGATGATGCGATCCAGCGCCAGAACCGGAAGGCCGGATGGAAAACTCGGCACCGCCGGAGGCAGGGTGCCGAAAGCATCGCGGAAAGTATTGAGTGACGAACCGTTACCGAGACGCCATTCATTGAGGTCTCCCATCAAAACCGTCGGCTGCTCGTCGCGTGTGTTCAAAAGTTCGATCAGGGCTTTCGCCTGCTGAGCTCTCGAGTGGCGAAGCAGACCGAAATGTGCGGCGATGACACGAAGCGTCCCTGCCTCTTTGAGCTCAAGCTCCGCTACCAGCGCACCGCGCGGTTCCAGCCCCGGGAGTTTGACGGCATGAACATCACGCACCGCGCCTTCGCGAAACAGCACCACATTGCCGTGCCAGCCATGCGCCTTCGCGCCAGCCGCCACCGGCACGGGGGTAAGCCCGCACTCCCGCTCCAGCCGACCGAGATCGAGAAGGCCGGTTCTTTCACCGAAACGGCTATCGGCCTCCTGAAGGGCCATCACGTCCGCGCCGATTTCCTGAATCACCTTGGTAATGCGATCCGGATCGAATTTTCCGTCCCGGCCAACGCATTTGTGCACGTTGTAGGAGGCGACGATGGGCAGCGACTTGTCGTTCGCCACCTCCACCAGCGCCTGCCTGTTCTTGCGGTTGCGCAGCGACGACATGAAGACGGCGGGAAGACTTTCTTTCTTGCTTCGCATCGGTGTCCTGTTCGGCTCCCATCGATGTTTTTTTTCCAACTGACCCGGATGTCAAAGATATGGCGAGGCCAGCCACAAAACGCGTTCCGTGAAACGCACGAGAAACGGTCTGGCTCTCAATTCATCCAGCTTTACGGGTGTCGCATTTTCCATGGCCACGGCGATGCGTTCGGATACGGAATTTGCAAAACCCTCATCCAGAACTTCCAGATCCACCTCAAAGTTCAATCGAAGTGAACGCGGATCGAGATTGGACGAGCCGACATAGGACCAGCGGTCATCGATGACCAGCAATTTCGAGTGGTTGAACGGCCCCGTGGCCCGCCAGATGCGGCAGTAACTTCGTAGGATCTGATCGAACTGCGCCGTCATTGCCCGGTCCACCAGCATCAGATTGTTGGTGGCTGGAACGATGATGTCGACACTGACACCGCGCCGCGCTGCGGTCGTCAAGGCCGAGATCAATTCCCGGTCGGGAAGGAAATAGGGGGACATGATACGGATGGACGAGCGCGCGATGGAGAAAGCGCCCATCAGCATCTTGTGGCTGGTCTCTATGCTGTTATCCGGCCCGGAGGCAACCGCCCGCATCAGCATTGGCGAGCCCGGAGTTCCGTCCGGAATGGTAATATCCCAAACCGGACCGTCCAGCCGCTCAGCCGTTGCAAAGCGCCAGTCTTCCGCCGCAACAGTGAAGAGATCGGCAACCACCGGCCCCTGCACCCTGAAATGCGTATCGTGCGACTGCCGGTCGCCGTTGAATTCACGGGTGAAGCCTTCGCGAATATTCATGCCGCCGGAGAAAGCGATCTTGCCATCGACAACGAGAATCTTGCGGTGGGTTCTAAGGTTTGCATATGGCAATCTAAGTCCCATGATGACGTTGCCGTTGAAGACCGCAGCCGGTATCTCCTCATGCCTCAGGCTGGAAAGAATGCTCGGCACCGAATACCGCGCGCCGACGGCATCCACGAGGACGCGGACCTCGACACCCCGCTCCTTCGCCCGCGAAAGCGCTTCGACAAAGCGCAGGCCTATGCCGTCATGGTCGAAAATGTAGGTTTCAAGAATGATCGACCTGCGCGCATTGTCGATGGCATCGAGCATTGCCGCATAGGCTTCATCGCCATCGGAGAGCGTCTGGATAACGTTTCCGGTGGTCAGCGCCGTGCGGGTCACCCTGTCGCCCACCGTTTTCATGGCCACGAACCGGCGGCCGAAACGCTCGACGACCGTGGTGCTGTCGGCATCGAAACGTGCGACGCGATCCATGATCGTACCGTGCATCAAAGAGCGCTGTTGCCCGAGCGAACTGCGCCTGATCCGGTTGATCCCGGCAATGGCATAAAGCACCGCGCCGATGATGGGCGAGAGAACGATGACGCCCACCCAGCCAAGCGCCGAACGCACTTCCTGTTTCGTCATCGTGGCATGAACGGCAGCGATGGTGCCCATGACGATGGACAGCAATGCAAGGACGTGCGGCCAATAGGCATCGATAAGTTCAATCATATTTGGAATATAGAGCCCCTGACCCCTGCCGCAACCGCTTGAACCGTAACCGAAAAACAATCTACTTGTAATAAATTTCAAATTATCTTACGACCAACACCATCCTGCAAATCGGTACAACGCCATGCGTTTGAGACAAATTGCTCTTCTTGCCTGCACGGGTTTGATGCTCGCGGGCTGCAACGAAACGCTCGAAACTGTCGAGCGCGACGTGTCTCACGTCAAGAACAAGGTCGATTATCCGCTGTCTCCGTCCATTCTGGCCGAGATGGACAAGAAGAACATGGATCGCAATGCGCCGATCATGATTCGCATCTTGAAGGAAGAAGGCAAGCTGGAAGTCTGGAAGGCGAAGCGCGACAATCGCTTCGAAGTCATCGCTTCCTACGATATCTGCGCCTGGTCCGGTAAACTCGGACCGAAGGTGAAAGAGGGTGACAGGCAGGCGCCGGAAGGGTTCTACAACCTTTCTCCCGGCCACATGAACCCCTATTCGAATTATTATCTCTCGATCAATACCGGCTTTCCCAACCGCTACGATCAGGCAAACGGTCGCAACGGCACCAACCTGATGATCCACGGTGCGTGCTCGTCATCCGGTTGCTACTCGATGACCGACGCGCAGATGCTGGAAATTTATGGCTTCGCGCGTGACGCCTTCAAAGGCGGGCAGAAGGCGATCCAGCTTCAAGCGCTGCCCTTCCGCATGACGGCGGAAAACATGGCGCGCCACCATAAGAGCGAGAATTACGAATTCTGGAAGATGCTGAAGGTCGGTTACGATAACTTCGAAATCACCAAGCGCCCGCCGGAAGTGAATTTCTGCGAGAAGAAATACGTCTTCAACCAGCAGACGGAAAGCGGCCAGTTCAGCGCTGCTGCTGCGTGCCCCTCCATGAGCACACCGCCCGCACTCGTCGGCGCGCTTTCCAGCTACAACAAGACTTATGACGTTGCCTATGAAAAGGCGATGAAGAAGTTCGATGGCATGGTCTGGTATGACCCCAGCGAAGCCGAACGAAAGGTTCTGGTTGCGGACAAGCGCAAGGGCCGCGAGCCTGCCTATGCACCAACCGGCTCTGCGCTGAAGGCGGGCAAGCTGATGAAGGAAACCGAATTTGCCGCGCTGATGGAAAAGAAGGCGGCAAAGGGTCTCTCGGCACCGGCAGCCACAGCCATCGCATCCGCTTCGTCATCGGCACCCACATCGATCTCTGCGACATCTGCACGGTCAGCCGCCGCACCTCAGCCAGCGCCAGTGGCGCATCCGGCTTCCATCATGGTCGCCTCCGCTGCTCCGACAGCGGCAGCAGGTCAGGCGCCACAGGCAAATGCTGGCGCGCAGGGCATTCCGGTCCCGGCGGTCAATCCACTCGCCTTCACCGCCCCGGCAACGGACGAACAGGCTGCAAAGAAGCCTTTCTGGAAGTTCTGGGCCAAGGAGTGACGGTGGCGGATACCGAGATTTACGATCTGAGGGGGCTTAAATGCCCCCTTCCCGTTTTACGAACTCGAAAAAAGCTGTCCGCCATGCGCGCTGGCGAAGAGCTGCTCGTTAAAACCACCGATCCGCTGGCCGTGATCGACCTCACCCATATGTGCCGTGAAGACGGCCATACCCTCCTCGAAACCACCAAGACACCGGACGGCCACAGCTTTCACATCCGCAAGGGTTAAGCACGGCCACGCCGGGCGGCGCGCCGTAGCAGAATACCACCATCCATCGAACAAGCCCGGGAACAAAGTTTCCGCCTTTCGTGTTTCCCTCGCGAAATTGAGAGGGCAGGATGAAGGGAAACAACGCGTTAGCTGAGATTGGTGAGCGGCAGATATGGTCCGCATCGTTCGGAGATTCCCCGGTCGTCGGCACGGCCATTCATGATGGCCATATGGTGCGCAACGATCTCATCGGCCTCATGGCGCTCTCCGAGCAGGAAAGGCTCTATGAGGAAGACCCCTTTACCGCCCAGATGATCGGCAGCCTCACCAATCGCATCATCGGCCACCGCTCACGTTTCGAGCTCGACCTCAACCGCGCGCGTGATGCCGCGATCTATCTGGAGCCAGAGCAATCCTGGGGTTTGAAAGTCTGGCACACCCGGCCCGACGACGCGGCGCTAGAGGTTTCGTTGCGAACCCACGACGATTACTACGCCATGCTCCAGACCTACCTTGGCTGCATCGAGCAGCGTCATGGCCGTTTCGTGGTTCTGGATATTCACAGCTACAATCACCGTCGCAATGGCGCTGATGCCGAACCGACGCCGCAGGCGGATGCTCCCGACATCAATATCGGCACCAGTTCGATGGATCGTGAGCGTTGGGCGCCTATCGTGGATGCCGTCATCGACCATTTCGCATCTGCCACAATCGCTGGCCGCCATCTGAACGTGCGTGAGAATATCGCCTTTCAGGGCCGTGGAGAGCAGACGTGGTTCATACACCAGCACTTTCCCGAAACCGGCTGCGCCATTGCAATCGAATTCAAGAAGTTCTTCATGGATGAGTGGACCGGGGAGGTCTTTCCGTCGGTAGTGGAGGATATTCGCAAGACGATCAGCGAACTCGAACCTGTTCTGGAAGATCTTCTGAGGGCGGGACGATGAGCAAAGTTCACGCCATCAAGCCCACGCCCAATGCGGGACTTGATCCATCGCTTCTCTCAGCGCTTGCGGAAGGGAAAGCGATCCGAAAGGATATCGGCGCGGACGGCAGGCTTCACATCGACAGGCCACTGCCGTTTCTATGTCTGCACCTGACGTCGGGCACGAAGAATCTTGCGGCACGCGATATCGCGGCAGCTCATGCGTCTTATCTGATCGCAGCGAACATGACGGAGGCGATGCCCATCATCGAAGCCGTCGGCAATGAGATGAAGAAGCGTTTCGGCGCCTTTATCCTGCTCGACATCGGTGAACTGGAACACGACATCCTCCTTGCCGACGACTCGCCGTTTCTGCCGCATTACGAGGTAGCCGTTTCCGCGACCCCGGAGCCTGAAACGCAAAACGCCAAGCGCGTTTTTATCAAAACCGTCTGCGATGCGGATATTCGTTTTCGCACCCCGCGCATCACCAGGCCTGAGCCGGTGGGCGATCCCATTATTCGCTTTCAGGAAGCGGGTCTATCGTTCCCGTGCATCAGCGTCCGCTTCGCGCCGATCTATCGCCAACCCGAATCCGGTGCAGATTATCCCGGCCTTCGCGAAACGATGATTGCCGATCTGTTCGATGCCGGATTGCGGGCTTTCGCGGCCTTTTCCAATGAAATGGACACGCTGAAGGTAACGACACACCGGGCGCTCGGTAGAAAGGCCTTTGTCGATGCCGTCCGCCGCGCCGACCGCTCCATCGATGACATCGCCGCGTCGTTCGATTTCCTTCTGTCTGTAACACCGATCAATGCCCGACAGGCATTTGAAGAGTTTCAGAAGAACGGCTTTCAATATGCGCCTCACTTCCTTTACCGGCCACTTGGCGTGGATGTGGAAGAGCAGAAACGCAAGCTTTATTCGGTTGCTTTCGATCATCTGGAAGATCCCGTCCTTTACCACCTGTACCGGGAAAAGCAGCAGGAAATAGACCTGCAATTGACGATGCTGGCGCATCTGCACCGGCGTCAGTACACGGATTTCAGCCGCGCGCTTTATGGCTCCGTGGAGCCGGAACTTCTCGCTCTGGCAATCGATGTTCTTGATCGCTGCAAGCATCCCGGCGACGAGCAGGATGTCGCAATGGTGGGCTGTTATGAGGTTGCGCAGAAGTCGCGCGAGATGGTGGACTGGTACCATAATGAGGAACCCAGCTTCAAAGCGCGTGTCGAAATCCGTGACGACCTTCCACCCGGCCTTATGGTGACTGGCGAAAAGCTTCTTATTTCCCGCCACACCGTGATGGAGCAGCGGCGCGTCGAGGCCCTTCTCCATCACGAAATCGGCGTTCACCTTCTCACCTATTTCAACGGTTCGGCACAAGGTCTGCGCCTGTTTCGCACGGGGCTCTCCGGCTATGAGGGCGTGCAGGAAGGGCTGGCGGTGCTTGCCGAACATCTGGCAGGTGGCATGACAAGGCAGCGCCTGCGCCTCATTGCCGGACGCGTCGTGGGCTGTGCGGCCATGCTGGATGGCGCGAGTTTCGTGGAAACCTACCGGCTGGTAACGGACGAGCATCAGTTCGATGCCGCCAGCGCCTTCAACATGGTGCTGCGCATCTATCGCGGCGGCGGGCTCTCCAAAGACGCGATCTATCTGCGCGGTCTGAACGAGGTTCTGGAACACTTGCGCAAGGGCGGAGCGCTCGATCCGTTCTGGATGGGCAAAATTTCCGCAGCACATTTCCCGATCATGCAGGAGCTGGCGCTGCGAGGGCTTCTGCGCCCGCCTGGCATCCGGCCATCCTTTCTTTTGCAGGCAAAAGCCAATGAACGGCTAGAGAAAATCAGATCAGGACTTTCTATCGCCGAAATGGCAACACTTTAGGAGTGGGACTATGCGCTTAGCGTTCTTCGTCAATTCAATCGAAGGTGAGCATCCAAGCTTTGCTACGGGCCTGCTGGCAATGGCGGCCCTGAACCGGGGCCACGAGGTCGTCTACCTCACGCCCGGGGATTTCACCCTGCGACCGGACGACAGCATGGTCGTCCACGCCGTGGTTCTGCCACGCCAGAAATACAAGAAGGTGGAGAGCTTCCATGCCGCCCTGCAGGAGCGGCAGTTGCAACGCGAGACGATAGACATCGGCGAAATCGATGCCCTGATGCTCAGAAACGACCCCTCGCTGGACCAGACCGCGCGCCCCTGGGCGGTTCATTCCGGCATTCTGTTCGGGCGATTGGCAGAGCAGAGAGGCGTCATCGTCCTCAATGATCCGGAAGGTCTGGCGCTTGCGCAGAACAAGCTCTACTTCCAGAGTTTCCCGGAAATCGTGCGGCCAACGACGCTCATTTCCCGCAATGTGGAGGAAATTCGCGCCTTTGCCGATGCCCACCCGAAGGGCGTCATCGTCAAGCCGCTTCAGGGTTCCGGCGGCAAGAACGTGTTCAAGATCGGCTCCTCCAAGGAAACCAACCTCAATCAGATATTCGAGGCCGTCAGTATAGAAGGCTATCTCATCGCGCAGGCTTACCTTCCCGCTGCGAAAAATGGCGATGTCCGTTTCTTCATGATGAATGGCGAGCCGTTGATGCGTGACGGCTCCTATGCCGCGCTTCGCCGCGTTCCCGCAAAGGGGGACCTGCGCTCCAACATCCACGCCGCCGGCACCGCCGAGGCCGCCACCGTTACCGATGAAGTGCTTGAACTTGCGGAAATGATGCGCCCCAAGCTGGTGGAAGACGGCATGTTCCTCGTCGGGCTCGACATCGTCGGCGACAAGATACTGGAAGTAAACGTCTTTTCGCCTGGCGGCCTCGGCCATATTCGAGAGCTGACCAATGTCGATTTCACCGATACGGTCATCGAGGCAATCGAAAAGAAAGTGTCCATGCAAGCCGCATCCGGCGGCACTCTCAGCAATCGGCTTCTCGCAACGCTCTAACGCGGCAAATTCCGATTGACGAGGCGGCGGGCCTTTCATAACTGTGCGATATCTTCTCTCTTCCAGAATGTATATCGCCATGAAACCGGGTGAACTCGCCGCCTATATCTTCCTTGCCGTTGCGTGGGGCATGTCCTTCATGCTCGTGCTGCACGCAGTTACCGCCTTCGGATGGGTCGGCACGGTTTCACTGCGATGCTTCATGGCCAGCATTGCGCTTTATCTGATTGCGAAGGCCACGGGCCGGAAGATCGATTTTTCGGCAGGCTGGCGCGCCTTTGCCGTTGTCGGTGCAACCACCGTGGCCGGTCAGTTGATCGGGCTTACCTATGCCACGCCCCTGATCGGCACGGCCATGGCCGCCATTCTGGTCGCAAGCATTCCGCTCTTTTCCATGCTGATCGGTCAGTTGTGGGGCATCGAGAGAATTTCCACGCAGAGCCTGCTTGGCATTGCCTTCGGCTTCACCGGCATCATCATTCTTGTCGGCTTCCCTGCCGTTCCCGTAACCCAGTCCTTCGTGCTTGGATGCATCGCCTGCCTGCTTGGCTGCATCTGCGCGGCCTTCGGCAGCAATTATGCCAGCCGCCACTTAAGAATACGGGATCGTGGGAGATCACCATGGGTTCGTTTTTTGCGGGCGGGGTCATCACGCTTCCCCTTCTCATCGTGGTGCCGATACCCTCCATGCCGAGCCTGCTGGACTTCGGTTATCTTTTCGCGCTTGCGATCTTCATGAGCGCCTTGACCTACATCACCTATTTCCGTCTGGTTGCGGCCATTGGCGCCACCAAAACCATTAGCGTCGAATTCGTGGTGACCGTCATCGCGGTATTCATCGGCGCAATCGTGCTGGACGAGCCTTTATCGACCGCGCAATTCCTCGGTGCGGCCATCATCAATATCGGTTGCGCGCTGGTACTTGGGCTTCTTCCGAAGCGCAAAGTCGCTCCCGTCATGCCAGATTTGTAAACTAAAAGTAAAATTGATTGCAGTGAGCAGGTTTTTTCTACTTATACCCTCAACATTCGCATTTTTTCGATATATGATTGAGAACTTATAAGCAGAATATAAACAATTGAGGCTTCTGCGCGATAGATTGGCCTCACCTCGTTTCCGGTGTAAGCTAAGTCCCTGCGCTTACATCGAAAGATGCGCCTAAAACGGTATAGATGGACATGGCAAGCGATCCGAATGATCCAGATTTGCGCGATAATCGCTTGGCGATGTTGATGGCATCTGCAGAGCTTGAGAGACCGGCTGCCGATAGCAGCATCCGCGTTGGCCGTGAAGGCCGTGAATTCTGCATCTATCCCGCACAACTCGGCTACGATCTTCAGGAGGAACTGGACTTCCTGTCCAACCGCGTGATGGAGCCGAATATCTTCTTCACAGGCCGGCTTCTGGCGCCCGCCATGCCGCGTATCGATGATCGCTCCGTTCGTTTCGCACTGATGCGCGATGAAAACGGACGTCGCAGCCGCATGCGTTTTTTGATGCCCTTCACCATCGAGAAGCCGGGCTTCTCTGTTGGCCCCTCCATTCTGCGCGCCTGGGCCAACCCGTTCGGGCCGCTCGGAACGCCGCTGGTGGATGTCGAGGATGCCGCCGAGACCATCGACAATCTTCTCGATGCCCTTGGCCAGCCGGAACTGCGGCTGCCCAACGTGCTGGTCCTGCCATCGCTGCGGCTCGATGGTCCTTTCGTTCGGATGATCAAGGCCATTGCGCTCAGCCGCAACCTGCCGCTGACAACAACGGAACTGCATGGCCGCCGGGCGCTTGAGAGTGAACTGGACGCGGACGCCTATTTGCAAAAGGCGCTGTCCACGGACGATCTGAAGCTTCTGCAATCCAAGTGGGCCGGGTTGGAAACGCTCGGCACGCTGTCGCATGAAGTCGCGCGTCAGCCTCAGGACGTGCGCCTTCGGATGGAAGAGTTTCTGGCGCTCGAGGCCAACGGCGCGAAGGGCCGCAAGCGTGCAGCCCTCGTCAACGACCGATATCGCGCGGCCTTTGCGCGTGAAGCGATCACCAATCTCGCTGAAATCGATGCGGTCCGTATTCACACGCTCGATCTGAACGGTGAGGCGATTGCGTCCATCGTCATCTTCATCGCCATGGGCGAAGCTTACATCTGGAAGGCCGCCTTCAACGAAAACTTCGCCAGCCACCTCCTGGACCGGCTTCTGGCTCACCGGCTTACGGAGTGGCAGCTGGACGACGCGAATATCACTCGTACCGACAGTTGCGCTGCGGAAGACGATCTGCCGCTCGACCAGTTCTGGGATCGCTCCAGCGAAATGGGCACGCTCGTCATGGGCCTTTCGCAAAACAGCGACCGCGATGTGCGCCAGGTCGCAGCGCAGGTGCACATGTATCGCAACACGCGCAACCTCGCAAAAATGCTGCGCGAACGCATTATGTCGCTCGGTCGCAAGGGCGGCTCTCTTTCCTGATTGCTCGCACGCCAGGCATTTGCTGAGTAATCGCGCTCAAATCTACCGGTTGTCAAATACCTCATCGGTTCCTATCTTCGCCATCTGATCGCATTCACATGCGACCAGATGGGGAGAAATGCGTTCTCGTATTCGTTGAAAACGGAATGCGGCAAGGAGAGATGAATGTCGGAGGACAAGACGGTGAAGGACTGGGAGCAACTGGCCGAAAAGGAGCTGAAGCGCTCTCCCGAAACGCTGGTCTGGCACACTCCCGAAGGGATCGACGTCAAGCCGCTCTACACCGCAGAAGACACTCGCGATATTTCCCATCTGGACAGCCTGCCGGGCTTCAAGCCATTCTTGCGCGGCCCGCGCGCCACCATGTATGCCGGGCGTCCATGGACAATCCGCCAATATGCGGGCTTCTCCACGGCTGAAGAATCCAACGCATTTTACAAGCGCAATCTCGCTGCCGGGCAGAAAGGCCTCTCTGTCGCCTTCGATCTCGCCACACATCGCGGTTACGATAGTGATCATGAGCGCGTGGTTGGAGATGTGGGCAAGGCGGGCGTCGCAATCGATTCCGTCGAGGACATGAAAATCCTGTTCGATGGCATTCCGCTGAAGGAAATGTCCGTCTCCATGACGATGAACGGGGCGGTGATCCCCATCCTCGCCTCTTTCATCGTTGCGGGTGAGGAGCAGGGATGCTCGCGCGCGGAGCTTTCCGGCACCATCCAGAACGATATTCTCAAAGAATTCATGGTCCGCAATACCTATATCTATCCGCCGGAACCATCGATGCGTATCATAGCGGATATCATCGAATATACCGCTCGCGAAATGCCGCGCTTCAATTCCATCTCCATCTCCGGCTACCACATGCAGGAGGCGGGTGCGACGCTGGTTCAGGAGCTTGCCTTCACGCTTGCGGATGGCCGGGAATATGTTCGCGCCGCCCTGAAGAAGGGCCTGAATGTTGATGATTTTGCCGGGCGGCTGTCCTTCTTCTTTGCCATCGGCATGAACTTCTTCATGGAAGCAGCAAAGCTGCGCGCAGCGCGGCTTCTCTGGTCTCGCATCATGGAAGAGTTCCAGCCGCAAAAGGCATCGTCCATGATGCTGCGCACCCATTGCCAGACCTCCGGCGTCTCCCTTCAGGAGCAGGATCCGTACAACAACGTCATCCGCACCGCTTACGAGGCTCTCTCGGCAGCGCTTGGCGGTACGCAGTCGCTGCACACCAACGCGCTGGACGAGGCGATGGCGCTTCCCACGGATTTCTCCGCCCGCATCGCCCGCAACACCCAGCTCATCCTTCAGCACGAGACCGGCGTGACGAAGGTGGTCGATCCCCTTGCAGGCTCCTATTACGTCGAAAGCCTTACCAACGAACTCGCAGAGAAGGCATGGGCGTTGATCGAGGAAGTGGAACAGCTTGGCGGCATGACGAAGGCTGTCGATGAAGGTCTGCCCAAGCGGCTGATCGAAGAAGCTGCGACGAAGCGACAGGCAGCAGTCGACCGAGGCGAAGAAATCATCGTTGGCGTCAACAAATTCCGCCTTGAAAATGAAGACCCTATCGACATTCTCGATATCGATAATTCCGCTGTCCGCGCTTCACAGATCAAGCGACTGGAGACCGTGCGTCGACAGAGAAATCCCGCCGATGTGGAAAAGGCACTGGCAGCGCTTACCGAAGTCGCGCAAACTGGAAGCGGCAACCTGCTGGAAGCGGCGGTGGAGGCTGCACGCGCCCGCGCAACCGTTGGCGAAATTTCCGATGCCATGCGTTCAGTCTTCGGAGATCACGCCGCCGTGCCTGAGGTCGTCCACGACGTCTATGGTGCCGCCTATGAGGACGACCCGGAATTCGCAACGCTGCGCACTCGCCTTGGCGAACTGGCGCAGACGGTCGGTAACAAGCCACGCATGATGGTGGCAAAGCTCGGTCAGGATGGTCACGACCGAGGCGCCAAGATCATCGCATCCGCATTCGGCGACATCGGTTTCGACGTGATCGCCGGTCCGCTTTTCCAGACCCCGGAAGAAGCAGCTGAGCTTGCCATAGAGCACAAGGTGCATGTCGTTGGCATGTCTTCCCTTGCCGCCGGGCACAAGACTCTGGCACCGCAACTGGTAGAGGCCCTGAAAGCCAAGGGTGCAGAAAACATCATCGTCATCGTCGGCGGCGTCATACCTCGGCAGGATTATGATTTCCTGCTGAACCACGGCGTCGCCGCTGTCTTCGGCCCCGGCACGAACGTTCTGGAAGCCGCCCGCGCTGTTATCGACCTGATGCAGGGCAGACTGCGCAACGCCTGATTTTTCCTACTTTAGTTCTTATTTTCTCGCACGCACGTTATCGTTTAATCGAGGGCAATTAAACGCAACATGCTTTGAAACAAAAAAGCGATGGGCCGGAGCCCATCGCTTTTCAATCTCGACATCGAAAGACAGCCTTACTCGGCTGCCTTTTCCAGTTCCGTAGGCTCGGCACCCTCTGCCTCTTCAGCGCCCGCCGTGCGGCGTGGGCGGCGAGGACGGGGGCTGGTACTACGCGTGCGGCGTGGTGCGCGTTCGGTCGTGCCTGCCTCCGCCTGCGCTTCCTCTTCCACCGCCACTTCCTTGGGCGTACCCTCGATTACCGGCTGTGGAGCGGAGCTTGCATCGTAAACAGGCGCAGCAGGTGCTGCCGCCTGAACGGGTGCAGCACCCTCTTCGGCCTGCGCTTCACGCGGCTGGCGCTCGGGACGGTTCGGACGGTCGCGGCGATCACGACGTTCGCCTCTGTCCTGACGTTCCTGACGCTCCGGGCGATCCTGCCGCTCGGGCTGGTCCTGGCGCTGCGCGCGTTGCTCGTTCTGGTCCTGGGCAACAGGCAGAACGACGACGACATCGTCGCCATCATTGCTGTCGATATCATCGCCATCGCGCTCGTTGCCGAAATCGCCGCGGTCACTGTGCTGGAAGCGCTCCTGCATCTGCGCCTGAGCGGATGCAATGATGCGATTGTAATGTTCGGCGTGCTGCAGGTAGTTTTCGGCCATCACACGGTCGCCAGCGCTTTGCGCGTCGCGTGCGAGGGTCGAATACTTTTCCGCTATGTGCTGGGCAGTACCGCGAATTTTAACATCGGGGCCGGAACTGTCGTAGGTTCTGGTTAGCGGATTTCCACCCTTGCGGTTGAAATTGTTATTATTTCCGCCACCATTGTTATTGTTGTTATTACCACGCCCCCGGCCGCGCTTGTTTTGCTGCTGTCCTGGCCTCATCAATTGCTCACCTGAATTCTGTTGTGCTGATAATTCTCGTTGTTTCGATACAATCCGGAGAAGAACCAGAGGCGCTTTTCTGAACTGCTCCCATCACGCGTCCTGCCTTTTACGACAAGACTTCGCGTATACCGACCCAGACGCGCAAATGCTGCATCGAGCCGCCTGCGAACAAAGTTTACTGAATCACATGCCGGAAGCGCCCAGCCTTCAGGGCTCATAAAAAGAACCCGCTTCGGGACTGATCCAAACCCTGGCGAATCTCAGTTCGCCCTCAGTCACCCGGCATGTGGCCGCAAACTAGCCCGCTTCCTGCGGAAATCCAAGCCTTTTCTTTTGCTTTGCAAAATATCCTTGAACAAAACGCATATGGGTATTTTTCCACCTATCTGCGAAAGATCAAAGCGCGGTCATTCCCGCCGTAATCTTTCACGCGGTCGATGCAATCATATCCGTTCGAAGCAAATATGGCTGTTACGTCCGCCATCTGATCGTAGCCGATTTCAACCCCGACCACTCCACTAATTTCCAGAAAATCCACTGCTTTTTCAGCTATTATCCTATAGGGAAGAAGGCCATCCGCGCCGCCATCAAGGGCAGCAAGTGGATCAAACTCGCGAACTTCGCGATCCAATGTATCGATGACATCCGTTCTAATATAAGGCGGATTTGACAAGATTATGTCGAAGCGCCCGGAAATATTCTTAAACCAGTCGCTCATCACCGTTTCGAACCGGGCTCCAAGCCCATGCCGTTCTGCATTGAGACCGGCAGTCTTCAGAGCATCCTGCGAAATATCGCTTCCAACGCCCGTCACACCGGGCACGGCATGCAGAAGCGAAATGCAAATCGCGCCCGTGCCTATGCCCATGTCGAGAATTCTGGCTGAGCCCTTTTCAGAAACGACCTTGCGCAGATGTGGAAGGACAGCATCAACCAGCACTTCCGTATCCGGTCTCGGTTCCAGCGTTCCCGGCGATAGCAGAAAATCCAGTCCATAGAATTCGCGATGACCCAGAATGCGGTGAACGGGTTCTCCACGCTCGCGTCTGGCAATCATCGGCTCGATGCGCTTCGCCTCGTCATCGGAGATCACCCGCGCACCGTTCAGAACGAAATCCGTCAACGAAAACCCAAGGACCTCGCCGATCAGCACCCGCGCATCCGTCAGAGGATCAGCCACACCTGCCGTGGTGAGGCGCTGCCGTGCATCGGCAACGCATGCTTGAACGGTCCGCCCAGAGCTCACTGCTGCTCGCCAAGCTGCGCAAGCTGGCCTGCCTGATAATCGGCAATCAGCGCATCGACCATCTCATCGATATCGCCTTCGATCATACGGTCCAGCTTGTAGAGCGTGAGGTTGATGCGGTGATCCGTGACGCGGCCCTGCGGGAAGTTGTAGGTGCGGATACGTTCCGAGCGATCCCCCGAACCGACCTGGCTTTTGCGATCCGCCGAACGCTCGCTATCCACTTTCTGACGCTCGATATCGTAAAGGCGCGAGCGCAGAACCTGCATGGCCTTGGCACGGTTCTGGTGCTGCGATTTTTCGGAGGATGTCACGATCAGTCCGGTCGGCAGGTGCGTGATGCGCACGGCAGAGTCGGTCGTGTTGACGTGCTGACCGCCTGCACCCGAAGCGCGCATCGTATCGATACGGATATCCTCGGCGCGGATCTCGATGTCGATCTCTTCCGCCTCCGGCAATACCGCGACGGTGGCGGCGGAGGTGTGGATGCGGCCACTGGCTTCCGTTTCCGGCACGCGCTGAACGCGGTGAACGCCGGATTCGAATTTTAGCTTAGAGAAGACGCCGCGACCGGTGATAGTAGCGATGATTTCCTTGAACCCGCCCGCTTCGCCTTCGCTTGATGACAGGACTTCCACCTTCCAGCCCTTGCCGCTGGAAAAGCGCTCATACATACGGAAAAGATTGCCTGCGAAAAGTGCTGCCTCCGAACCGCCGGTGCCGGCGCGGATTTCGACGATAGCGCTCTTCTCATCTGCTGCATCCTTCGGCAGCAGCAGGATCTGCATTTCTTTTTCGAGTGCCTCGATGCGCTCGGATATTTCCGGAAGCTCGGCCTCAGCGAGATCGCGCATGTCCTTGTCGGTAGACTTGTCGGCCAGCAGCGCTTCGAGATCGGCGGCCTCAGTGAGCGCCTTTTCATATTCGCGGATAGTCTTCACGACGGGCTGCAGTTCCGAATATTCGGATGCGAGCTTCACATAGACATCGGCTGCGGGACCCGCAGACATACGCGCTTCGATCTCTCCGAAACGACGCTCAAGCTCACGCATTTTTTCGACGGGAAGCTTCGCCACCTGTCACGCACTCCAATTTTTGTTGTTTTTTAGATAGGGATGGAATGGGTCGCGGCAAAGCGTAAAAGCAGTTCGCGCGGAGTTTCCAACGACTTTTGATCGTCCAGCGCCGCGTTCAACTCTTCCGTCAACAGCCCGGCATCCAGCCCCAGCAGCATGGCCTTTACCGGCCCGATCGATGTCGGCGACATCGAGACGGAGCGGAAACCGAGACCGATCAGCGCCATGGCCGACAATGGCTTGCTGGCCATTTCACCGCACAGCGTGACCTGCGTGTTGTTGCGCGTTCCCGCACGGACGATATCGCGCAGGATGCGCAGGAACGGTCGTCCGAGATTATCGAAACGATCCGAGACACGAGCGTTGCCGCGATCCACCGCCATGGTGAACTGGAACAGGTCATTCGAACCGACCGAGACGAAATCCACTTCCGCCATCAATTCATCCAGCTGCCACATCAGCGCTGGTACTTCCAGCATCGCGCCAAATTGCAGCTTGCGTGGCAGCGAATGACCGAATTTCGACAGATGCTGCACTTCCTTTTGCAGCAGATCGCGCGCGGCGCGAATTTCCGAGACTTCGGTAATCATCGGCAGCATGATGCGAAGCTCCGCACCGGAAGCGGCACGAAGAAGCGCGCGCATCTGGGTCCGCATCAGTCCCGGACGATCCAGCGAAAGGCGAATGGCACGCCAGCCGAGCGCCGGATTTTCCTCTTCCTGACCGCGCATATAGGAGACGACCTTGTCGCCCCCGATATCAAGCGTGCGGAACGTGACCGGCTTGCCTTTGGCGTTGCGCAGAACGCTGCGGTAAAAGGCTTCCTGCTCCTCGCCCTTCGGCATGTTGGAGGCGATCATGAACTGAAGCTCGGTACGGAAAAGGCCGATGCCGTCGGCACCCGACTCGTCCAGCTGTGGCAGGTCTACAAGCAAACCGGCATTCATCTTGAGATCGACGCGCTGGCCATCCTTGGTCACCGGCTCGACATCGCGCAGCGCGCGGAACTGCTCCTGACGCTTGGCGCGAAGGCGCACCTTTTCCTCATAAGCGCGCTGCAAATCCAGAACGGGACGCAAGTGCACCTGACCGTCATCACCATCGATGATGATCGCGTCGTTGTTTTCCGCAAGCGCGACGATACCGGCTGCCTGCCCGATGATCGGAATGCCCATGGCGCGGGCGACGATGACGACGTGGCTGGTAACCGCGCCATCTTCCAGCACGAGACCGCGCAGCTTTTCGCGTGGATAATCCAGCAGTTCGGCAGCACCCATGGCGCGTGCCAGAATGATGGCATCCGTTGGGAAATCCTGCTCCGGTCCGCGACCGCCGTAACCGATCAACTGGCGCAGCAGCCGGTTCGCAAGGTCGTCGAAATCATGCATCCGTTCCCGCAAATAGGGATCGGTCAGGCGCATCATGCGCGCCTTGGTGTCGCTCTGAACCTTCTCGACCGCCGCTTCCGCCGTCAGGCCGTTGCGGATCGCCTCTTCCATGCGGCGCACCCAGCCCTGGTCGTGGGCGAACATGCGGTAGGTTTCCAGAACCTCGCGGTGCTCGCCCTCGGTCGCGACATCGCGACGCTGAAGCATGTCATCGATTGAGATGCGTAGCGAACCAATAGCTTCCGCCAGCCGCCGGATTTCGGTATCCGCGTCTTCATTCAAAAGGTTGGTTACGACAATGCGTGGATCGTGAAGGACCACATGACCAAGACCGATGCCTTCGCCGTAAGCGTCGCCATCGATTGAGACGGCTCTCGTCAGGTCCAGTTCCACGCCGGGGCGGGTGATTTTCTTCAATTCGCCGCTCGCCACGATTTCCGCAATGAGCATTGCGGTTGTCTCAAGCGCTTCAACTTCATCCTCCCGGTATGTTCGGCTGGTCTTGTTCTGAACGACAAGAACGCCAAGAGTGCGACCGGATCTCAAAATCGGCACACCGAGGAAGGAATGATAAATTTCTTCACCCGTTTCAGGGAGATAGCGGAAAGCGGGATGCGCCTGGGCATCGGAAAGATTGAGCGGTTGGGCCGATGCGGCGATGGTGCCGACAAGACCCTGCCCCATTTTCAGCTGGGCAAGGTGCACCGCGTCCTTGTTCAGACCTTCGGTGGCATAAAGCTCGAGAATGCTGTCGGAACGAAGCACATAAACGGAGCACACTTCGGCAACCATGTTGCTGGCAATTTGCCGGACAATCTGGTCGAGGCGCTCCTGTGGCTCAAGATGCTCCGCCATCATTTCGCGAAGCCGCCTGAGAAGGACGCGCGGACCTGCAGAAAGGTCTCTCATCGCGTATGCTCCCGAATTGCCCCGCGTGCGAACCGACATGGTTCGCACGAAAGGCTCAATCAAAATTTATAGCGCTCTTGATCCGGCCCACAAGCCGGAAATGACGCCACATCGGAACAACGCGCATTTAAAAGAATCGGATGACGTGTACCGACGTTTCAGAATCAACTCTTATCCAGACCATAAGCAGAATGCAAAGTACGAACTGCAAGTTCTGCATATGCACCGTCGATCAGGATCGAAATCTTGATTTCGGAGGTGGTGATGGCCTTGATGTTGATGTTCTTTTCAGCCAGCGCCTTGAACGCGCTTGCTGCAACGCCTGCATGGCTGCGCATACCGATGCCGATAACGGAAACCTTGGCAAGGCCGGTTTCGTTCTGCGCGACATCGAAGCCGATCTGGGTCTTGTTGTCGTCCAGAACCTTCAGCGCCTTGGCAACATCGCCCGATGGGACCGTGAAGGTCATGTCGGTGCGCGAACCGTCTTCGGAGATGTTCTGCACGATCATGTCGACATTGATGTGCGCTTCGGCCAGCGGGCCGAAGATGGCAGCCGAAACACCCGGGCGATCCGCAACGCGACGCAGCGAGATTTGTGCCTCATCCTTGGCATAGGCGATGCCGGTTACGACTTCCTGTTCCACGATTTCATCCTCGTCACAAATCAAAGTACCGGGCGGGTTGATGAGGTCACCCATGCCCGGCGCATCGGGATCCTCGAAACTGGAGCGAACGAAGGTGCGAACCTTGTGCACCATGGCAAGCTCTACCGAGCGGACCTGCAAAACCTTCGCGCCCAGAGACGCCATTTCGAGCATTTCCTCGAAAGCCACCTTCTTCAGGCGGCGGGCCTTCGGTTCGATGCGCGGATCGGTCGTGTAGACACCGTCCACATCGGTATAAATGTCGCAGCGGTCCGCTTTTACGCCCGCAGCGATGGCGACAGCGGAGGTATCCGAGCCGCCACGGCCAAGCGTTGCAATGCGGTTATCCGGTCCCAGACCCTGGAAACCGGCGATCACTGCAACCTGCCCCTCGCCCATACGGCGAACGATGTCGGAACCGTCGATGTCGAGAATGCGGGCCGCGCCGTGAGCGTTGTCCGTACGGATCGGGATCTGCCAACCCTGCCAGGAGCGCGCATTGACGCACATGGATTGCAGCGCAATCGCCAGAAGGCCGGAGGTTACCTGCTCGCCTGATGCAACGACGGCGTCATATTCGCGCGCGTCGTAGAAGGAAGCGGAGCCACTGGCACCGGCAACCTTCGGCGTGTTCTGCACCCAGTCGACCAGTTCGTTGGTTTTTCCGGACATGGCCGAAACGACGACGGCCACTTCATGGCCTGCATCCACTTCACGTTTCACATGCCGAGCGACATTGTGGATGCGTTCCAGATTGGCGACGGACGTGCCGCCGAATTTCATGACAATGCGAGCCATAGTTTTGACCAGTACCATCCCATTTTGCCGCGCTTGTGCGGCAGACAAGAGCACAAACCAGTCGGCCTTTTTATAAAGGGCCTCAAGTTGCGGGTCTCAATAGCGAAAAGGTATCAGCCACGCAATGCCGATTCTGAACCATGCGGTACGCCTTTGCAGCGCAACCGTACCGCAGTGGCCTGTACAAACCGCGCCATTCGCAGTAAGAGCGCGGCAATTCAACCGGCCAGATGGCCGAAAAGGCCGGTATCGGCTGCTCTATGACCTCGGGTTTTATTGGGTTTTGGGCGGATGCAGGCAGCCCCATATCCGAAAGACGGTAGATGACAGACACCCAGGGTATCGCCCCGGCGATTGCACAGGCGTTGGAAAAACGCGGCTATAAAGATTTGACTCCGGTTCAGAAGGCCATGCTTGCGCCCGAACTGGAAGGGAAGGACGCACTCGTGTCCGCCCAGACCGGCTCCGGCAAGACGGTTGCCTTCGGCATTGCCATTGCGCCAACGGTTCTGCCGGAAAGCGGCCGTTTCGGCTCCGCCGGTGCCCCACTCGGCATCGCAATCGCCCCCACCCGTGAACTTGCCATGCAGGTGAAGCGCGAGCTGGAGTGGCTTTACGAATTCACTGGCGTTTCCATCGCATCCTGCGTGGGTGGCATGGATATCCGCACCGAGCGCCGTGCGCTGGAACGCGGCGCGCACATCATCGTCGGCACGCCCGGACGTCTTTGCGACCACATCAAGCGCGGTGCGCTGGACCTCTCCGCCATCCGTGCCGTGGTGCTGGATGAAGCCGACGAGATGCTCGATCTCGGCTTCCGCGAAGACCTCGAATTCATTCTCGAAGAATCGCCGGAAGATCGCCGCACGCTGATGTTCTCGGCCACCGTGTCGCGCAGCATTGCCAAACTTGCCGAAAGCTACCAGAAGGATGCTGTGCGCATTGCCACCGCATCCGAGCAGAAGCAGCATGTCGATATCGAATATCGTGCGCTGCTGGTTGCACCGTCCGACCGCGAAAATGCGATCATCAACGCGCTGCGCTTCTATGAAGCCCGCAACACCATCGTTTTCTGCTCCACCCGCGCGGCGGTGAACCACCTGACGGCCCGCCTGAACAATCGCGGCTTCTCTGTCGTGGCGCTTTCGGGTGAGCTTAGCCAGAACGAACGCACCCACGCGCTTCAGGCGATGCGCGACGGTCGCGCCCGTGTTTGCGTTGCGACCGACGTCGCTGCACGCGGTATCGATCTGCCAGGTCTCGAACTCGTCATCCACGCCGATCTTCCGACCAATTCCGAAACGCTTCTGCACCGCTCTGGCCGTACCGGTCGCGCAGGCCAGAAGGGCGTCAGCGCGATTGTCGTACCGGTCAGCCAGCGCCGCAAGGCGGAACGCCTTCTGGACGGCGCAAAAGTCAGCCCGGCCTGGGTTCGCCCGCCATCCGCAGATGAAATCATCGAGCGCGACGGCGCACGTCTTCTGGCCGATCCTTCGCTGAACGAAGCGGTTACGGATGACGAACGCGATTTCGTGACGAAGCTCCTGGAGCAGCACGGCGCGGAAAAGGTCGCTGCCGCATTCGTTCGAATGTATCATGCCGGGCGTTCCGCACCGGAAGACATTGCCGAAGTCTCTCTCGATGGCCGCAAGCCGCGCCGCGACAGCTTCGAACATGTTGAAAACAACGCCCCACGCCGCGACCGCTCCGATTTTGCCGACAGCGCATGGTTCACGCTTTCCGTTGGCCGTAAGCAGAATGCAGAGCCGCGCTGGCTGATCCCGATGCTGTGCCGTTTCGGCAAGCTGACCCGTCAGGACATCGGCGCGATCCGCATGCAGCAGACCGAAACCTATGTCGAATTGGCGGCTGATGCGGTAGATCGCTTTGAATCGGCGCTTGGCAAGGACATGGCGCTGGAGAAGGGAATTCGCGTCAAGGCCATGGAAGGCAAGCCCGACATGACCGGCAAGCCACGCGAAGACACCCGCCCGCCAAAAGCCCAGAAGAAATTCGGCGCCAAGGCAGATTTCGGCGGCGAGCGCCGTAGCGATGAAAAGCCCTGGAAGAAAAAGTCAAAGCCGGGCAACGACGCCCCGCGCGGCGACCGGCCTGCAAAATTCGAAGGCAAGAAAGACAAGCCTTTTGAAAAGCGCGCGCCGAAGAAAAAAGATAGAGTCTAATAAAAAGCCCGGCATCGCTGCCGGGCTTTTTTCTTTTATTGTTGTCATCGTTACGGATTAGGGCACCCCGGCGAACCGACAACGCAGCCGAACGAGCGGCCATCCGTTGGCGGCGGTGGAGGACGTCGTCCGTCATTGTCTCTACGGTTCTGGCCTTCCCACTGACGGCGGTCCTGATCTCGGTCGCGGCGTTCTTCCTGACGCTGACGGTCGCGGTTTCTTTCGTTGTCGTTGTTGCGGTCGCGGTCGCGTTCCCAGCGCGGGCGGTCTCCGTCGCGGCGGTCACGGTCATTGTCGTTCTGGTTCCAGTTGCCGTGACGCTCTTCCCAGCGACCGTCATTCGGGCCGCGTCCGCGTGGGTCGCGCCATTCATCGCGCGGAGGGCGTGGGCGGTCGCGGTCTGCCCATGGTGGAGGGGCGTTCCAGTAGCCGCCGGAGGGCGGTGGGCGGCGCCAGCGGTCGCGCTCGCGGTAGAAGTCGCGGTCGCGGTAGTTCTGATCCCAGTAACGGCCCACCTCGAAGCTGATGATCGGCACGCCGAGATCACGATAGTAGCGAGGCTCGACATAGACTCGGTTCTGGCGATAGAGCGCCTGAATGTAACGGCCTGCGACCCAGCCGCGACCATAGCTGAACGAGACGTCGCACCACGGCGTGTCGTTCAGGCATCCATGAATGGTCAACGGTGCGCCATTGGGAATGACCACGACCGCCGGATAAGCGGTGCTTGGACCGGAGCGCAAGTTGACATTGGCTGTGGCAAAACCCCTTGTCGCGGCTTCGGCCAAGGCCGGTGCGGCGACAAGCGCGAGCAGCGCAATTGCACCAAACAGTTTCTTCTTCATTTTTTTCTCCTCAAGCGAAGGCTTGGCCACCGATATTCGGTAATCAGCTGGGAAAAACTACGCTCTTCTTGCTGAACGCAGCATGAAACGAAAAGCAGCGTGAAACAGTTCCTTGCGGCAAAGGGGCGCGCTATTTTCGCAGCCGATCTGTTGCCTGACCCTTGACTTCACCCCCCAATCATCCGACTTCAGGCATGAAGCGAGCAAGGAGCAAACCATGACCGAGACGGCAAAAACGACAATCGACCAGAGCGAAGTGGATCGTTTTTCGGCCATGGCCGCGGAGTGGTGGAGCCCGACCGGCAAGTTCCGCCCCCTGCACAAGTTCAACCCCGTCAGGCTCGAATACATCCGCAATCGCGTTGCCGAAAACTTCGGTCGCGACCCGAAGGCGCATCGTCCGCTGGAAGGCTTGCGCGTTCTCGATATCGGTTGCGGCGGCGGTCTGTTGTCGGAGCCCGTTGCTCGCATGGGAGCCGAGGTTGTCGGTGCCGATCCATCCGAGAAGAATATCGGCATAGCCTCCACGCATGCCCGCGAAAGTGGCGTGAACGTCGATTACCGCGCCGTGACCGCCGAGCAGCTCGAGGCGGCGGGGGAAACCTTCGACGTTATCCTCAACATGGAAGTGGTCGAGCATGTTGCCGACGTCGATTATTTCGTGACGACCTGCGCCAAAATGGTTCGTCCGGGCGGACTGATGTTTGCAGCCACTATCAACCGCACGCTGAAGGCGCGCGCGCTGGCAATCTTCGCTGCGGAGAACGTGTTGAAATGGCTGCCGCGCGGCACGCATCAATATGAAAAGCTGGTGCGCCCGGAAGAACTGGAGAAGCCGATAACATCAAGCGGCATGGAAATCATCCACCGCACGGGCGTCTTCTACAACGTGCTTCAGGACCGGTGGAATCTGTCGCCCGACATGGATGTAAACTATATGATGCTGGCCAAGCGTCCGAGCTAAGGAGCCGCTCACTCGTCAGTTTACGTCGTCTGGCAAAACGGGAAGAGCAGCAACTTCGATGCCCTCTTCCAGCAGGGCCTTGGCCTCCTGAAGAGAGGCCTGGCCGATGATTCCGCGCTCTTTCGCTTCACCGTAATGGATCTTTCGGGCCTCTTCAGGAAATTTGTCGCCAACATCTTCGGCGTTGGCGCGGATGTTGGCCAGAGTTTCCTTGATCTTGGTGAAGGCTTCTTTCTGCGCCGTGTCCATCGCCAGCGTGCGGATCGCGTCCTTCTTGCGCGCTGTGGAAACGGAAGGTGCCATCAGCATTTTCGAGACAGACTGTGAATTGCAAACCGGGCAGCTGATCAGACCGCGTGACAGCTGATTTTCAAAATCCGCACTGCCGGAAAACCAGCCTTCGAACTCATGTGCCTGCTCGCAGGATAGCGAATAGCGTATCACGCCAGAGCACTCCCGGCATTCACGCTGAGCGCCACCGTATCCAGTCGGAAATCGCGTGCATTCTTCAGATTGGGAATTTTGCCGCGAACGGCAGCGACCTGCGCCGGATCGATATCGGCCAGAATGACCTGCTCGCCAGCGCCACCGGCTGCGGCCAGTATCTTGCCCCATGGGTCGATGATCATCGAATGGCCGAAGGTTTCGCGTCCATCTTCATGCGTGCCGCCCTGTGCGGCGGCGATGAGGAAAGCGCCGTTTTCAATGGCGCGTGCGCGCAGGAGAATTTCCCAATGTGCTTCGCCAGTCTGCTTGGTGAAGGCGGCGGGCACCGTCAAAACCTGCGCCCCTGCAACAGCTTCCGTTCGAAACAGTGAGGGGAAACGGACATCGTAACAAATGGCGAAACCGAAAGTCGCCAGCGGCAATTGCGCGATCCGCGCTTCGTTGCCGGGCTCGTAAGCGGCACTTTCGCGCCAGCTCTCACCATTATCGAGATCGACGTCGAACATATGGATCTTGTCGTAGGTGCATATCCGCGCGCCATCCGGTGCGAAGAGAAAACCACGATTGGCGATCTTGCCGTCAGGGCGGGCAATGGCTGTGGAGCCGACATGGACGTAGATGCCGAGTTCACGAGCGAGCCGCGCGGCGGTGGCGACGA
Organism: Agrobacterium larrymoorei; assembly: GCF_005145045.1. NCBI lineage: Bacteria > Pseudomonadati > Pseudomonadota > Alphaproteobacteria > Hyphomicrobiales > Rhizobiaceae > Agrobacterium > Agrobacterium larrymoorei. Next base: position 797,560 of record NZ_CP039692.1, read on the forward strand.
TGATATCACCGTTCTCGTCCTTCAGAACCGCCTTGAGCGCTGCGCGATCCCGTTGCAGAGCACCCGTCATCTCAGGCGTCTGCACATAGACCGCGCCCTGGCTGACAGCCTCGCGCACCAGACGCTCCATATCCTGAGCGTTCTTCTTCGGGTCCACCCCGGAGCACATCTGAATGGCGGCGGCCTTGAAGCTCATGTCCCTATTTTCCATGTCCATGTCACTAACCGTGCATTATGCAGCGAGAAGCTGATCCAGCTTTCCATCGCGATCCAGCGCGTGCAGATCGTCGCAGCCACCGACATGTTGTTCGCCGATGAAGATCTGTGGAAACGTGTTGCGTCCGGATTTGTCCATCATTTCCTGACGGTAGTCTGGATTTTCCGTGGCGTTGTATTCGGTGAAATTCACGCTCTTGCTTTCAAGCAACGCCTTGGCGCGGGCGCAGTAGCCGCAGAAGTCACGCGTGTAGATGGTTACGGATGCCATGTGTCTAAACCTCGCAAGTGCTTGGAACGTCAGCTTTGACAGTCATATAGGACCGGAGATGGCCATTGCAAAGGTCAAAACGGTGACATCTGCGGCACCTGATTTTTTAAGCCTTCGGGCTGCAGCCGAGACTGTGGCACCTGTCGTGTAGACATCATCCACCAGCACGATGCGTTTGCCCAGAACATCCGCCTCCCGGCCCGGCATGAGCTTGAAGGCACCCCTGACATTTTCTTTTCTCGCGCGTGCAGAAAGCCCGACTTGCCGGCTCGTGGGCTTCACCCTGATCAGCGTCGAAGGCAGGAAAAGCTTGTTCGAAAGAACGGCCAGATGGCGGGCAAGCTCCGCCGACTGATTGAAGCGCCGCATCAGAAAACGCCGCCGGTGAAGAGGCACCGCGATGATGCAATCACACTCGACAAGCGCATTTCCGCCCGCCCGCGACATCCATGACGCCATCAGCCGTGCCAGATCGGTACGATCCTGATATTTGAGCTGATGGACGAGTTTGCGCGCGGCACCTTCATGAATAGCCGCAGACCGAAGCCGGTCGAAGCTCGGCGGATTGGCGATTGCCTCGGCGCTCACGACTCCCTCGCCGTGATCGTAAGCAAAGGGAATGCCGAGCACCTCGCAATAGGGACGCTCGATAAATTTTATTCCAGACCAGCATTGAATGCAAAAGGCACCGGCGCCACCTGTAGCGCGACCGCATCCGGCACAGGATGGCGGATAGATGAAGTTACCGACATGGCGGAGTAGCCAACGCAGAGGCCGCGCGCCGCCCTGCTTTGAAAACATCATTTTCTCCCTTTGCCCCGCGCTTGACAATAAAGGCAAAGAGGTGCCTTTGCGACAGCAAAGTTTTAGAGTCTGTTTGGAAACTCGGCGGCGGAGAGCTGGCGAGGGATTTTTGAGCCTGACAAGGACAAGATCGTAGATGATATCTTTTGATATCGGCAAGATTTTCGACGCTGTCAGGTGCAAAAAGCACCGCCAGATCGACCCGTCCGACGTTTTCAAATAGACTCTCGATAGGTCATGGCATGGACATTCTTTTCGACCGGGCGCTCATTGAGAGAAATCGCAAGCGCGCATGGCGGCTTGGCGATCATAAAGCTCAATTCCTTCTGGACATAGCGGCAGACGAAATCGCCGACCGCATCGCCATCGTCGAGCGCCAGTTCGATACGGCTGTCGAGTTGCATGGCGGGACCGGCATTACAGCAAAGCGCGTCATGGAAACAGGCAAAATCGGTGCGATGACCCGTATCGAAACTGATGCCGATTTTCTTGGCGGTGAAGTCGGCGCGAAAGTGGCACCAATCGAAGAGCTTCCGCTGGAAGCTGGCTCCGCGAGCCTCATCGTCTCTCCGCTCTCACTTCACTTGACCAATGATACGCCGGGAACGCTGATACAGATTCGCAAGGGCCTGAAGCCGGATGGATTGTTTCTGGCGGCGATACCCGGAAGCGGCACGTTGCAGGAACTGCGCGACGTTCTACTGGAAACGGAAGCAGAGTTTTCAGGCGGTGCAAGCCCGCGCGTCATTCCCTTTGCGGATGTCAGAGATGTTGGCGCATTGCTGCAACGGGCAGGGTTTGCGCTGCCGGTGACCGACACCGAAACCTACACCGTGCGTTACGATTCTATCTTCCCGTTGATGCGTGATCTGCGGGCAATGGGAATGACGAACCCGCTGCTTGGGCGCAGCCGAACGCCGCTGAACCGCCGCTTCTTCATGCGCGCAGCCGAGCTTTATGCCGAACGCTTCAGCGACCCGGACGGACGTATTCGCGCAACATTTTCCATTATCTACGTGTCGGGTTGGGCACCGCATGAAAGCCAGCAAAAGCCGCTGAAACCGGGCTCCGCCAATGTGCGGCTGGCGGATGCTTTGGAGGGCAAGGCTTAACCCTTCACCTCAAGGCATGGCGTTGGTCAGCGTAGTTATGATCAACTGGAAAACGGCTTGTAAATTGTCCCGGACGCTCTCCAATCCAAGGATCAGAGCGCCTGAGATGATGCCGATGATCAGCCCATACTCGATGGCGGTCGCGCCGCTTCTGTCAGCGAGACATGCGAGCAGCCGATGCTGAATGCTGTTTTTCTTGCGCAACACCGGAAAGCCCCCTGCCCGGATCGGCGCGCCCGAGCACGCCACGAGGAAACACGTCCGCAGATTGTACGACGATAAAATGTTTAATTCGTTACGGCGCGACCGTGACTTTTATCAACAGCCGTCAGCAATCGCGTCCGTTGGAGTAACCATCCACGATGCAGACTGAACCCGGCATCGGCTGGGTGATGCTGCGACGGATGCTGTAGGTTTTCGACTGGTCGCCCCGCTTGATCGAGCCCGTGCTGATCATGTCGAAATTATCCGACCCCTGCTGCGCAAACCGGGCTGGCGCCGTCTTTCCTGCCAGCATGGGCGTGACAATCAGGGAAAGTGCGATTGCCACCATGCCGAAAAGCAGAGCGACATTCAGGACACCGATCCGGCGTGACTTTGCGGAGTAAGACTGGCGATCTTCAACGGTTTTCCAGAAATCCTCATTCATCACTCGGCCTCGCTACGCGCCATTTACCAAATCTTCAGCCCTAGAATTTGCCAGAGCTTACTAAACGATCAGTTAATGACGCCCCGTTTTGGGACGCGTGAACTTGTGGAAAACCTTGTTTTGCAGGCTATCTCACAAAATCTTTATAATAGATCCTGGAGATATGGGATCAGCGGTTCGTCCGCTGGCGGCATGGGGTAATCGCGCAGCGCCTGCGGCTTCACCCATTTGATGGCCTGACCTTCCATACCGCGTGGAATGCCCTCATACCGACGGCAGACGTAAAGCGGCATCAACAGGTGGAAGGTTTCATAAGTGTGGCTGGCGAAGGTCAGCGGCGCGAGGCAAGGGACTTTGGTCTTTATGCCAAGCTCTTCCTCAAGTTCACGCACCAGAGTTTCCTCCGGCGTTTCACCCTGCTCGACTTTACCGCCGGGAAACTCCCACAAACCGGCAAGCGATTTGCCCTCGGGCCGTTGCGCGAGAAGAATGCGCCCGTCCTGATCCACCAGCGCGCAGGCAGCAACGAGCAGAATTTTGCGCCCCGCCTGATCCATCACAGATCCTTGCCCCAGTAACGATAGGTATAGGCTTCTTCGAAGCCGAACTTTTCATAGAGCGAAAGCGCTGGCGCATTTGTCGAGACGACCTGCAACCAAGCCGTTTTCGCGCCGCTGATGCGGGCCCAGCGTAGAGCCGATGTCAGGATTTCGCTGCCGATGCCGCGCTTTCGTGCTGCCTGCGCAACCTCCAGCGAGAGGATGCCTGCAAGATCGTTATCCTGCACGCAGATTGCCGTCGCCTGCGGCTCGCCTTCGATCTCTTCCTTGATGAAAAGCCCCAGTGTCGGCTTGATGGAGCTGACGATTTCCGCGATTGCCGAGCGAAGCGCCGGGTCGTCGCCGCTGACCTTGAGGCTCGCCTCAACGAAGCGGCCGATATCGTGGCTCGGCAAATGTGCCATCGTCTCAGGCAATTCCGCATGTGCCAGATCGGCTGTCATGACCTTCACCTCTTCGAAAACGGTCCAGCCATTATCATAGAGATGTGCCCGCAGCTCGGCAGGCATCAGCGTCGTTTCGCGAACAATCAGTGGCCTGCCGAAATCCTCGAAGCGCTTGCGCGCCTTTTCAAGACGCAGGTCGCAATTGCCGTAGTCGGACGGATCCAGAGGCACGACGCAGTTGATGCGCTTGGACGGATGCGAACCCGTCAGGCGGATTTGCCAGCTGCCGTCATAGATGACCGACGAGGCTGGCCAGGCGCGAAAGCTCACGGCCTCCAGACGGCGGACGAGCGGCAGGTTGACGGCGCTGTTATGCATGGTCTTGGCCTCCACCGATTAGCTCCGGTAGTCGCCATTGATTTCGACATATTCCTTGGTCAGGTCGCATGTCCACACGGTTGCGGTGCCGTTGCCAAGGCCGATATCCACCTTCACGGGGATATCCTGCTCCTTCATCACAGCGGTTGTCTCGGCTTCGGAATAGGCCGGATCACGCTCACCATTGACGGCGACGCGGACATTGCCGAACCAGATTGCCAAACGGTCACGATCTGCAAGCTCGCCGGACTTGCCGACAGCCATGACGATGCGGCCCCAGTTCGCATCTTCACCGGCAACCGCCGTCTTCACCAGAGGGGAATTGGCAATCGAAAGCGCAATCTTCTTGGCGGCAGCGTCGCTCTCGGCACCGGTCACGGTCACTTCAACCATCTTGCGTGCGCCTTCACCATCGCGCACGACCTGAAGGGCAAGATCCTTGAGAAGATCGTTGAGCGCGGCGCGGAAGCCTTCAAGCTTCTGATCGTCCGCAGATTCGATACGCGCCTGGCCGTCAGCAGCGGCAGCGCCGGTGGCGAACAGCATCAGCGTGTCGGAAGTAGACGTATCGCTGTCCACCGTCACGGAATTGAACGTTGGACCGACGCCAGCGGAAAGAAGCGCCTGCAATGCGGGCGAGGAAATATCGGCATCCGTCACGACGTAGGACAGCATCGTCGCCATATCGGGCGCAATCATGCCAGCGCCCTTGGCGATACCGTTGATCGTAACCTTGACGCCGCCGATGTCTGCGGTGCGTGTTGCGACCTTGGGATAGGTGTCCGTGGTCATGATGGCCTTGGCAGCTTCCTGCCAGAAATCACCCGTCGCATCCGTGTTCATCTGGCCAAGAACGCCAGCAAATTTCGTCGCATCCAGCGGCTCGCCGATAACGCCCGTGGAAGCAAGAAACACTTCACTTGTCTCACAACCGACTGCGGCGGCTGCTGATTTGCCGGTAAGCTCGGTCGCTGCCTTGCCCTTCTGGCCGGTGAATGCATTGGCATTGCCGGAGTTGACGACGACTGCGCGTGCGACGCCGCCGCCCAGATTGGCACGGCAGTAATCCACAGGTGCTGAAGGGCAACGGGATTTCGTAAAGACGCCTGCGACGGCGGCGGGCGCATCGAATACCATCAGGAGGACGTCGGTGCGGTTCTTATACTTGATGCCTGCGGCAGCCGTTGCCATGCGCACGCCGCGGATCGTCGGCATTTCTGGATAGGATTTCGGGGCGAGTGGAGAAACGGCAGCGGACATGAGGCAGACCTGCATTCGAAAAAAACGGACTTGGAAATGAAAACAGGGCGGCCTGACGCCGCCCTGAGCAATGCAATTCTTACTGCTGCGGCTGAGGATCAGCGGCCTGCTGCTTGCTGGCCTCGTCGTAGCCCTTGCGAAGTGCTTCGTCGGTGATCTCGATCTTCTGCTCGGACTTTGCCTTCTCGATGAGAGCGACGTACTTGTCGCGCATGACGAGCTGGCGAACCTGTGCCTCGACCTGATCGAAAGCCGGAGGAGGCGCGACGCGCTTGTCTTCAAGCTTGATGACGTGGAAGCCGAACTGCGACTTCACAGGCTCCTTGGTGTAGGCGCCCTTTTCTAGCTTGAAGGCAGCTTCTTCGAATTCCGGAACCATGCGGCCCTTGCCGAACCAGCCGAGATCGCCGCCGTCATCCTTGTTGGAATCGGTGGACTTTTCCTTGGCCAGCTCTGCGAAATCCTTGCCGCCATCCAGCTGCTTGATCACGTCCTTGGCTTCCTCTTCGGTCGCAACCAGAATGTGGGCAGCCTTGATTTCCTCTTCCTGAGGCAGGGCAGCGACTTCCTTGTCGTAGCGCGCCTTCACCTCTGCGTCGGTGACGGCATCGACGACATGCTTGCGGAAGTAGGCGTTGTGAAGTTCGCGATCGGAAATGAAAGCGAGACGCTTCTTGAAGTCGTCAGTCTTTTCAAGACCTTCGGCAGTGGCACCCTTTACCAGCAGCTTCACGTCGATAGCGCCGGAAAGAGCAGCAACTTTTTTCTGCTCATCTGGCAGCTGTGCCAGCTGCGGGTCCAGATTGCTCATGGCCAGATCGAGTTCGGACTGCCGAATCTCAAGATCGCCCACCTTGGCAACAACGGCGTCTTCCTGCGCGAAAGCCGGGAAGTGAAGACCAAGACCAGCCACGATCACAGCAGCGGCAATTCTATTATAGCGCAACATATTGAACCTTTCGGAGACAAAGCCGGCTCCAGACGTGGTTTTCCGGCTGAAAAAACTTCCAAACACCGGAATGTGGCCATTCTGTAACGGGCAGAACCGTTGACATCATTTGCCCCCCCTCTTATCTGTCACGCAACCTCGCGTCCAGATGCGTTTCAGGGTGTCGTTCGTCATTTGTGCGTTATTGCTTCTGCCGAACCCCACGCCCCAGCGAAACGAAATTTCAGAAAGGGCCAGTTGGATGGTCAGTCTCGGCGGAATCGCCCGCAAATTGTTTGGCTCGTCAAACGATCGCCGTGTGCGCTCCTATCGTTCCAATATCGCTGCCATCGCGGCTCTGGAAGAGCAGATGCAGTCGCTTTCGGATGAAGCCCTTGCAGCAAAGACGGTGGAATTCCGCCAGCAGCTTGCCGAGGGCAAGACGCTGGACAACATCCTCGTCCCGGCCTTTGCCGTTGCCCGTGAAGCATCGCGCCGCGTGCTTGGCATGCGCCCATTCGATGTGCAGTTGACCGGGGGTATGATTCTCCATTCCGGCGACATCGCGGAAATGAAGACAGGTGAAGGTAAGACACTGGTCGCAACCCTTGCCGTCTACCTCAATGCGCTTGAAGGCAAGGGCGTTCACGTCGTGACCGTCAACGATTACCTCGCTCAACGCGACGCAGCCACCATGGCACGCCTTTACGGCTTCCTCGGCCTGACGACGGGCGTCATCATCCATGGTCTGGACGACGATCAGCGCCGCGCGGCCTATGCCTGCGACATTACCTATGCGACCAACAACGAACTCGGCTTCGATTATCTTCGCGATAATATGAAGTACGACAAGGCGCAGATGGTTCAACGCAGCCACCACTACGCCATCGTCGACGAAGTGGACTCCATTCTGGTCGATGAAGCGCGCACGCCGCTCATTATTTCCGGCCCGCTGGATGATCGCTCCGATCTCTACAACACGATCGACGCCTTCATTCCGATGCTGACGCCGGAAGATTACGAAATCGATGAGAAGCAGCGTTCCGCCAACTTCTCCGAACAGGGCACCGAGAAGCTGGAAAACCTGCTGCGTCAGGCTGGTCTTCTCAAGGGCGAGTCGATGTATGACGTGGAAAACGTCGCTATCGTTCACCACATCAACAATGCGCTGAAGGCTCACAAGCTGTTCCAGCGCGACAAGGACTACATCGTCCGTAATGGCGAAATCGTCATCATCGATGAGTTCACCGGCCGCATGATGCCGGGCCGCCGTTATTCCGAAGGTCAGCATCAGGCTCTGGAAGCCAAGGAAAAGGTGCAGATCCAGCCGGAAAACCAGACGCTGTCTTCCGTTACTTTCCAGAACTACTTCCGCATGTACAAGAAGCTTTCCGGCATGACCGGTACGGCTGCGACCGAAGCGGAAGAATTCGGCAACATCTACGGCCTCGACGTGGTCGAAGTGCCGACCAACCTGCCGATCCAGCGTATCGATGAAGACGATGAAGTCTATCGTACCGGCGAAGAAAAGTTCAAAGCCATCATCGAGGAAATCCGCTCGGCGCATGAACGTGGTCAGCCAGTCCTCGTGGGCACGACCTCCATCGAAAAGTCCGAACTTCTGGCCACCATGCTGCGCCAGACAGGTTTCGAAAACTTCCAGGTTCTGAATGCCCGTTACCATGAGCAGGAAGCCTATATCGTTTCGCAGGCCGGTGTTCCGGGCGCGGTGACGATTGCGACCAACATGGCCGGTCGCGGTACCGACATTCAGCTCGGCGGTAACGTCGACATGCGTCTCGAGCGTGAACTCGAAGGCATCGAGTCGGAAGAAGAGCGTCGCGCCAAGGAAAGGGCCGTACGCGAAGAGATCAAGGTCCTGAAGGAAAAGGCACTTGCCGCCGGTGGCCTCTTCGTCATCGCGACCGAACGCCACGAAAGCCGCCGTATCGACAACCAGTTGCGCGGTCGTTCCGGTCGTCAGGGTGACCCGGGCCGTTCCAAGTTCTACCTGTCGCTTCAGGATGATCTGATGCGCATCTTCGGCTCGGACCGCATGGATTCGATGCTGCAGAAGCTCGGTCTGAAGGAAGGCGAAGCCATCGTCCATCCTTGGATCAACAAGGCTCTGGAGCGCGCGCAGAAGAAGGTCGAAGCCCGCAACTTCGAAACGCGTAAGAACCTTCTGAAATATGACGACGTTCTGAACGATCAGCGTAAGGTCATCTTTGAACAGCGTCTTGAGCTGATGGAAGCCGAGAATATCGGCGAAACCGCAGCCGACATGCGCAATGAAGTCATCGAAGTTCTGGTCGCCAAGCACATCCCGGAAAACGCCTATGCGGAACAATGGGATATTGCAGGCCTCAAGGCCGGTCTCGAACAGTCGCTGAACCTCGACCTGCCCGTCGATGAATGGGCAAAGGAAGAAGGCATTGCCGAGGATGATATCCTCCAGCGCGTGACCGAAGCTGCCGACAAGGTGATGGCCGACAAGGCCGAGCGCTTCGGCCCCGAGGTCATGACCTATGTCGAACGTTCCGTCATTCTTCAGACCATCGACCATCTGTGGCGCGAGCATATCGTCAACCTCGACCACCTGCGCTCCGTCGTCGGTTTCCGTGGTTATGCACAACGCGACCCGCTTCAGGAATACAAGGCCGAAGCCTTCGAACTGTTCCAGGCGCTTCTCGCAAACCTGCGCGAAGCCGTCACTGCACAGCTGATGCGTGTCGAACTGGTTCGTGAAACTGCGCAGCCTGAACTGCCGGAAATGACAGCACATCATCTTGACCCGGTGACCGGCGAAGACGATTTCTCGGAAGCTGGCAATGGTGGTGCAGACATCTATGTTCCACCGGAACAGCGCGACCCGAACGACCCGACCACCTGGGGCAAGATCGGCCGCAACGAGGCCTGCCCTTGTGGTTCCGGCAAGAAATACAAGCATTGCCACGGTGTTTTTGAACAGGCTTAAGGCCGATCTCAAACCATACGTTGACTGACACAATGAAACGCCTCCGGCTTTTGCCGGGGGCGTTTTTTGTTTCGGGCATCGAACACGCAAACGAGGGTGGACATCCTTTAGTTTTTGCTTGAAGAACGGGAGCGTTACCTAGAGGATCGCTTTCAGCCGATTCTGGGAGATCAGCGCACATAATTCATGGATAGGGAGGAAAGCCCATGAAAACCGTTCTCGCTACTGCGATAACCACGACCACTGCCATGTTCCTGGCATCCAGCGCGATGGCCGCGACGGAGATTCAGTGGTGGCATGCCATGACTGGCGCGAATAACGAAGTAGTGGAACAGCTTTCCAAGGAATTCAACGAAAGCCAGTCCAATTACAAGATCGTTCCGGTCTTCAAGGGCACTTATCCTGAAACGCTGAACGCAGGCATCGCCGCCTTCCGCGCCAAGCAGCCACCTGCGATCATTCAGGTTTTCGACGCCGGTAGTGGCGTGATGATGGGTGCTCAGGGCGCGATCGTTCCGGTTGCGGAGGTTCTGCAAAAGGGTGGCTTCACCTTCAACAAGGCTGATTATCTGCCCGGCATCGTGGCATATTATTCAAAGCCAGATGGCACCATGCTGTCCTTCCCTTACAACTCTTCTTCCCCGATCCTCTATTACAACAAGGACACGTTCCAGAAGGCGGGTCTCGACGCGGAACATCCGCCCAAGACATGGCCTGAAGTGTTCGAGGCCGCCAAGAAGATCAAGTCCAGCGGCGCTTCGCCCTGCGGATTTACGTCCACCTGGCTCACATGGATCCAGACCGAGAACTTTTCCGCCTGGAACAACCTTTCCTATGGCAGCAACGAGAATGGCCTTGCTGGAACAGACGTAAAGCTCGCCTTCAACGCCGAGCCTTTCGTCAAGCATTTCCAGACGATTGCCGATCTCGCCAAGGATGGAACTTTCCGCTATGGCGGTCGAACCTCGGAAGCAAAGCAGCTTTTCACCTCCGGCGAATGCGGAATTCTGACGGAATCCTCCGGTGGTCTGGGCGATATCATCAAGAGCGGCATGAAATACGGCATCGGCCAGTTGCCTTACTATGAAGGCGAAGGCCGTCCGCAGAACACCATTCCAGGTGGCGCCAGCCTCTGGGTCTTCGGCGGCAAGTCGGATGATGAATACAAGGGCACGGCAGAGTTTTTCCACTTCCTGTCGCAGACCAAAATTCAGGCGCGCCTGCATCAGGTGTCCGGTTACATGCCGGTTACGATGGCTGCTTATGAAGAAACCAAGAAGTCCGGCTTCTACGACAAGAACCCGGGCCGCGAGACGCCTCTCCTGCAGATGATGGGCAAGGCGCCGACCGAGAACTCGAAGGGCGTTCGTCTCGTGAACCTTCCGCAGGTTCGCGACATCATGAACGAAGAGTTCGAATCCATGCTCGCAGGCAAGCAGGATGCAAAGGCAGCACTGGACAAGGCTGTCGAGCGCGGCAATGCCGCCATTCAGCAGGCTATCGGCAAGTAACATCCTTCTTCTGCCCGCGGCTTTTCAAAAAGGCGCGGGCAGTCGCATTTGCATGAGGAGTCCGCTGTGCAAAGCGTTGTCTTTCCCAACAAAATTCTCCCCTATTTTCTGGTCGCGCCGCAGATCGTTCTGACGGTCGTGTTCTTTTTCTGGCCCGCCAGCCAGGCGCTCTACCAGTCTGCCATGCGGGAAGACCCGTTTGGCCTGCAAAGCACCTTCGTCGGCTTCGCAAACTTTTCCGCCATCCTTTCGGATGCCAACTATCTGCATTCGCTTCAGGTAACGGTGGTGTTCAGCGTGGCGACCGCGTTGCTTTCCATGGCGGTCGCGCTGCTTCTGGCAACCGCTGCCGATCTCGTGGTGCGCGGCAAGGGCTTTTACCGCACCATGATGATCATTCCTTACGCTGTCGCTCCGGCGGTTGCGGGCATGTTGTGGCTCTTCATGTTCAACCCGGCCATGGGCACATTCGCCTATATTCTGCGCCGCAACGGCATTGCCTGGGACCCGTTGCTGGATGGCAATCAGGCCATGGCGCTGGTGGTGGCCGCCGCAGCGTGGAAGCAGATCAGCTACAACTTCCTGTTCTTCGTGGCCGGACTTCAGGCCATTCCGAAGTCCCTGCTGGAAGCCGCGGCAATCGATGGCGCGCGCGGTGCACGCCGGTTCTGGACAATCGTCTTCCCGCTTTTGGCACCCACCACCTTCTTTCTGCTGGTGGTGAACACGGTTTATGCCTTCTTCGATACGTTCGGCATCATCCATTCTGTCACGGGCGGCGGACCGGCGAAGGCCACGGAAACACTGGTTTATAAGGTCTATAATGATGGATTCGTCAACCTGAACCTCGGCTCTTCAGCCGCGCAATCCGTGGTGCTGATGGTTATCGTCATTGCGCTCACGGCATTCCAGTTCCGCTTCGTCGAGCGGCGCGTTCATTACGGGTAAGGGCGAAAACATGATTCAGAACCGCCCCTTGGCAACTCTCATGGCGCATCTGATGCTCGTTATCGGCATCATCATCGTCGCCTTTCCGATCTACTACACCTTCGTCGCTTCATCGGCGACGTCCAGCGCAATCCTGCGCCCACCATTGTCGCTTCTGCCCGCCGGTCATCTGGCTGAAAATTACGGTGAGGCGATTTCCGGCGGCGTCGAGCGTGTTGTTGGCGTCAGCCTCGAACGGCTGCTGTTCAATAGTTTCGTCGTGGCGGTGGCCATTGCCCTCGGCAAGATCGTCATTTCCTTCCTGTCGGCCTTCGCAATCGTCTTCTTCCGGTTCCCGTTCCGCATGGGCTTCTTCTGGATGATTTTCGTGACGCTGATGCTGCCAGTGGAAGTGCGTATTTTGCCGACCTACAAGGTCATCGTCGATCTCGGCCTCTTGAATACCTATGCCGGTCTGACGCTTCCCTTGATGGCCTCGGCCACCGCCACCTTCCTGTTCCGTCAGTTTTTCCTGACGATACCGGGGGAGATGGTGGAGGCCGCACGTATCGATAATGCGGGGCCCTTCCGCTTCATGAAGGACATTCTGCTCCCGCTTTCGACAACGAATATCGCCGCGCTCTTCGTGATCCTCTTCATCTATGGCTGGACGCAGTATCTGTGGCCGCTGCTGGTGACGGATCGAGCAGACATGAACACAATCATTATCGGACTGCGCCGCATGGTGGATTTCACCGATGCTTCGACACCCTGGAACTACGTCATGGTCACCGCGATCCTGGCCATCATTCCACCGGTCGTCGTCGTCATCCTCATGCAGCGCTGGTTCGTCAAAGGCCTCGTGGAGACTGAAAAGTAATGGCAACAATAGAACTCAACGACGTCCGCAAGGTCTATGGCGGCAATGTCGAGGCCATCAAGGGCGTCTCGCTGGATATCAAGGACGGCGAGATGATCGTGCTCGTCGGCCCTTCCGGCTGCGGCAAGTCCACCCTGCTGCGCATGGTGGCCGGGCTGGAAGGCATCAGCGGCGGCGATATCCACATTGCCGGTAAGCGGGTCAACGATCTGGAACCTGCCGAGCGCGACATTGCGATGGTGTTCCAGAATTATGCGCTCTACCCGCATATGACGGTGCGGCAAAATCTGGCCTATGGCCTGAAAAACCGCAACACGCCGAAGGACGAGATCGACCGCCGCATCACGGAAGCGGCGCGCGCGCTGGAGATCGAGCAGTTTCTGGAGCGCAAGCCTCGCCAGCTTTCCGGCGGACAGCGCCAGCGCGTAGCCATGGGGCGTGCCATTGTGCGCAAGCCCGCCGCCTTCCTGTTCGATGAGCCGCTGTCCAATCTGGATGCCAAGCTCCGCGTTCAGATGCGCGTCGAAATCCGCCGCCTGCAACGCTCACTCGCCACCACCAGCATCTATGTGACTCACGACCAGATGGAGGCCATGACGCTTGCGGACAGGCTCGTCGTGCTCAATGCCGGGCGCATCGAGCAGGTGGGCACGCCAATCGAACTTTACGAAAAGCCCGCAACTAGTTTCGTCGCAACCTTCATAGGCTCGCCTTCTATGAACCTGTTGCCGCTTGATGGCTCCATCTGGAAGGCTCCGACGGACGGCTCCATTCCGCCACAGGCGGCGACTATCGGCATCCGCCCGGAAGATATCGTCATCGATGATGGACGCAGCAGCCCGTTCAAGCTTTCAGTGCATGTGGCGGCGGTGGAGTTGGTGGGTGCCGAGAGCTATGTTCATGGCGAAATGGCAAATGGCGAGACAATCGTCTTCCGAGTGCCCGGTCGCTCCGCCATCGAAATCACGGAAACCGTGACGATTACCGCCGATCCATCCCGCTTCCATCTTTTCGACAAGGATGGGAAGCGTATTTGACGGAAAGGTTCAGACAGGATTTCTCAGCATCTGGATGATGGCTGAGAAATCTGTGTCCCCCGCTCCGCTCTCGCTGAACCGCCGGTAAAGCTCGGCGGCTTCACGGCCAAGCGGAGTGCTTGCGCCGCTGAACTGCGCTGCCGCTTGCGACAAAATCAAATCCTTCAGCATCAGCGCGGTGGCGAAACCGGGCTGATAATCCTTGTTGGCCGGTGATGTCGGCACCGGCCCCGGCACCGGACAATAGGTCGTCAGCGACCAGCACTGGCCGGAGGAAACGGACGCAACATCGAAAAGCGATTGTTGGGACAGGCCAAGCTTTTCGCCCAATACGAAGGCTTCCGAAACCGCAATCATGGAAATGCCGAGGATCATGTTGTTGCAGATCTTCGCAGCCTGCCCCATCGACGCCTCACCGCAATGAACGATCCGCTTGCCCATGGCCTGCAATATCGGCTCCGCTGCCGAAAACGCTTCTGCGCTCCCACCCGCCATAAAGGTGAGCGTTCCAGCTTCCGCGCCCGATGTGCCGCCGGAGACCGGCGCATCCAGTGACGGGCACCCTGCCCCACGCGCCATGTCATGCGCCTTGCGCGCACTCTCGATATCGATGGTGGAGCAATCGATCAGCAATGTGCCTGCTTCCACCTGCGAGACCAGTTCCGTCCAGACGCTGATCACATGCTTGCCTGCGGGCAGCATTGTGATCACCATCTCCGCGCCATTGATCGTCTCGGCTATCGAGGCCTTGGCCGAAACGCCGGATTGAGCGGCTTTTTCCAGAAGATGAGGAACGACATCGAAACCCTGAACCGCATGGCCTGCCTTGACCAGATTTGCCGCCATGGGCGCGCCCATGTGGCCGAGACCGATAAATGCAATAGTTGTCATTCTTCCCTCCCAATCCTCATTCTTACATGTGAATGGCATGCCCCAACGCCTTGAGCGCGGCTTCCTGAAAAGCTTCGCTTCGGGTTGGATGCGCATGGATCGTGCCCGCAATGTCTTCCAGACGCGCACCCATTTCGATTGCCAGAGCAAAGCCTGCCGACAATTCGCTGACACCAGCGCCGACAGCTTGGATGCCAAGCACGAGATGATTGTCTGCCCGCGCCACCACGCGCACGAAACCGCCTTCATCCGCCATCGACATGGCGCGGCCATTGGCGCTGAAGGGGAAGTGACCGATCTTCAACTCACCCGCCTGCGCCCTCGCCTCATCTGGCGAAAGACCGACTGTGACAATCTCGGGATCGGTGAAACAGACCGCCGGAATGCAGCGCTTGTCCCAGCTGCGCTTGGCGCCGCTCACGATTTCCGCCACCATTTCGCCCTGTGCCATGGCGCGGTGGGCAAGCATGGGCTCACCGGTCACATCGCCAATCGCATAGATGCCACGCATGGAAGTGCGGCAGCGCTCATCGATGCGAATGAAATGGCCCGCCATGTCGAGATCGAGTTCGCCAAGACCGGCGCTGTCGGTATTCGGTCTGCGTCCAACGGTGACCAGAACCTTGTCTGCAGACAGCGCCTCGGCTGCACCATCCTCGGTACTCAACGTTCTGGATGACGCATCGAAGCTCTCGGCCTTCGCACCCGTCATTACCCTGATGCCCAGCTCCTGAAGGCGCTTGACGACTGGCTTCACCAGTTCCTGATCGTACAGAGGCAATATCTGGCTTGTGGCCTCTACGATCGTCACCTCGGAGCCCATTTTCGCAAAGGCTGTTCCCAGCTCAACGCCGATATAGCCACCGCCGACGATGACGAGTTTCGATGGCAGAGTGCGTAAACTCAAAAGCTGCGCGGAGGACAGAACATCGTTTCCGAAGGGAAGATTTGGCAGTTCCACGGATCGTGAACCCGTGGCGATGACGATGTTTTCCGCACGGATGATCTGCTGGCCTGTTTCGGTCTCTACTTCCACCGTCTTGCCGTCACGGAACCGCGCTTCGCCGGTGACGATCTTGACCCGCGCTTTTTGCAACAGCCCCGTTACGCCGCCATTCAGACGCGTAACGATGCCATCTTTCCATTCAATGGCGGCAGCGAGATCAAGCGAAGTCTCTGTAACCCTAATGCCGAAGGGGGAGCGCCCGGCGGTCATTTGCTTGACCCGATGGAATTCATCTGCCGCATGGATGAGCGCTTTGGAAGGAATGCAGCCGACATTGAGGCAGGTTCCGCCGGGTTTGCCCTGATCCACGATGACGGTATCCACTCCCAACTGACCGGCGCGAATGGCGCAGACATAGCCTCCCGGACCGGCACCGATGACGAGCAATTTGCAGTCTATCTCTTTCATGGCCGCCTCAGCTTTCGATGAAGATCAGCGCAGGCGTTTCCAGCAACGCCTTGATCCGCTGAATGAAGGTTGCAGCATCGAAACCGTCGACAACACGGTGATCGAAGCTGGAGGACAGGTTCATCATCTTGCGAGGGATGAACTGGTTGCCATCCCAGACCGGCCGCACGGCGATCTTGTTCACCCCGATGATTGCCACTTCCGGGTGGTTGATGACAGGCGTGGAGGCAATGCCGCCCAATGCGCCGAGCGAGCTGATGGTAATGGTGGAGCCGGACAGTTCCTCGCGCTGCGCGCTGCCATTGCGGGCCGCGTCGGAAACGCGCGCAACTTCGCCAGCGCAATCCCATATGCCGCGTGCTTCCGCATGCCGCACCACGGGAACGACCAGCCCGGCAGGCGTCTGTGCCGCGATGCCGATATGGACCGCGCCGTAGCGCTTAACCACTCCCGCATCGTCATCGAACGTCGCATTCATCGCAGGCTGCTCACCCACCGTTTTCACCAGCGCACGCATGAGAAACGGCAGGATAGTCAGCTTCGGCTGATCCGGTTTCCTGCCTGCATTCATCGTTGCGCGCAGATCTTCGAGATCGCTGACATCCACCTCTTCGACATAGGTAATGTGAGGAATGCGGGACACGGAAAGCGCCATCTTCTCCGCGATCTTGCGCCGAAGGCCGGTGATCTTGACCTCTTCGATAGTCGTCCTTCTCTGCAAAGATGAGGATGGCCTGTTTTCCGAACCGGAGGGGCTGAAGCCATCCAGATCTTCATGCGTAACACGACCGGCGGGGCCGGTGCCCCGAAGCTGGCGCAGATCGATCCCTGCTTCCTGCGCCCTGCGGCGCACTGCCGGGGACGCCAGTGGCTTTTGGGCGGATGGAGCCACCGCCGAAGAAGGTGGCGCTGCATCGGCGGGTTTCGTCTTGGATGGAGGTGACTGAGGCTGCGGTTTAGCCGCCTTGATCTCTGGGGGCTTTAACGGCTGCGTCTCCGGCTCAGCCACCTTCGCCTCCGCGGCATCGACTTCCGTTTCGATCCTCACCAAAGGTGCCTTCACCGCCACCGTGTCACCAATATCGGCGGCAACCCAGGTTACGATGCCCGCGACGGGAGACGGGATTTCCACGGTTGCCTTATCCGTCATTACGGCAGCGAGAACCATGTCTTCGCGCACGGGATCACCGGGTTTTACGTGCCATTCCACCAGTTCGGCCTCGGCAACGCCTTCTCCGACATCCGGCATTTTCAAAA
Source organism: Agrobacterium larrymoorei (assembly GCF_005145045.1). Lineage (NCBI taxonomy): Bacteria > Pseudomonadati > Pseudomonadota > Alphaproteobacteria > Hyphomicrobiales > Rhizobiaceae > Agrobacterium > Agrobacterium larrymoorei. The sequence goes on from NZ_CP039692.1 coordinate 815,018, forward strand.
CGAATTCCGCCATGGCTCAGGCCTCCATCACATCTATCAATGCGCGCCCGACACGGGCCGGGCCGGGGAAATAATCCCACTCCTGCGCATGCGGATAAGGCGTATCCCACCCGGCAACGCGGACCACCGGGGCCTCCAGATGATAGAAGCAATGCTCCTGCACCAGCGACACGACTTCGGCGCCGAAGCCGGAGGTCAAGGTCGCCTCATGCACCATCACGCAGCGCCCTGTTTTGGCGACCGACTGGACGATGGTGTCCAGATCCAGTGGCAGAAGGCTGCGCAGGTCGATCACTTCGGCGTCGATGCCGGTTTCTTCTGCTGCGGCAAGGGCGACGTGAACCATCGTGCCATAGGCGATGACTGTTACTTGGCTACCCGGACGCCTTATTTCGGCTTTTCCCAGCGGAATGACATAATGGTCTTCAGGCACCTCGCCCAGATCATGCTTCGACCACGGAATAACCGGGCGGTCATGATGCCCATCGAACGGCCCGTTATATAGCCGCTTCGGTTCAAGGAACATGACGGGATCGGGATCCTCTATCGAAGCGATCAGCAGTCCCTTGGCATCATAGGGGTTGGAGGGCACCACCACCTTCAAGCCACAGACATGGGTAAACAGCGCCTCGGGGCTTTGGCTATGGGTCTGCCCGCCGAAAATGCCCCCGCCCGTCGGCATGCGGATGACGATGGGGCAGGTGAAATCCCCATTGGAGCGATAGCGGATACGTGCCGCTTCCTGGGTTATCTGGTCGTAGGCCGGATACATGTAATCGGCGAACTGGATTTCGATGCAGGGCCGCAGCCCATAGGCCGCCATGCCGATGGCGGTGCCGACGATGCCGGATTCGCTGATGGGCGCATCGAAACAGCGCGTTCTTCCATATTTAGATTGAAGACCTTGCGTGGCACGGAAGACACCGCCGAAATAACCGACATCCTCGCCAAACACCACGACATCGTCATCACGGCCCATGGACACATCCATGGCGCTGCGGACAGCCTCGATCATCGTCATTCTGGTCATGTCAGTACCCCGCCTTCTGGCGCTGGCGGCGGATATGCGGCGGCATTTCCGCGTAGACGCCCTCGAAAATATCACGCACGGATGGCTTGCCACCGGCATGCAGCGTGCCGTGGCTTTCCGCTTCCTTCTGCGCTTCGATCACCTCATCCATGATCTCCGCCTCAGCCTGATTGTGCCGGTCTTCGGACCAGAAACCGCGCAGGATCAGATGGTTCTTCAGGCGCAGGATAGGGTCGCCAAGCGGCCAAGCTTCGGATTCAGCCTTTGGGCGATAGGCGCTCGGGTCATCGGAAGTGGAGTGCGCGCCCGCACGATACGTCACGTATTCGACAAGCGTCGGGCCCAGATTGCGCCGCGCACGCTCCGCCGCCCATTTCGCCACGGCATGAACGGCCAGATAATCATTGCCATCGACGCGCAGCGCGGGAATGCCGAAGCCGAGCCCACGCGCCGCAAAGGTGCCCGAACCACCGCGGGCAATGCCCTGAAAGGTGGAGATGGCCCATTGATTATTGACGATATTCAACACCACGGGCGCTTTGTAAGTGGAGGCGAATACCAGTGCGGAATGGAAGTCCGATTCCGCTGTGGAACCATCACCGATCCACGCGGCAGCGATCTTTGTGTCGCCCTTGATGGCGGATGCCATGGCCCAGCCGACAGCCTGCACGTATTGCGTCGCGAGATTGCCCGAAACGGTGAAAAAACCATGTTCCTTGGAAGAATGAAGAACCGGCATCTGCCGACCATGCAGCGGGTCTTTCTCGTTGGAGAATATCTGGTTCATCATCGTGACGAGCGGGTAATCATCCGAGATGAGCAATCCGGCCTGCCGGTAGGTTGGGAAGTTCATGTCTCCCTTTTGCAGCGCCTTGCGAAACGCGCAGCTTACGGCCTCTTCACCCAGATGCTGCATATAGAAAGAAGTCTTGCCCTGCCGCTGCGCCATCAGCATGCGGGCATCGAAAGCGCGAAGCCGCATCATGTTGCGCAAGCCCACCAGCAAATCCTCATCGCTCAGCGAACCGGCCCATGGACCGACAGCCTCACTATTACGGTTCAGAACGCGGATGATCGAATAGGCCAGATCCCGCATCGTTTCCGGCGCTGCATCCACATCCGGCTTCGGCACCGTTCCGGCAGCGGGAATTTTCACATTGGAGAAATCCGGCTGGCCGCCGGGGCGCACGGCGGGTTCCGGCACATGCAGGCTCAAAGGTTGATTGTCCGTCATAGGCTTTTCGCTCCTCCCAAAGCGGCAAGTCCGAATTACAAATTGCGCGCGATGACCATGCGCTGTACGTCGCTCGTCCCCTCGTAAATCTGGCAGATGCGTACATCGCGGTAGATGCGCTCCACCGGGTAATCGGCCATGTAGCCGTAGCCTCCGTGTATCTGGATGGCATCGGAACAGACACGCTCCGCCATTTCAGAGGCAAAGAGCTTTGCCATGGAGGCCTGTTTGAGACATGGCTCGCCCGTTTCCTTGAGGGAAGCAGCATGCAGCACCAATTGCCGCGCGGCCTCTATCCGCGTTGCCATATCGGCCAGGCGAAAGGCAACGGCCTGATGATCGAAGATCGCCTTGCCAAAGGCGGTTCTCTCCCCCGCATAGTGCCTCGCCGCGTCGAAGGCCGCCTGCGCCATGCCGACTGCCTGCGCGGCAATGCCGATGCGCCCGCCTTCGAGATTGGCAAGCGCGATACGGTATCCCTCGCCTTCTTCGCCAAGCCTCAGCTCGGCAGGAATACGCATCTCGTTGAAGGCAATCTGGCAGGTATCGGATGAATGCAGCCCCAGCTTTTCTTCCACGCGCACGACCTCATAGCCCGGCGTTTCGGTGGGAACGATGAAGGCAGTGATGCCTTTCTTGCCGGCCTCAGGATCGGTAGCGGCGAAGACGATGATGACGTTACCGGTCTTGCCGGATGTGATGAATTGCTTCGCGCCATTGATGACGTAATGGTCACCATCCCGACGCGCGCGGGTTTTCAGGTTGGAGGCGTCCGATCCTGCCTGCGGTTCGGTGAGTGCAAAGCCGCCGATCCATTCTCCAGAACTAAGTTTCGGCAGAAACCGTACCTTCTGCTCATCCGTGCCGAATTTCAGGATGGGAACGCAACCGACTGAATTGTGCACGCTCATGATGGTCGAACAGGGGCCATCCCCCGCGGCAATCTCCTCCAGCGCCAAAGCATAGGCCACGGCACCGGTATCCGAACCACCAAACTCCTCCGGCACCAGCATGCCGAGAAAGCCGAGCGCGCCCATTTCGCCAAGTTCATCCTTGGGAAAGCGGCTGGTTCTGTCGCGCTCCGCTGCCCCGGGCAAAAGGCGCTCCTGCGCGAAGGCACGGGCCATTTCTTTGATCTGCTGCTGGGATTCGTTCAGTATCATCCGCGCCCCTCGTAAAGAGAGCGCACATGCGGTGACGTAATGCCGACATTGCCTGCAGTCACTTTCCACCTCCCTGGAAAGAGTGCGATGTTCAAGCGGCTGCCCCTTCCTCCAAAGGTTACGCTGCAGGGCAGAAGGACTGCTCCTTCCACAGCTTTAACGTTAGCATCGCTTCATGCGCTTTTCAAAGCTATTCGAATTGACATATCGCCGATCTCACGATCAAATGATCCCGATTTATCGCAATCATTAGATCAAATGATCCAAAATGGAACTTGACGATTTCGACCGCAAGATTTTGAACGTTCTGGCAGATGACGGACGCGTCAGCTGGCGCGATCTGGCTGCGCGGATAGGCCTGTCCTTTTCTTCAACGCTACGGCGCGTGCGCAAGCTGGAGGAGGAGGGAATCATTCGCGGCTATACCGCCGTCTTCGATGAAAACCGTCTTCTCGGAAACATGGGCGTCTTCATTTCCGTGACGCTGGAGCGGCAGATCAAGGACGCCTTGACCACATTCGAGCACAGCGTTGCGTCCATTCCTGAAGTGGTTGGCGGTTATCAGACCAGCGGCAGCTCGGACTACCTGATCCACGCCATGGTGCGGGATCTGCCACATTATCAGCAGCTTCTCGATTTCCTGACGACGGTTCCCGGCGTGGCCCGCATTCAGACGAATTTCGCCACCAAGACCTTCGTGAGAAGGTCTGCCGCCTTTACCGGACCGGCTTGAACTGAAGCGCTATTTTCTTCACCTCGTCCGACCATGCGTGGCGGGCTTCCGCCGTTGTCAGATTGTGGTCGGCACCCTCGATGAAGACGAGGCTGGGATTGCCATATTGCCCGGTCAACAGCCGTCCGCGCGGGCCGAAGTTCGTTTCCAGCATGGCCGCACCGATGTCGCCTTCGGTATAGACCACGGTCATCTGCGTATCGTTGGCGACGATCTTGCGAAAATCCAGCGAAAGCGCGTGGAAGCGTTTTGAAAGATAGGGATGCTTCACCATGACCGGGGTCAAGACCGAAATCGTCTTGGCAACGATCATCGCCCAGAGATTGACGACGCCGTTCCTGATGCGGACATCGCCGCTCAGCACGCGCTTCCAGAAACCGCCGCTCATCAGCTTCGCACCATAGCTGGCCAGCGGCTGGCGCGATGATACGAGTAGTGCCTCCACATCCGCATCGGCAGGAATGTAGAAGTCGAAGACATTCACCGGAACGACGCCACTGAAACGCGGATCGTTGACCGCGCTCTTGAACGCGGCCCAACCACCGCTGCAGCGGCCCGTCACGACAACCGGAAACAGTTTTTCCTTCTCGAGAAAATCCATGGCGGCGTTTACGTCGCGCAACTGGCTGTCGTTGTAGATGATCTGTTCCGGTGCACCAACGGCGGGCGGGCTGTCGGCGATATTGGCCATATCGAGCCGGAGCGATGCGATACCGTTTCTGGCAAGCTCCCTGCACAGCCGCGCGGTTATCCGGCCCCAGCCGGACATGCGCTCATATCCCGTGGGCAGAACCAGAACGGTCGCGCCTTTGCGCTCACATGTCGGCTCGCAAATCATGCCATAGAGACGATTGCTGTCACCGAACCGAACGGGACGCTCGCGAAACCCTTCTCCCTGAAGCGGTTCCGGACAGGGTACGCCCTTCCAGACCCGCGGCTTTGGTTCATTGGCCGGTTGAAGAGAAGACGCGATGCCGGAGGACCAGTTTACGAGAGCGTTGATCGCTTCAAAAGGCGGAACCGAAAACAGCACGTCGCGGATGAAACGGTCATATCCTTCAAAAACTTCCGAGCGCAGCGATACGCCAAGTTGCGAAAGATGCTGCGCGAAAAGCTCGTCTGCCGGGCGGTTTTCCTGCCGCAACAGAAAGACTTCAGGTGCGGGAGCTTTCGATGCTGCGGAAATATTGACGCCGCGAAGCCCGGTCGCAACGCTCTCTGGAATAATCTGCTCACCCATGGCCGGGCCACTGGAAACATTCGCGTGCTGCAAGGCGCCCTGATTGGCGATGCGGCTCATTGCCACGAACTCTCGCAACCAGTTTCTGCCCGATAGCGCGGGGGCTGCCAGAGCAAGACCGGCAACATGCGGTATTGTTTCCGCCGCCTTCCAGGCCAAGGCCCCGCCGAGACCATGGCCAATCAGGATAACGTGTTCGACACCGGAGAGCTCTTTAAGCTTAGCGGCAGCGGCATGAATACTATCCAGCCACACATCGGCGCCCCGCGTGAAATCCGTCGGATCGAGAGCATCGCCAGTGCCGGGATAATCGAATCGCAGGCTGGGCAAGCCTTGGCGGGAGAGCCGTTCCGCCAGCAGACGCCAGAACTTGCGCGCGCAAAGCTCTTCGAAACCCCAGGAGCTTACGAAGAGAACGGCTACGGACGGATGCCCATGCTCCGGTAGAGCATCCGCCGGTCGATAAAGCCCGGTCGTGCCCGCAAACGTAACCGGGTAGTCGGCAGAAGGCTGCTCAACCACATCACGCATACCTGCCAGGGCAAAACCGGCGTTCATCTCCAATAGTCTCCCACTCTCATCAGCTATAATAGCGTGACAATGGCCCAATCGACTAAAAAAAGTCTGAAGCAATGAAAACTTTCAGTAGAAGTAGTGTCAAATATTTGAAAGAGCAAAGCCTGTACGCAGCCTGACGTTGCTTTGAGCCTCCACCAGAATATCGTTCAGCCGCCCATAATAGTGCGACGCTTCCGAGGTGCCGGGGAAATGACGGATGCCCGGAAAATTGATATCCCGCTGCGGCCACCAATTCTCGTGACCGACCGATAATGCCTTGGCAAGCAGGTCTTCCAACGCACCCGGCCTGTCTGGATCGTAGCACCAGCCGGTTTGCAGATCCCTCAATATTTCCGGCGTTCCGCCGCGCTCCGTGCCGATGACCGGTAGGCCATATGTAGCGGCCTCCATCAGAATGAGGCTCTGCGGCTCGTGCCAGCGGGATGGCACCACGATCACATCTGCGACCTTGTAAACCTCTTCCGGCGGCACGAAACCGAGGAACGAAACCAGCGCATCTTTTGCAAGCGTGTGGAGATGGTGCACATAGTCTTCGCGACCACGCCCGGCAACAATGAGCTTTGCCTCGCCCCGTTGCGGCATGTTCACGAAAGCGCGGATCAGATCCTCGACGCCCTTTTCCTCGGCAAGCGCGCCGAGATAGCCGAAGGTGAATTTCTCGCTTGCACCGGTTTCCCTGCCGATCAGCGGCGCGTGAAACAGCTTCTCGCTTCGGTTCGCGTTGATCAGCACATGCCAATCCGCTTTATCCAACATGCCGTTGCGCAGAAAACGCTGCTTTAGCGCCTCGCTCACGGAAATGACCGTCACGCCATCGCCATCCGATTTCAAACGGGAGGTCAGGACGCGGCATTCCAGGCAGGGCTCGTCGCAATTGCCACTGGCGCGGAACATGCTCGATTTGGGACAAAGCAGAGCGTAATCATGCAGATGCATACAGAGCGGAATGTTCAGCGCGCGGGTCGCCTCGAAAAGTGCAGGCTGCATCCGCGCCGAATTATGCGCATAAACCAAATCCACCTTCTCGCGGATGAATATATCCTTGAGTTCGGCTGAGGACGTCGCACCCCATGCGGCGCGCAGATGCCAGGCCAACTTTCCTACCTTGCCGACAGCGGGCTTTCTGGGCCCCGGGAGGTAACTATTGTGCCAGCGTACCCGAACCACACGGATTCCATCTGTACCGATGGTTTCGCCGGGAGGGGCGAGGCTGTCGCCCTCCATGCCGAGTGAAAGAACAAAGACGTCGTGATGGCGCGACAGTTCCGCCGCGCACATGCGCGCCACGATCTCCGCGCCGCCTTCCTCCTGAGGTGCGAATGTCTGAGCTACGATACAGATCCGCATCAGTGCTGTTTACTCTCCATCGCCTTCAACCCGGCACTTGTTCATGCATTGTATCTGAATATCAGTAAAGAATGGATCAAAGCCTTGAGGTCGCATCCAGAAGCTTTTCCGCACTGCCATCCCATGAGAATTTTTGTCCACGCGCATGGCCAAGTTCGATCATTTCGGTGCGGCGGTCCGGATCGTTCATAATGGCATTGATTGCCCGCACCATGTCTTCCGCCTTCGTCGGATCGAAATAGATCGCCGCATCTCCGCAGACCTCGCGCGTGGGAGGAATATCCGACGACAAAACCGGGCACCCGAGAAACATGGCTTCGAGCGGCGGAATTCCGAAACCTTCATACAGGCTGGGGAATAAGAGCGCGCCAGCATTGGCGTAAAGCGCCACGATCTCTTCGTCGGACAGACGTCCGGTGAAGATCACGCGGTCCGAACCCTGTTCAGCCTCACCATTTGCCTGAAACACGCTGGATGCCGCGGCACCGACGACAACGAATTTCGGCGCGCGCTCGCCCATCATTCGAATGGCTTCGATAGCCTTGCGGATATTCTTATTCGGCGTTGGAGAGCCGACGAAAAGCAGATATTTTTCGCGCTCGAGTTCCAGTCTCGATAGCACCGAAGCATCCGCCCCGATCTTCGCCATATGCTCGCAGCTGTTGGGAATGACCAAAACATCCCGCGCGCCGATCGTCGCCTCAAGCTCGGATCTGGAGAAAGCCGAAACCGTGGCGATCTTTCCGCGCCGGGCAAGAAGATAGCCGAGAGTGCTGTGAGCGAGCCTGTATTTCCAAGAGAAATTTTCAGGCGTGCGAAAGATCATGGCATCGTGGATAACAGTCAGGCTGCGTCCATGAAGAACAGGTCCGCTGTTGCACAGATTGACCAGTTTGCCGGATTTGGCCGCTCTGTAGAGATCGGTATGCTCCCATAGGTGGCCGGAACGGCTACCGATTTTTTGCTGACGGATGGTGGAAAGCGGAAGGATGTCCGCATTGCTTTCCGGGGTCAGCAGTGTCCAGCTTTCCGACGTTTTGTCCTCGGACAGCCGCTTATCGAGCGCGGTGATGATTTCCCGGGCGAAGCGTTGCACGCCACTGGTTTTTTGCGTGAGAAAACGGCCATTGATGAAAACACTCATGCAAGAACTCTTGCCCTTACCTGGGCCTTGCTGCTCACCTCGTCATAGAGCGACATGAGCTCCGCATTGGTCCTGTCACTGCGATAATGCGCCATGAACCGCTGATATCCCGCCGCACCCATTTGTGCCCAGCCGGGTTTGTCGTGCGAAAGAATTGCCTGGCGCAATGCCTGATGGTCTTCCGCCGGAAAGAGCAGGCCTGTCTCCCCATGCTTCACCACAGACTGAAGCCCGCCAACGGCAGACGCAATTACCGCCTTTTCCGAGCGCATGGCCTCCAGTGCGACGAGGCCAAACCCTTCCCAACGCGAAGGCATGACCACCACGTCGCAGGCGGATAGATAACCGGCAATTTCTTCAGGAGACTTCCAGCCACAAAGCTCGACATTGTCAGGCACGGTGCTGCTCATAGTGTTCTTGGTCGTCACATGAGCGCCGATCACCTTGAAGACTGCATGGTCCTCAAGTCCTTCCGCAGCCTTTAAAAGGATATCGACGCCCTTCTGCCGGTCCAGCCGACCGATGAAGAGAACCTTGGTGCGGGGATCGTTCCATTCGACAGGAACAGCCAGGGGTTTGTTTGCGGAAATTCCGTTTTCGATCACGATCATCCGCCGGGCATCGATACCCGCAGAGAGCCCGCGTTGATATTCATGATGTGAGATCGCGACGATCTTCCGGCAGAATGGCGCAAGCAGGCGCTCCACCCACTGCGCGGGTAGGCGAAATGGACCGAGTGTCTGCATGTCGAACACCCAGCCATGCGGGCAGTAGACGATGGGCGGAAAGCCTTTTGAAACCGCACCAATGCTTCGAACGATGACACCTGCAAAGGTGGAATGCGCATGCACGACATCCGGCCTGAAAGACTTCACCTCAGCCACCACTGCGCGCGCGAGGGCTGGCAGCGAGCGATATCGACGCTTCCGCTTGAAGGTGGCGATACAGGATGACGGCGTATTCTTGATATGGGACAGGTGGCTGGCCGGAACGATGACCCTTACGTTTTCCGCGCCGTATTTTTCGATCTGGGCCGGCACCGTTTCATTGAAATAGGTCGCAGGTCCCCCCGGGATCGTTTCATAGACGTGCAGAACCCTCATACTTCCACCTCATCACGCCCTGTCGAAAATGCGGACGCGCGTTTGAGACTGTTAAACCCTAAATTTCTTAAACAAAATGGAAGAACGACAGATAACCCTTATCTATCCTCCCCTATTCGCAGTAATATGATTTGCCAGGTAAGCTCATCTTTACCCAATGTGAGGGAATACATCTGGCTTTATTGCGCGTTAAGGTAGAGATGTCATACATTACGAGCAGGGCATTCAACATATTTAAATGCTTCTCGGGCATGAATGAACAAGCAGGCACGACCAGAAATCATATAAACGTATAAAGGGAACCGGCGTGAAAATCTGCATCGTTTCGCAGACCTTTGCTCCCCAGGAAGAGGGGGGCGCGGAAATATCCGCTCGCGTCGGGGCGATTCAGCTTGGCAAAAACCATGACGTGACGGTGCTTGCCTTAGGAAAAGAGGGCGATCCACTGGTTCCGCCCGGCGAAACCCAGCTTGCTGGCGGCATCCGCGTCGTTCGCCTTGCTTGGAACAACAGCTATCTGCCGGGTTCCCGTAAACCGTCTGCCAATATAATCCATCGCGCGCAGTGGCATTTGCGAACTGCACTCGGTGCTGTTTGCGTCGAAGGCCTCAAAGCTTTCCTCAAGCGCGAGCAGTTCGATCTCATCTACGCGCAGAACTCCGCCTACATGCAACCCGCCCTGTTTCAGGCAGCAGAAAATGTGGGGACGCCGGTTTGTCTGCACCTGCGCGACTATGCCCTGCTCTGTCCCAAGACCAGCATGTTTCGCCGCGGCGACAATTGCGAAAAGCAGTGTTTCGATTGCAGCCTGCTCAGCAAACGCATGAAGACCAGCGGCGAAGGCATGACCGTAATCGCCGTCAGCCATTCGTTGAAAAAGCGGTTTCTTCAAAACGGGGTGCTGGACAAGGCCGATTGGCACGTCATGCACAACCGCAATACCGCGCAGAAATGTTTCGACAAAAGCCTGCTCGGTCGCTCCAAACCCGCGACGGATACATTTACTTTCGGCTATCTCGGCAACCTGACCAAAGAAAAGGGCATCCGCGATCTCATCGACGCCTTTCAGGCACTGCCCAATAATCGCTCTGCCCGCCTCATAGTCGCGGGGCGCGGACGATCATCCGAGGAGGCGTATCTGCGGCAGGTCGCGACACAGCACAATATCGATTTTCGCGGCTTCGTTGCGCCACAGGAAGTCTATCGGGTGGCGGATGCCGTGATCCTTCCTTCGCTGTGGCACGAGCCGCAAAGCCGTATCCTCATCGAGGCACCTCTGCACGGCATCCCGATCATCGGCAGCGCGCGCGGCGGCACGCCGGAAATCGTGGAAGATCAGGAGACGGGCTGGTGCTACGATCCAGCCAAACCCGGCACTTTGGCAAGGTTGATGGGCATGGCGCTGGAAATCGGCCAAAAGGAGTGGTGGCGCAGGCGCGACGAACTCTTCCCCGGCATTGCCAATTTTCAAGGGACTGCTGAACAATCCGGTTATTACAAAAACCTTGAGCGGATACTGGTGGCGGCGGCCCATGGAGAAGTACGCATCAAGGAATATGCCTGATCGCTCAAGCGCTATGGCTAACAAAATCTTAAGGGATTGACCGCAGAATAGGAGAATACTTGGCCTGAATCTCCAAAGATTCAGCTGGCTGACTTCCGGCGCCGGGACATAAAACAAGGTTTGGAAATGTCCAATCTCGCTTGGCTAATTCTCATTCTCGGCTGGCTGGTCTTCCTCATCTATTACGTCAGCTCCTTCTTCCGTTGGGGCGTGTTGACCTTCTCCTCCTATTTCTGGATTCGCTACAACGTCTTGCCGATCCTTGTGATGCCACCTTTCGCATCGTCGGAGCGAAACATGGACGCGGTTGGCGATGCGATCTATGTGATCCGCCAATATATCAACGAAGCCTTCTATCTTTCCGTTTTGGGCGTCATCTTCATTATCGTTGGCATGTTTCTGGCCACATTCAGTTCCGGCAGAAGCGGGCTCTTCACCTTTATCGAAAAGGGCTATTCCTTCTGGCAGACGCGAACCGGCGTGTGGCTCTCGATCATCGTCATCTTCTTCGCCACACTCGGGCTGTTCGCGCTGGGCGTTCGCCCTTTTCAAGGACGTGAATTCTCGTTTGAAAACACGTCCCTCCGCCCAGCCATCAACCTCTATTCCGTCATCCTGCCCACCATAACGCTCAGCCTGCTGGTCTATGGTTTCGGCCATAGTCGCTTCTTCGTGGCCATGGGTGTGTTGTGCAGTTCGCTTGGCCTGATGATCGGCACGCGCGGCGCCAGTGTCGAAACGCTTTTCGCCTTCGTCGTCTGCCTCATCATCACCTACCGGTACAAAAACCTCGCCGTCTTCGCCATGTCCTGCGGTGGCTTCATCGTCTTTGCCATTGTCATCGGCATATTGCGCTCGACAGCCGATGGCGGCGCAGCACCGGATATTTTTCAGGTGCTGACCTACCAGATATTCTACGCCAACAATTTCTCGGATTTCCGCGACTATGCGTGGATACTGGGTGGCTTCGATGGCCGCTTCTACCACGGTATGACTTATCTGGCGGGCTATATGGCGCTCGTGCCATCCTTCATCAGCGAATTCCGAAACGATTACCGCACCGGCGTCATCACCACGACGCTTGCGGGCTTGAACCCGGAATCGCATGCCGGTCTGCGCCCCACCCTCTTCGGTGAAGCCTATCTCAACTTCGGCATTCCCGGCGTCATCATCGCGGCGACCCTCTTCGGCTTTTATTTCGGAAAGCTACAGATGTGGGTTCATACAGACCTGCCGCGTAACCGCCTCGGCCTTCGCCGGGTGGCCTGTGGCTATATCGCGTTTCTTTTCATGTTCAACGCCGTGTTCACGCCGGGATTCTACTATGTTTACGTCGTCACGGCGTGGCTTCTCGGCGGCATGATACTGTCCTGGCTGCTGACGAAGCCAACTGAGGGTGCAGCTGCATTACCCACCAGCAGGTAATGCTCACGGATTTCCAGCGCTGCGGAATTTCCCTTTAGGCGTATCCCGCCAGAACTGGCCCAGCCAGGCATCGGTTGACGGTGGACGGAATGCGCCGAAACCGGATGTGGGGGAAAAGGTCATTTCCCCGAATACTGGCCCGGACGGCTTGTCGTAAAAATCGATCCGAACGAATTCGAAGCCTTGCGCCAGCGTCCGCGCCGCTGTCAGAATCTCATCCAGATGCGGCGGGCGCGGCAGGTCGTTTTCTTCCATCGGATAGTAATGTCCGAAGGGAAGCTTCTTCCAGTGCTCGTCATAAAAGCAGCGCCGATGATCGGAGAACCGCGCCGTATCGATCTGGATGCAGGGAATATCGTCCTCGAAGCAGAAGAGCTTGTAGTCGACAGGCGCTTCGCCATTATCGCCTATAAATGGCTCGATAAAGATTTCGGGCTCGATATGGTTATACCACTCCTCGGCCAATCGCCAGGCGGTGCGGCCTTGAAGCCAGACGTCGCATTTCTCCTTCGCGCCCACCAGATCCTCCGGCCCGTAAACGAAGATGTTTCTGTCCGAACCGTGATTGACCTTGATGACATAGGGGAACGGCAGTGGCGGGCAATCGTTCAGATCTTTGCCTCGCCAAAGCGTCGGCGTGACCCAGGCTTCACCAAGAACTGCCGCGACATGCGCTTTTACCGCGATCTTGTCGCTTAGCGTGATGAGGCGTGGATCGTCCGCAGGCTCCCGCCACGCAATCTTGCGCGCAACCAGATGTTCGTTCAGTGTTTTGGGATGGTCGATATTTGGCCAGAGCTTGTGATAGCGATAATATTGCAGTTGCGAAGCCTGCTTTATCGGCAGGCTGTTTATGGTCGCGTGGTAGAGCTTCTTCAGAAGCTTGCCCGTGAAAGTGCTCTGCGGCTGCCCTACTGCCATATCAATGCCCACCCGATTTCGGCAGTCTACTGCCCGTCTAATTTGTTAAATTACTGGAAGCCCGCCACAGCATGACGCCTGAAATGGAGGCGGTGACAAGGGCGGTAAAAAATGCAGAAAGACCCGCACCCATGAAACCAAAGGTGCTGATCAGCAGAAAACTCATGCCCACCGAAAGAACGACGCTCGACAGATTGACGAAGGCGTAATGCCCATCCTTGCGCAGGCTGTTGAGGCCGAAACCCATGAGATCGGTACAGGAGCGCACGACCGCCGTAAGCAGAAGAAGAGCGAAAATGCCATTATGCTCGCCAAGCTGGGGCATGTTCATGAAATGAACGAGCGTGTTACCGGCAATGAAAATGGCAATGCCAAGCGCGAAGGCAACACCAAAAGTCTTGGCAAACTGCCGCGTCATGACATGGCGCCACTCGGCAGCAGAACCCTTGTCGTAAGCCTTGAACAGCAAGGGAATGGCGACCTGCAGCACCGCAGTCGAAATCAGGGTCTGAAGCGCGTTGGCCAGCGACCAATAGAAGGTATACACACCAGTCAAGGACAGGCTGAGAAGCAGGGACACGATATAACGGTCCGCATAAACCAGCCCCACATTGCTCATATCGCTGATATGGATGAGCCAGGAGCGGCGCATGCGGCTCTTGATCCAGTCATACTGGACCGGAGCCTTCATGATGCGCGAAACCGGCCACTGGCGCACGTAATAGACCAGCCCGACAAACATCACCACATAGCCGATGCTCCATGCGGCCAGCACGGTCTGAATATTACGGAAAGGCTCAAACAGAAGCCCGAGCCCGACCACAGGCAATATCCAGGACGAGGTTCGCAGGAAAAACAGGACATTGGCGGCACTCGACATTTCCTGCGCGATCAGCGGAACATGGATGTCGCAGGAAATGGTTTCGAGCCAGACGATGACCAGAATGAGCAGATAAAGCGGTATGATGGGGTGATCGAAGCCGAGCGCTGCGATGAGCAACAGCACCGTCATCAGCGATAGCGATGCCAACGTCACCACCAGCCGTGTTTTCATATAGACGCCAGCAACGCTTGTCGGCCTGCCACTGATATCGCGGGCGATGAAGTAGTTAAGCCCCCAGCCCAGAATTGCGGGCGCGGCATTCACGACGCCTAGCGCCAGACCGTAGATGCCTGCCGCCTCCAGCCCCATGAACTTGACGATGTAGAAGGACAGCGCAAAGCGCAGTACCAATGTGGAACCACGAAGCCCCATATTGAAGATGACGTTGAGGCCTTTCATGGAAAGACCTTTCCGCAAGTAAGGAAAGCGCCTGACAGCCCAGTTGGTATCCTCTGCCAAGATGCTACCTCAATATTGAAGACCGGCGCGGCTTTGACGGACCACCCGTGTCTGCTCGAGGCCGCTTTCCTCCAGAGCTATAAGCGCAAGAACGATGCTACCACTATCTTCTTCATGTTGAACAAGCACGACGTCGTCAATCATTTTCCTCAAAGAGGAAGAAACAGGATTTTTGCCCGCCACCGCACCATCGATGATGACCAGATCATAAGGCTCGGCCTTGCCGCTTTCCAGAAGCTCCAGCAGGTCGTTATGTCCAGCCGGTAGAAACTTCAAAAGCTGCGTGCTTTCGAAATCCGCGACGTGTCCCTGCCCGTCTGCGCCACGCTTTTCCACGGGAAGAAGCAGTTGCGTGAGGACCGGATCGGCAACCGCCCCATCCGCCAGCAATACCCGCCTGCCTAAACGCGCCGCGGCATGTGCCAGATTAAAGGCTGCATAAGGTGCCCGGTTTTTCGGTCCCGCTGCAACAACGAGTACGCTGTGGTTCTGCGCCAATGGCAGGGAGGCGCTCAATAGCCTCGCCAGCCCGGCATAGTCATCACCCGCCGGGGCAAGCAGTGCGTCGCTATCCTCATTCCGAACCATAAGGCTCGATGAATTTCGGGCGAGCGCCACCTGCGCAGCAACGGGCGCAATCGGCGCGGCAGCGGCGACATCGACCGGCGTTGCAGGCGGGATGTCGTCTCTGACAGGCGCTACTGGCACGACGTTAGCACCCGTCGGTGTTCCAAACTGGTCCCTGAGAATGATGATACCTGCTGCGAGGATCATCCCGAAGAGGCCAGCGCCGATGGTGATCAGGCCTCTTGGCGGGCCAGCTTTTCTAAGGGGGGCTTCGGCAGCGGAGATGATCCTTGGATTTTCGCTGGACGTGCCCTGCTGCTCCGAAAGCTGGCGCGTGCGCAAGAGGAATGATTCATAAACGGCACGGTCGCTGTCCAGCTTTCGCTGAAGCTCGCGCAGCTGTACCATGGTACTTTCTTCGCCGTTGAGATTGCGCTTCAAGGCATCCGCATTGTCCGTGAGCAGCTTTAACTGGTTCTTCAGCCGGTCAAGGTTGCGAGACGTCGCGGTGGCGAAGTTTCGCAGCTGCTCATCGAGAATATTGGCAAGCGATTGCGTGCGGGCTCTGGCCGCCTGCAAGGAAGGGTGCTGCGCGCCAAGCGAGGTTGCCAGCACGGATTGCTCTTCCTGGCTCTGCTGATAGCGCGCGCGCAGCGATATGATGGCAGGCGTCAGCGAGGTATCTGGAATGGAGCGCAGATATTGCCGGTCCGTGCGGGCGCGCGTCAGCTCCGCAACCAACGCCTCATTCTCGGCAATGGTGCCGGAAAGCCGCGTGATTTCAGCATTTGCATCGGCGATCTGCTGCTCACTATCGGGCCGTCCCGCAATGTCTGCCAGATTGTGCTCTGCCCTGTAGGCCTGCACGGCGCGGTCGCCATCTTCAACCGCTTTGCGCAACTGATCCAGCTGCGCCGAAAGGCCACCGCCGGTGCGGCGAAGCACGTCCGCATTCATCTCCGAACGCACCTGAATATAGGTGTTGGCGATGACATTGGCGAGTTGGGCTGCACGTTCCGGGTCCTTGGAGCGCACCGTTATATTGATGACGAAGCTTTTGCCGACGACGGCGACGCTCGTAACCTTGTTCAGATTGAAGACGGCCAGCTGAATGCGGCTTGCCCTGTCCGGGTAGCCCGGATCGGCAGCGCCGAAAGCCGGATCGTCATAGAGTTTTTCGCTTTCCACCACTCGCGCAAGCACGTCGTTCGACGTCATGATATATTGCTGGTTCAGCACGTGCGCATCCACCGCGCGGGGCTGACCGGGCAGATCGCTTTCCAGCACCCGCGATCCTTCTGGATCAAGCAGTACCTGAGCGGTCGAGGTATAATAGTTCGGCATCAGCAGCGAGACGCCAAAAGCGATGAGCGCCAGAAGGACACCGGCAGCGATGATCTTCAAGAGATTGCGCCAAAGCAGCCCCAACAGCCGGAACAGGTTTTCCGGCCCGTGCACGGGTTCGCGATAAGGCGCTTCGGCCACCACTCCCTGATTCATCGCCATCTCAGTTCACCGGCCCATATACTCACGACTCGAAACAGGCGAGGAACTGGTGAAGCATCAATGAACACCACTACTCGCAACGAAGAGAGGTACAAGCTTGCAGTATAATCGCTTGAGTATATCGCGGCTAAGCACAGGCTCTCTCAGGATCATCCTAAAACAAGACGTGTTAACATACCGTTTGCCGGGTCTTTGCTGGCTCAATTCGCAACAATATCCGCCGTCAAGCATCGCAATAACAGAAGCGACCTCAAAATCTGGCAGATCAGATGACAGTTAGTTCTTCAGGCTTCGATACCGGCAGGCGCACTGCCGGTATCATTTGGCGCCCTACGCTAGACCGCAATCTCACGGCGTTCGCGGTCCGTAATGATGGACAGGTCGATTACCTTTTGCAGGTTGGCCGCGTGGCGGAAATCGGGATCGGCAACGCCGCCTTCCATCACCGCTTTTGCGAACTTCTCATAGTTCGTCGGCACCGGATCTGGCTCGATGTCTCTCCAGATCGCCTTCTCCACATCCTCACCGAGGCATCCGCGCAGTGTGGAGTAATCGGGCGTGTGCACGACTTCCAGCGCACCCTTGTCACCGTGGAGACGGAGGCGCAGTTCGTTCAGATGGCCCGTTGCCCAGCGGGTGGCGTGGATGACACCCATGGCGCCGTTTTCGAGTTCAGCCGTCATGGTGAAGCTGTCATTGGCATCGAGATCATAGACATCGATCCTGTTGCCTTCATATTTGTCGAAGGTTTTCAGGCGGGTGAAGATGCGCTCCACATCACTGCCCGCGCCATAGGACGCGAAGTCGAGAATGTGGATGCCGACATCCCCCAGCACGCCGTTGGAGCCGTGCTTGGTGGAGAGACGCCATAGCCATTTGCTTTCCGTCATCCAGTCACCCCATGCCTTGGATACGAGCCAACTCTGGAGATAGGACGCTTCGAGGTGTCGCAGTTTGCCGATCCGGCCTTCCTTCACCATCTGCCGTGCTGCCTGAAGCGGCGCGACATTGCGATAGGTCAGGTTGACCATGCCGATGAGACCGGCCTTCTCGGCAGCATCCGCCATTTCCGCGGCCTTGGCGTAGGTTTCCGCCAGCGGTTTTTCGCAAAACACATGCTTGCCAGCAGCCAGTAGCTTCAGGCTGGTCGGGTGGTGGATGGAATCAGGCGTGACGTTGGCGACTGCATCGAACTCTCCCCAAGCAATGGCATCATCCAGTGAGGTAAAGCTTAAAGGAATGTTGTGGCGTACACAGAAGGCGCGGACGATAACCTCATCCACATCCACCGCAGCAACGAGTTCGACACCGGAAATTTGCGAGAAATAGGTGGCGTGGTTGTTCGCCATGCCACCGGTTCCAAGAATAAGAAGCTTCATGATCGATTACCTGTAACCTGCTTCGCCAGCCTTATGCAATTTGGGGCCACGTTCTTCGATTGGCTCGGGCGCCTGATCGACGGGAACGTTCGGCGCATCATGAATGGTCTTCAGCGCGCCAGCCGGATTATACGCCCACTTCACCGAGTTGCTGATGACCTTCTGGATATTGGCATCGTGGTAGGTGGGATAGGTTTCGTGGCCCGGGCGGAAATAGAAGATGTTGCCCGCACCGCGCCGCCAGGTGAGACCGGAGCGGAACACCTCGCCGCCCTGAAACCAGGAGATGAAGACCGTTTCCAATGGTTCCGGCACCGAAAACTGTTCGCCATACATTTCCTCGTTCTCAAGCTCGAAATGCTCCGGCAGACCGGCTGCAATGGGGTGGCGTGGATTGATGGTCCAAACGCGTTCGCGCTCTCCCGCCTCACGCCATTTCAGCGCGCAGGGTGTGCCCATCAGGCGCTTGAACGGCTTGGAGAAATGGCCGGAGTGGAGCACGATCAGGCCCATGCCTTCCCAGACACGTTTCGCCACGCGCTCAACAATCTCATCCTGAACCGCGCCGTGATCCTTATGCCCCCACCAGACGAGCACGTCCGTCTGATCGAGCCGTGCCTGCGGCAAGCCATGCTCCTCTTCCTGAAGCGTCGCTGTTGTCGCCGTTATGTCCGCGTCCCTGTTCAGCGCATCGGCAATGGTGTTGTGCATTCCAGTCGGATAAATGGAGCGAACAGTCTCATTGATATGCTCATGAATATTCTCGCCCCACACGACGGTATTAATTGTCATTGACATACTCCTTGGATGAACCGGCGCGGGATTTGACGCCGGTGGCGTAAAGACGGATCAGTTTGTGCCAAGTGTCTCAACGTATCTAAGCCTGATACCGTTCAGATGAACCGAAAAGGTTAGCGACCAGCAATGGGCATTGCCAGGGAAAGCCAGCAATCGCCGTGAAGACCTGAAGGCTACTGAATGTCGAGCAATCTCTCAAGATAGCGACGCTCGATCTCGCCCGGCGGGTTATTACCTAGTTTCTCGCGGATCGCCTCGAGGATTTCGCGGGCCCGTTGAACATCGATTTCATCCGGCACGCGAACCTGGGAGTCGCCAAAATCAGGACCGGAATTGGCGCGGGGGCGACCAAGTGGATCGCGACCGTTCTGATTTCCCTGACCTGCCATGCCCTGCTGCCCTTGGCCCGGCTGCTGACCTTGCTGACGCATGGCCTGCATGATCTGGCCCATCATGTCCTGTGCGCCCTGACGCAGAGCATTCAGTGCATTGCCCTGCCCTTCGACAGCACGTTCACCACGGCCCTGTCCAAGCGCTTCGCCTGCGCCCTTCATTTCCTGTTCGGCCTTGCCGAAGTTCTGGCCAGGCTCCATTCCAAGGTCACGAAGTCCCTGCTGAAGCTCTCCGAGCTGCTTGCCCAGCCCTTCCTGCTGCTGACGCAGGTTTTTCAGCGCTTCGCGCAATTGTTCAGCCGTCATCTGGTCCGGGTTCTGGCCCTGACCATTTTGTCGCTGACCATTTTGACCCTGCTGCTGCTCGTCTTGCTGGCCGGGCTGCTGCTGGCCGTTTTCGCCCATCTGCTGCTCGCCGCCATCTTCGCCCTGCTGCGGGTCGCCGCGCTGCATGCGGTCGCGCAAAGCCTGATCCAGCTTGAAGGTCTCATCCATCAGCTTTTGCTGCTGCTGCATGATTTCGCCGAGCTTGTCGATCTGCTGGCGTAGCTGGCTGTTTTCCTGCTGCTGGCCCTGCTGGCCGCGCTGTGGTCTACCTGCCTGAAGGTTGTTCATCATCCGCTGTAACTGCGACAGCATCTCCTGCGCCGCATCGCGATTGCCGGAGCGCGCCAGATTTTCGATCTGGTTCATCATGTTTTCCAGATCGCGTTGTCGCAACACGTTTTGCGCCTGCTGGTTCATGTTGGCCTGCGGCGCATTCTGCATGCGCTGGGCAAGTTCCTTCATGAATTCGTTCATCGCATCGCGCAGCTCCTGCATCAGCTTGGCGACTTCCTCATCGGGCGCCTTGCGCTCCAGCGCCTGAGAAAGCGCATCCTGCGCATCGCGCAGACGCTTTTCGGCCTGAGACAGATCACCGTCTTCGATGCCGAGTGCAATCTCCCAGAGATAATCCGAAGTCTCCTTCAGCATCTCCTCATTATAAGCGAGCTTCATCCGCGTTTGCGCAGATTGCAGCAGGAGGTAATGCGTGGTGTTGGGGATCGTCTCTTCCGGACGCATGCCGATGGCTTCGTTATAAGCGATTGCCTTCGGCATCTGCCGCGTATCGAGGGAAAATATCTGGCGTTGCTCGACAATTGCTGCGGCCAGAGGTTCGGAGAAATTACGGCCCGGCAGGATCATTTCCTGCGGCGGGCTTTTGCCTGTCTGCCCCGCACCATCCGTCGCGACCAGCGTGATGCGAACGCGCTTGCCCGCCATCGGATGCTCGGTCAGGTTCCTTGAGGTCAGACCCTTGATGTCTCGCGGGTTCTGGCGTGGTAGATCAAGCTTGTATTCCGGCGGCGGATAAAGCGGCGTCGCACCGTCCGCGACATCGAGAGGCTCGATTATCGCGTGAGCTTCACGAACGCCGTAATCATCCTTGGCGGTAAAGCCGATTTCGAGCGCACCATTTACCGCACGGCGCGGAATGTTTTCGAAGGCAATGACCGGGGGCTTGTCCGGGATGATGTTGAACAGCCATTGCTGGCCATTCGCCTCAATCGTTCCGCTTTCCTTGAACTCCATGGAGAAAGTGCGGGGTGCGACAGGCGCGCTGCCCTCGGCTGCGGGTGCGGGTGCGGGAGCATTGCTGGCGTTGGCCTGCTCCGCCGCCCCTTCCGGCGCAAGCTTCTGCAGCTGGCCCGCCTCGTCAGGCTCGAAGGTCACCTCCTCGTTTCCGGCGCCGCCGGTCATGCGGATGGTAAGCTTCGAGGACTGGGGGACGGAAACCGCCTCGTCACGATCCGTATTCTGGCTGGTGAGGAAAATCGGCGCACGACCCGTATAGGATGGTGGCGTCACCCATGCATCGAGACGAATATCGGGATTGAGGGGACCTGCTGCGGGCCGGTTGCGAAAGGCATCCGAGACGCTGCCAGCGCCATTGGAATAGGAAAAACCGAAGGCGGCAACCAGCAGAAGCGCGGGCACGGCGCGAAGCGCCATGCGGTCATGTCGGGCGATATCCGGCTTCGGCAAACCGGCGTCAAGCGCTGCAATCCGCTCCGCCATGCGCGTCTGGTGCTCTTTCCAGAGCGCCCGTGCGATGGGGGTTTCAAAAGCGGGCTCATCTTCCTGCACGCCAACAGGCTGGTGCGGAAGGCCATTACGCTCTTCAAGCAGTCGCGAGGCTTCATCCCTGGACGGCCAGCGCAGACGCGCGATGGGCAGCAGCGAACTGATGAAGCTGAAGATCAGAAGAAAAACGACGACCCAACGCAGCAGATCCGGTATCTGCCGGTAAAGCCCAAGCCAGCCAAGAACGATAAAGAGGGCTGCAATGGACAGCGGCAGCAGGGTTTTCGGCGCTAAACGCTCGGCAAACAGAACCACCTTCGCGAAGAAGCGCTTGGCAGCGACGCGTCGTGCCAAGTCCGGTCTCTTTTCGAAAGCGCCTTTTCCGCCTTGCCTGGTGGTCATCAATCCGTTCTCCCGGTCTGGCCACACGGTTTCGCATCTGCCGAAATTGCAAAACCATTCAGTGCAACAGTGCCGAAGATAACATTGTTTGTGGCGAAGACGAGGGCAAGTCTTCGCTCGCCCTCACTTTTTAGGCATTTTCGCCGAATTGTGATCGCAGTCTCTTTAGTCCAGCCAGACCGGTACGGAATCCAGCGCAATCAATTCCTCATAGGTGCCGCGCGGGCGAATGACGTGAAACTTGTCGCCATTGACCAGCACTTCAGGCACCAGAAGACGGGAATTATAGGTTCCGGCCTGGACCGCGCCATAGGCACCGGCAGAGCTGACCGCAATCAGATCACCCGGCTGTGGAGCGGCCATTTCCCGATCCAGCGCCAGATAATCGCCCGTTTCACAAACGGGGCCGACGACATCCGCCTTGATGCGGGGCGCGTCTGCTTCGGGCTGAACCACCGGGCGAATGCCGTGATAGGCCTCATACAGCGTCGGGCGAATGAGATCGTTCATCGCGCCATCCACGATGACAAACGTCTTCTCGCCGCCGTCCTTCACATACAATACCTCGGTGACGAGGATACCGGCATTGCCGACGATCAAGCGACCGGGTTCGGTAACGATCTTGCAGTTGAGGCTCTTCAGCTCGTTCTTGACGATATGCGCATAGGCATCCGGCAAAGGTGGCGGGTTGTTGTCGTCCTTGTAAGGAATGCCGAGACCGCCGCCGATATCCACATGGCTGATCTTGTGGCCATCGCCACGCAGCGATTCCACCAGTTCCCGCAGCAGACGGAATGCATCCTCGAAAGGCTGCAACTCCGTGATCTGGCTGCCGATATGCATGTCGATGCCGCTGACTTCGATGCCGGGCAAGGTGGCCGCGTGGGCATAAACAGCGCGTGCGCGCTGGTATGAAATGCCGAACTTGTTTTCCTTCTTGCCTGTGGAAATCTTGGCGTGGGTCTTCGCATCGACATCAGGATTGATGCGGAAGGAGACATGCGCCTTTTTGCCCGCCTTCACGGCGCGCAGGTTGAGGATTTCCAGTTCCGGCTCGGACTCCACGTTGAAGCAATAGATGCCCGCCTCAAGTGCCAGATCCATCTCCACCGGCGTTTTGCCGACGCCGGAGAACATGATGCGGCTGGCAGGCACGCCTGCGGCAAGCGCGCGGCGCAGTTCGCCGCCAGAAACCACATCGATGCCGGCACCCAACTTCGCCAGCGTCTTAAGCACCGCCTGGTTGGAGTTGGCCTTCATGGCGTAGCAGACCATCGCGTCCACATCGTTGAAGGCCTGCGAAAATACCTTGTAGTGACGCTCCAGCGTGGCGGTCGAATAGACGTAGAACGGCGTTCCGACGGCCTTTGCGATTTCAGGCACGGCTACGTTTTCGGCGTGCAGCACGCCGTCGATGTAATGAAAATGGTTCACTTCTATCGTCCGTTAAAGGAGCTTGTCGAGAATGAAAGGACGCTCCGGCGTCTTTTCAACCGTGCCATCCGTCGAGCGCAGGTTACGCTGCTCTACCGGCGTGCTTGGAGCATCCAGATCGCCCTTGCGGCCACAGCTGGAGAGAACGAGGCCTGCGGCAAGCGCCACGCTAACCGGGATGATGATACTGCGAGAGTTTTTAAAGAGCATGGACCCGTCCAAAGGAAATCTTTGCATCTCTGATAACGAAAAACAGGGCACTTGTGCACCCTGTTTCTTGTGATGTTGATGTCACGCCGGATTGATCAGTTCCGGCCCCGCCACCATGCGACCTGCTTGCGCACTTCCGAAGGCGCAGTGCCGCCGAAGCTGGTACGGCTGGCAACGGATGCCTCGACGGACAGAACATCGAAAACGCTGGCGGTAATGGCCGGGTTGATCTCCTGCAATTCTTCAAGCGAAAGATCGGCCAGATCGCAGCCTTTCTTCTCCGCCAGAGCAACCGCATGGCCTGTGGCATGGTGTGCATCGCGGAACGGCAGACCCGCCTCGCGAACCAGCCAGTCGGCGAGATCAGTGGCCGTGGAATAGCCGGAACCGGCAGCGGCGCGCATCTTGTCGGCACGCACCTCCAGATCACGGATCATTCCGGTCATCGCCGCAATCGCAAGCTCGAGGCTTTCCGCCGCATCGAAAACCTGTTCCTTGTCTTCCTGCATGTCCTTGGAATAGGCAAGCGGCAGACCCTTCATCACCGTCAGAAGCGCGATCAGCGAGCCGTTGATACGACCGGTCTTGGCGCGCACCAGTTCGGCAGCATCCGGGTTCTTCTTCTGCGGCATAATGGAAGAGCCGGTGGAAAATGCATCCGACAGGCGGATGAAGCCGAATTGCGGCGTGGACCAGATGACGATTTCTTCTGCCAGACGCGAAAGATGCGTAGCGCAGATGGACGCGATGGAGAGGAACTCCAGCGCAAAATCGCGATCCGATACGGTATCGATGGAGTTGCGCGTCGGTTCACGGAAGCCGAGCGCATTTGCGGTCATGTGACGATCGATCGGGTAACCGGTTCCGGCAAGTGCTGCAGCGCCAATCGGGCTTTCGTCCAGATGCTCGATGGCGTGGCGAACGCGGGCGCGGTCACGTCCGAACATTTCCACATAGGCCATGCAATGGTGGCCGAAAGTTACCGGCTGCGCCGTCTGCAAGTGAGTGAAGCCGGGCATGACCGTATCGGCATGCTGTTCTGCGCGATCAAGAAACGCCGCGATCAAGGCGCTCAGCATGGCTTCCGTCTTTTGAAGCTCTTCCTTGACCCAGAGGCGGAAATCGAGCGCCACTTGGTCATTGCGCGAACGGGCCGTATGCAGGCGACCGGCAGCCGTGCCGATAAGGTTCGCGAGACGCGCTTCGATGTTCATATGAATGTCTTCGAGCTTGCGCGAAAACTCGAAAGTTCCGGCCTCGATCTCTGACAGGATAGTGTTCAGCCCGTGAATGATCTTGTCTTTATCTTCCGCGGAAATAATGCCTTTTGCGGCAAGCATGGTGGCATGCGCCACAGAGCCGCGTATATCCTGAGCATAAAGCTTCTTGTCGAAGCCGATGGAGGCATTTATCTCTTCCATGATGGCCGAAGGACCGGAAGCGAAACGCCCGCCCCACATCTGGTTGGAGGATTTCTGTTCGGTGCCGTCAGCCATAATATGCGTGCCCCTGGAGTATTCGATGACAGAAAAAAGGCCTTTCAGGCTTCCATCCGCCAGACTTGTTGCAATTGCCGCCATCGCCGGCATCGTCAGCGGCGGGGGAGTGGTATTGTTCAGGCATATTGGGTCTGAAGGTCAGGTTCAAGGGGCAGCGGCTGCGGATGCGGCTTTATGTGAAGGTGCGGCAAAGCGCATCGCCTCCATCGATCCCCTCCTGAAAGGCCAGATCGCCGCCATGTCCGCCAGCGACAAGCCACGCATCATCCCGCTTTCCTTCAAGTCTCCCGAGGGCAATGCGATGACGCAGGCAGATCTCAAAGGCAAAACGGTGCTGCTCAACCTCTGGGCCACATGGTGCGTGCCCTGCCGCGAAGAAATGCCTGCGCTCAACGCGCTTGAGAAGGAAAAAGGCAGCAATAATTTCGAAGTCGTCACCGTCAACATCGACACCGGCGGCGACGAAAAGCCGAAAGCCTTCATGAGCGAATACAAGATCGATTCGCTGAAACTCTATCGCGATAGCTCGATGGGCGTCTTCAACGCACTGAAGAAGGAAGGCCTCGCCTTCGGCCTGCCCGCGACCCTGCTGCTGGACGATAAAGGCTGCCTGCTTGGCTCCATGAACGGCCCCGCAGCGTGGGATAGTCCCGATGCTAAGGCACTTATTGACAAAGCAACTGCTCTCTAAGGATAAATTTTATGCTTAAAATCTGGGGTCGCATCAACTCGACCAATGTCAGAAAAGTCTTATGGGTAGTCGAGGAACTTGATCTCGTGCACCAGCGTATTGATGCTGGTGGAGCGTTTGGCCTCGTAAACGATCCCGCCTATCGCGCCATGAACCCGAATGGGCTGGTACCTGTAATTCAGGATGGCGATGACGTTCTCTGGGAATCCAATACCATCGTGCGCTATCTGGCAACACGGTACGGAGACGGCGCGCTCAACCTCACCGACCCCATTGCCCGTGCTCAAGCTGAAAAATGGATGGACTGGGCAACGTCTGCGCTTGCAGGCACTTTCCGCGATCTTTTCTGGGGCATGGTGCGCACGCCGGAAGATCAGCGTGACATGGCCAAAATCAATACCGCCCGCGAAGCGGTGGGCAAGCTGTTGAGGATGCCTGACGAAGCATTGGCCAGGCAGGATTATCTCTCGGGAGACACGTTCGGAATAGGAGATATTCCGCTAGGCTGTTTCGCCTATGCTTGGTTTGAAATGCCTATCGAGCGGCCTGCTCTTCCCAACCTCGAAGCATGGTACCAACGCCTTAAGGGTCGTGAAGCCTATCAGCGCGCGGTAATGACTCCTCTGACCTAACTTAAGGTGGTTCGTTCGATTTAACGCGTCGGAACCGGCGTTTCGCCGCGGTAGTCGTAAAAGCCTCGGCCCGATTTGCGGCCGAGCCAGCCAGCTTCGACGTATTTTACCAGCAGCGGGCACGGGCGGTATTTGCTGTCGGCCAGACCGTCATGCAGCACCTGCATGATCGAGAGACAGGTGTCGAGACCGATGAAATCGGCAAGCTGGAGCGGGCCCATCGGGTGGTTGGCGCCGAGTTTCATGGCGGTGTCGATGGCCTCGACCGTGCCCACGCCTTCATAAAGGGTATAGATCGCCTCGTTGATCATGGGCAACAGAATGCGGTTGACGATGAAGGCCGGAAAATCTTCGGCGACCGTGATTGCCTTGTCCAGCGAGCGTACATAGTCCTTCGCGGTTTCGAAGGTCTTTTCACCGGTTGCGATACCGCGCACCAGTTCGACCAGCTTCATCACCGGAACGGGGTTCATGAAGTGGATGCCCATGAACTGCTCCGGGCGGTCGGTCGCCGAAGCCAGACGGGTGATGGAAAGCGACGATGTATTGGTGGCCAGCAGGGCTTCCGGCTTTAAGACGGGGCAGACCTGCGCATAAATCTTGCGCTTGGTTTCTTCATGCTCCGTCGCCGCCTCGATAACGAGGTCCATGGCTGCGAGATCGTTGAGATCGGACGAGCCGCCGATGAGGCCGAGCGCCGATTTGCGGGCATCATCCTCAAGCTTGCCGTTGCTGACCTGACGGGCGAGGTTGCCGTTTATGGTGGCGAGGCCCGCCTCGATACGATCCTTGGAAAGATCATAGATGTGGACCTTGTAGCCTGCCAGCGCGGAAACATGCGCAATACCGCAGCCCATCTGACCGGCTCCGATAACACCGATGTTTTTGATTGGGGCGGTCATGCGTATTTCTCCTGTCGGGTCTGGTCTGGCGCAGCATGCGCTTGGAACGCGATGTTACGGATATTCTCGAAAAACAAAAGCGGCGCGTTTTCAAAAAACGCGCCGCCTGTATCAATGCCGCTATCAGATTGCTTTTTCAAGCTCTGGGAGAGCGTCGAAGAGGTCTGCGACTAGGCCGTAATCGGCAACCTGGAAGATCGGGGCCTCCTCATCCTTGTTGATGGCGACGATGACCTTCGAGTCCTTCATGCCGGCCAGATGCTGGATGGCACCGGAAATGCCCGCTGCGATGTAAAGCTGCGGCGCAACCACCTTACCTGTCTGGCCAACCTGCCAGTCGTTCGGAGCATAACCGGCATCCACCGCCGCACGCGATGCGCCAACGGCAGCACCGAGCTTGTCGGCAACCGGCAGAATGACTTCCTTGAACTTTTCCGAAGAACCGAGTGCACGACCACCGGAGATGATGATCTTGGCAGAGGTTAGTTCCGGGCGGTCCGAAGAGGCCAGCGCATCCGAGACGAAAGAGGACACGCCGGGGTTTTCTGCAGCCGAGACGGTTTCGACGGAAGCAGAACCGCCAGCCTGTGCCGGAGCAAAGGACGCGGTACGAACGGTGATAACCTTCTTGGCGTCCGTTGCCTGAACGGTTTGAATGGCGTTGCCGGCATAGATCGGACGCTTGAAGGTGTCGGCGGACACGACTTCGGTGATTTCCGACACCTGCGCAACGTCCAGAAGAGCGGCCACGCGCGGAAGCACGTTCTTGGCCGATGCCGTCGCAGGGGCGATGATCACGTCATAGGATGCGGCAAGCGAAACGAGAAGTGCCGCAAGTGGCTCCGCCAACTGGTTCGCATAGGAAGCATCGTCAGCAAGAAGAACTTTCGAGACGCCGGAAAGCTTGGCAGCCTCATCGGCTGCGGCCTTTGCACTGGCGCCTGCGACCAGCACATGGACGTCGCCACCAATTTGCGTTGCCGCCGTCAGCGTTTTCGCCGTCTGGTCGGAAAGGGTTGCATTGTCGTGTTCTGCCAGAAGAAGAATGGCCATATTTGATCTCCCTTTCGCTTTCCTTAGATTACGCCGTCAGCTTTAAGCTTGGACACCAGTTCGGCAACCGAGCCGACCTTGACGCCTGCCTTGCGGCCAGCGGGCTCCTCGGTCTTCAGAACCTTGAGGCGCGGTGCGGTATCGACGCCGAAATCGGCAGGCGACTTCTTGTCCAGCGGCTTCTTCTTGGCCTTCATGATGTTCGGCAGCGAGGCATAGCGTGGCTCGTTGAGACGCAGGTCCGTGGTGACGACGGCTGGCAGCTTCAGTTCAACGGTCTGGAGACCGCCATCCACTTCACGAGTGACGGCAACCTTGCCATCGGAGGGTTCGACCTTGGAGGCAAATGTGCCCTGACCCCAGCCGAGAAGAGCAGCCAGCATCTGGCCGGTCTGGTTCGAATCGTCATCGATGGCCTGCTTGCCGACGATGACGAGGCCGGGGTTCTCAGCCTCGACCACGCCCTTCAAGAGCTTGGCAACCGCGAGCGGCTCAACCGTTTCGTCGGTTTCGATGAGGATTGCGCGGTCGGCGCCCATGGCGAGCGCGGTGCGCAGCGTCTCTTCAGCCTTTGCAGGGCCGATGGACACGACCACCACTTCCTCCGCCTTGCCCGCCTCCTTCAGGCGCAGCGCTTCTTCAACCGAGATTTCGTCAAACGGGTTCATCGACATCTTGACGTTGGCAAGCTCAACACCGGAACCATCCGCTTTCACGCGGATCTTCACGTTGTAGTCCACCACACGCTTCACAGGCACAAGAATCTTCATCGGTAGCCTTCTCTCAACTCCTGACCATGAACGCGAACGCTCGACGGTCCTCCTGATAATCAAGTCGAGCCATGGATACGCATTTTTCCATCAAGTTCAACGGAACAATGCTCATGGCGTCATGCACTTCCGGGATATCTTACGTTGACGTTAACGTAAATACACGGCTTCAGAATAATTTTCACGGAACGCCATCGAATGGCCGTTCCGTTTGCGACACGAGAGCGCTTTGCGGCCCCTGATTTTTATGCTGCACGGCGCGCGGGGTCACGATCTGACGGTCGAACAGAGGCACGCCACGCCTGCGGAAGAAAAGCACGAGAACCAAACCAGCCATGATGCCACCCACATGCGCAGCCCATGAAACGCCCTGCTCCAGCCCAAAAAGCAGCATGAAAAACTGCTGCGCCACCCAGAAGGCAAGCGGAATGAAGGCTGGCAAGGGAATGGGTATGCGCATGAAAACCAGCACCCAGACCCGCACCTTTGGATGGAGCAGAAGATAAGCGGCGACAACGCCGGAGACCGCCCCGGACGCGCCAATCAGCGGACCTTGAGACGCTGGCTCGATCAGAGCGTGGAACAAGGCTCCGGCAGCGGCGCAGGCCAGATAGAAAATCAGAAATCGCAGATGGCCGAAGGCATCTTCGACATTATCGCCGAAGACCCAGAGAAAAACCATGTTGGACGCCAGATGCAGGAAGCCGAGATGCAGAAAGGCGTAGGTCAGCACCGTGGCATCGGTCGGTACGATTTTCATCGCGTCATCGAGGATCGCATAATCGAAGACAACCGCTGGGATGAAGCCAAGCCCGAGAATGGCGGCGTTGGCCTGCTCTTCAGAGGAAAAAGCGCCCGCAACCAACCAGACGAGAATGTTGATGCCAATCAGCGTCAGCGTGACATATTGCAGCTTGATGTGCTTGAGCGAGTTCGCGTCATGCAGCGGAATGAACATGTGAAGACGACCTCGATCTTTCCGCTCAACGGTTCCGGCTTAGCGATTCTGTCCCGGCACCCACAGCACATCCAACTTTGCCGCATCCCCCGCATGATTGGCAAAGCGTGCTGCAACGAACAGAAAATCGGACAGGCGGTTGATATATTTCAGCGCGGCATCGCTGACCGCCTCGCCTTCCAGCCGCGAAAGCTCCACCATTCTGCGCTCCGCCCGCCTGGAAACGGTGCGCGCCAGATGCAAGTAAGCGGCAGCGGCAGAACCGCCGGGCAGCACGAATGATTTGAGCGGCTCGAGCCCTTCGTTCAACGCGTCGATCTCGCTCTCGATACGGCTAACCTGAGACTCTATGATCCTGAGCGGCTCATAAGACAGCGGCTTGCCGTCATCCGGTGTTGCGAGGTCCGCGCCTAAATCGAAAAGATCGTTCTGGATGCGGAAGAGCATGGCGTCCAGTTCCGGCAATTCCTTCGTGTGGAGGCGCGCCATGCCGATGACGGAGTTGGTTTCATCTACGTCGCCATAGCTTTCCACGCGCAGATCATGCTTTGCCCGGCGTGGCCCGGAAACCAGCGCCGTCGTACCGTCGTCACCCGTGCGCGTGTAAATCTTGTTCAGCTTTACCATGCTCAGCGCCCGCCGCCCGTCAGCCACAGGGTGAACATGATCAGCACGATGGCGATGGCCTGAAGCAGCAATCTAAGCTGCATGAGCTTGTTGGAGCGATTGGCGTCCGTGCCTTTCACCATGTTGAACAGCCCGCGTATGAGCACCAGCACGACCAGCCCCATAACGATGACCGCGAGAACGGTTGTAAAACTGGACATGCGCTAACCTCCCTCAAGACTTTGAAACCGTTCTAACTGATCAGCTTAGGCATTTGCTAGAGCGTTTTCTTGTTAAATGGAAACAGTTCTGCCGGAGCAGGTTTTTGTCAGGGCAAAGGCGATTGGCGAAGGGCATACCCAAAGGTACGGTCGAGCCGATCGCCTTTGAGCCTGGCGGAAAGATGCCCGGCAGAACGTTTCCATTTAACAAGGAAACGCTCTAATCGAACTTGCGAAGAACGCGGTAAAACAGTGAAGCGGGCAAAAGTCGCTTGAGCAACACGCCCTGTTTCGCCGGAGTGGTGATGACGTAATGCGGCTTTGGCCGAGGTGCCGTCAAAGCGTGTCTCAGTTCCTTGTAGACCGCTTCCGGTCCAAGCTTGTGCTTGTTGACCGGGCCGGTGCCATCCAGCCGCGCAAGCTGCCTGCGATATTCCGCCGCGTGCGCGGAGTTTTCGAGATCGATATTGTCCCTGATGTGCTTGAGCGCCGTTGGCGTGAAGTTGGTCGCAATCGGCCCCGGCTCGATCAGGCTGACATGAATGCCACTGCCCTGCAGCTCCATGCGCAGCGTCACGCCAAGTCCCTCGATGGCGAATTTCGATGCGGTGTAAGCGCCGCGATACCGATAAGGTACTAGCCCGAGAATAGAGGAGCAGTGAACGATCCGGCCCTGCCCGCGCCTGCGCATCAAGGGAATCACGCGGCAGGTCAGGTCATGCCAGCCGAAGACATTGGTCTCGAACTGCCTGCGCAGAACCTCGACCGAAATATCCTCCACCGCACCCGCTTGTCCATAAGCGCCGTTGTTAAATAGCGCATCGATGCGCCCGCCAGTGCGCGCGGCCACCTCATCGACCAGTGCTGCGATGGTCTCTGGCTTGGTGTAATCCATGATGAGAGTTTCGATGCCGGAGCGCTCCAGCTCCACCATGTCCTCCACCCGGCGCACGGTTGCGAACACCCTCCAGCCATCGGCATGCAGTGCCTTGGCGCAATGCGCCCCGATACCGGTGGAACATCCCGTAATGATTATCACCGGCTTTTCGGACATGTGCTTCCTTGAGAATCGATGTTTTAACGTTTGGCAAACCTAAGCGCAGTTTCAGTAGTGCACAATTCTTCTTCGTGATGGAACCGATTGGAACGCTCAAGCGCTGTACAAACGAGAACCGATTTCCCATATTTCATTGCACCTTACGAATGAAATGCCGATCAAGGAGGTGACATGGTCGCCGCTTTACGCCTCGCCCAGAAAGTTGCCTTCGATGCTTATTTTCATTTCGCGGAGGACGATGGCTGGGCAATGGCGAGCCATGTGGCGCTCTCCATTCTGCTGGCGCTCTTCCCGTTCCTGATTTTCGGCACGGCGCTGGCCAGCTTTCTCGGCGCGGATCAATTTTCCGAAACGGCTGTCCATTTGATTTTCGATACATGGCCGGAAGCGATTGCCGGGCCGCTGGCTGCGCAGGTGCAGCAAGTATTGACCATTCCGCGCGGCGGCCTGCTGACGATTTCGGTATTGGCCGCAGCCTACTTCGCCTCGAATGGAGTCGAAGCCATCCGCATATCTCTCAACCGAGCCTATCGCGTCAGCGAAACCCGCTGGTGGTATGTCACACGCCTGCTCAGCCTGTTTTACGTCATCCTCGCGGTCATCATCTTCACAGGCATCAGCATCGTGCTGGTTGCGGTGCCTGTCGCCCTGCGATTTGCAGAAACGCGCTGGCCGCTTCTGACGGACATATTGAAGACGATCTCGAACCTTGGCCTTTACGGCACGATCATCGTTCTCGCCGTCGGCCTTGTTGCTGCGCATTTGTGGCTGCCTGCGGGTCGGCGAAAGCTTTGGGACGTGCTTCCCGGCATTCTGCTGACCCTGATTTTCTGGGTCATCGGCGCGGGCATTTTTGCCTATTATCTCGCAACCTTCGCCAATTATTCCGCCACCTATGCCGGTCTGGCCTCGGTCATGATCGTGCTGGTGTTCCTTTACATGATCGGGGTCATATTCATGCTGGGCGCGGAAGTGAATGCCGCCCTGATGAAATACCGCGTGCGCCACATAGTGAAGGCGGGCATTCACACCGGAAGCTTGAAGCAGGCACTAGAGGCCGACGAGGCGGCGGATATCTGACGGCGTGCGACCTTCTGCTCTAAGCGCTGAAAGACCGGTGCTTCCTTCGCTTTTGGAAAGCTTTTTTCCATCCGGCCCCACCACGAGCCGGTGGTGATGATAAACCGGCATGGGCAGCCCAAGAAGATGCTGAAGCAGCCTGTGAACCGACGTTGCGTGAAAAAGATCGAGCCCGCGCACCACATGCGTTATGCCCTGAAGCGCGTCATCCAGAACCACGGACAGGTGATAGCTGGATGGTGCATCTGAACGTGAGAGAACCACATCCCCCCAAAGAGCGGGCTGAGCTTCAACCAGCGCGTCGTCGTCCTCCCGTTTTTCCCTCCAGTAAAGGGGCGTGGAAATGACGGAGAGCGCCTTGTCCATATCCAACCGCCACGCGTGCCTGGCACCGGAAGCCAGCAACGCATCGACGTCCTGCTTCGACCGCGCCTTATCGAGCGGAGGATAAAGCGGCGCGCCATCCGGATCACGCGGCCAGATTTTTTCATCAGCCTCGTACTGACCCACAAATGCCTTGATCTCGCCCCGGCTCATGAAGGACGGGTAGACCAGTCCCATCTCGATAAGCTTTTCGAGTGCCGAGCGATACTCCGCAAAATGTTGCGATTGCCGACGAACGGGCTTCTCCCAGTTCAAGCCCAGCCAGTGGAGATCGTCGTAAATCCCCTGCTCGAAAGCGGGTGTACATCGGGCAATATCTATGTCCTCGATGCGCAGAAGAAACTGGCCACCTTGCTCCTTCGCCATATCATGGTTCAAAAGCGCCGAAAGCGCGTGGCCGAGATGCAGCGGTCCGTTGGGGCTGGGCGCAAAACGAAAGACCGGATTTTGACGAATGGGTGATGCCATGATTTCTTCTGCCACGTTTCAACGCGGCTTGTCATCGCAGGCTTTGGGGGTAACGTGAAAATCATACGGACAATGGCGGATATCGAAGAAGGTGTCGCAGCACTTCGTATTCTCGATCCGCGACTCGAGCGTGTCATCGACAACGCAGGCCCCATTCCGCTTCGCCTGAGAGAGCCCGGCTTCGAAGGCCTCGCCCGCATCATCGTTTCACAGATGGTTTCACGCGCAAGCGCCGATGCCATCTGGAGCCGGATGGTGGCTGGGACGGGAGCGATGACGGCGGAGAGTTTTCTTTCCGTAGACGAAACCAAGATGGCCACTTTCGGTCTCTCCCGCGCCAAAACGAAAACGCTGATCGGCCTTGCGACATCCATAGCCAATGGCGATCTGGACCTGTTTTCGCTGAGCCAACTGAATGGCGAGCAGGCGCTTGCGCAACTCACCGCGCTCAGCGGCATCGGACCCTGGACGGCTGAGGTCTATCTGATGTTCTGCGAAGGGCATGTCGACCTGTTTCCCGCGGGCGATGTGGCATTGCAGGCGGCCGTCATGCACGCGCTCGGTCTGGAAGCCAGACCCACCAGCAAACAGCTGTCGACACTGGCTCTTTTCTGGTCGCCATGGAGGTCTGTCGCGGCGCGAATATTCTGGGCCTATTACGCCGTGATTACGCGTCGAGAAGCGCTTCCCATCGCCTGAAATCCGCCTTTCTTTCGGCGCTTCATTTAGAGGCTTCACAATCCTGTAACAACGGACCTAATATACAAAGTGCAGATGCCGAATCGGTCAGGAGACGCCCTTGACGATTGCAGTTTCACCACAGGCCCTGCCCGCGCTCGTTCTGAACGCAGACTACAGGCCGCTGAGTTATTACCCCTTGTCGTTGTGGTCCTGGCAGGACGCGATCAAGGCAGTTTTTCTTGACCGTGTGAACATCATCGCTGAATATGATCACGCGGTGTGTTCTCCCAGTTTTTCCATGCGGCTGCCAAGTGTCGTCAGCCTCAAGACCTATGTTCAGCCCACGCGAAACCCCGCCTTTACGCGCTTCAACGTGTTCCTTCGGGACAAGTTCGAATGCC